>CAMDTB010000092.1 GCA_945907245.1 Rhizobium sp. Q54
CATGGTCACCAAGATGGCCGCCGCCAAGATCGCCGTGCCCTCGGGCTGCCATGTTCTGATCCTCAACGGCGGCCCCGACCATCCCGTCGGCCGCTACCGCGACACCGGCGTCGGCACCTGGTTCGAGGCGCACGAGGCGCCGCTGACCGTGCGCAAGCAGTGGATCGCCGGCACGCTCCGGCCCACCTCGGTGCTGACCGTCGACGCGGGCGCCGAGGAGGCGCTGAGCCAGGGCAAGAGCCTGCTGGCGGCGGGCGTCACCGCCATCAACGGCGTGTTCGAGCGCGGCGACACGGTGACGGTACAGAGCGCCGGAGGCCGCGACCTGGCACGCGGGCTTGTCGCCTATTCAAGCGACGAGGCCCGGCGTATCATGGGCCGCCGGAGCGACGCCATCGAGGAACTGCTGGGCTACAAGGGGCGCGGGCCGTTGATCCACCGGGATCATCTGGTGCTGCTGCGGGAGACAAGGTCATGACCGCCGCCGGAATGCGCAGGCACGACAACGAGATCGACACCGTCATGCAGGCGCTGGGCACGGCGGCGAAGGGCGCCGCCCGCCTGCTCGCCACCGTCCCGACCGAGAAGAAGAACGCGGCGCTGCGCCTCGCCGCCCAGGCCGTGCGCGCCCGCTCGGCGGAGATTCTCGCCGCCAACGCCCGGGACCTGGCGTCGGCGACCGACCGCGGCCTGAGCAAGGCGCTGCTCGACCGGCTGACCCTGAACGAGGACCGCATCGAGGGCATGGCCAAGGGCCTCGACGAGGTGGCGGCACTCGCCGATCCGGTCGGCGAGACCATCGCCGAGTGGGACCGGCCCAACGGCCTGCATATCGCCCGGGTGCGCCAGCCGCTCGGCGTCATCGGCATCATCTACGAATCCCGCCCCAACGTGACCGCCGACGCCGGCGCGCTGGCGCTGAAGGCCGGCAACGCCGCCATCCTGCGCGGCGGCACCGAGGCGGTGAACTCCAACCGGGCGATCATGGCGTGCCTCGCCGACGGCATCGAGAAGGCAGGGCTGCCGAAAGCGTCGATCCAGCTGGTGCCGACCCAGGACCGCGAGGCCGTCGGCATCATGCTGGGCATGGCCGGCATCATCGACGTCATCGTGCCGCGCGGCGGCCGTTCGCTGGTCGAACGGGTGCAGAACGAGGCGCGCGTGCCCGTATTCGCCCATCTGGACGGCATCTGCCACACCTACGTCCATGCGGCCGCCGACCTCGACATGGCGCGCCGGATCGTGGTCAACGCCAAGATGCGCCGTACCGGCATCTGCGGCGCCACCGAATGCCTGCTGATCGACCGGGCGGTTCTCGGCACCCATCTGAAGCCCATCGTCGACGAGTTGCTGGCGAAAGGCTGCGAGGTGCGCGGCGACGCCGAGGCGCGCAAGGCCGATCCGCGCCTGGTGGCCGCCACCGACGCCGACTGGGGCGTGGAATTCCTCGACGCCATCCTCGCCGTGCGCACGGTCGGCGGGCTGCAGGAAGCGATGGATCATATCGCCCGCTATGGATCGAGCCACACCGAGGCGATCATCACCGAAGACCCGGCCGCCGCCGCGACCTTCCTGAACGAGGTCGGCTCGGCCATCCTGTTGCACAACGCCTCGACCCAGTTCGCCGATGGCGGCGAGTTCGGCATGGGCGCCGAGATCGGCATCTCGACGGGCAAGATGCATGCACGCGGGCCGGTCGGCGTGGAGCAACTCACCACCTTCAAATATGTGGTCAAGGGTGACGGCCAGACCCGTCCCTGAAGCGCCCGCCATCAACCCGCTGTCGCCCATCTGGAAGGGGCGCAGGATCGGGCTGCTGGGCGGCTCGTTCAACCCGGCGCACCGGGCGCACCTGCTGGTGAGCCGGACGGCGATCAGCCGGCTGGGGCTGGACGAGGTATGGTGGCTGGTGTCGCCGCAAAACCCGCTGAAGCCTGAAAAGGACATGGCGCCGCAGGCCGAGCGGCTGGCCGAGGCGCGCCGCGTGGCAGCCGGACAGCGCATCCGGCCCACCGACATCGAATCGGTGCTCGGCACCCGATTCACCGTCGACACCCTGGCCGCGCTGCGCCGCCGCTTCCCGCTGACCAAGTTCGTCTGGCTGATGGGAGCCGATAATTTACAGCAGGTTACGCGCTGGAAGCGCTGGCCGGACATCTTTCGGCTCGCCCCGGTTGCGATTTTCGGCCGGCCAAACTATTCTCTGGCGGCAATGTCCAGCACGGCGGCGAAAAGATTCGGCACGCGGCGCATCCCGGTGGATCGTGCGCGCGATTTGGCGGGGATGGTTCCCCCGGCATGGACCTTCATCCATTTGAGGCACGAACCCACCTCGGCGACCGCCATCCGCGCGGCCCGGCGTGCCCACAGCAGGAGCAGTGTAGATTAGTACACAGCAACGCCCGACTTCCACGGACCCGCTACTTTCGCTGATCCAGAAGTCACTCGATGACGACCAGGCATCCGACGTCGTCACCATCGATCTCCGAGGCAAGACCAGTCTGGCCGACTACATGCTGATCGCCACGGGGCGTTCGGCCCGCCACGTCACGGCCGTCGCCGAGCATCTCGGCGAGAGCCTGCGCGCCAGCGGCCACAAGCATTTCCAGATCGAGGGCCTGCCGGCCGCCGACTGGGTGCTGATCGACGCCGGCGACGTGATCGTCCACCTGTTCCGCCCGGAAGTGCGCTCGTTCTACAATCTGGAAAAGATGTGGTCGCCCGCGCTGATCGACGAGCTCGAGACGGCGTCCTAGGCAGCCATGAACCTGGCCATCCTCGCGGTCGGCCGTGCCAAGCCCGGCGCGGAGCGCGACCTGTTCGAGGACTACCGCAAGCGCCTGCCCTGGAAGCTCGACATGGTCGAGGTCGAGGAAAAGCGCCCACTGGACGCCGCCACCCTGCGTGACCGCGAAGCCGCCCTGCTGCTCGCCAAGGTGCCCGACGGCGCGCTCGTCGTCGCGCTGGACCAGCGCGGACAGGCGGTCACCAGCGAAATCCTGGCAGAGAAGATGACGGCCTGGCGCGACGCCGGAAAATCCCGCGTCTGCTTCCTGATCGGCGGCGCCACCGGGCACGGCGACACGGTGCGGGAACGGGCGGATTTCCTGTTTTCATTGGGCAATTTGACATGGCCGCATATGCTGGTTCGCGCTATGTTGGCCGAGCAATTGTACCGGGCCTGGAGCATATCGGCGAACCACCCCTACCACCGGGCCGGCTGACGCCTATTTACGGTAACAACGATCCTAGAAAGACCGATGACCGAAACGACCCCTTCTGCGAACCGGCGGCCGCGTCCCGCCGTTCTGTGCATCCTCGACGGCTGGGGCCACCGGACCGAGCGCGAGAACAACGCGTTCCTGCTGGCGCGCACGCCCAACCTGACACGGCTGTTCGAGACCGAGCCGCACGCCCTGCTCGACACCTCGGGCGAGGCGGTGGGCCTTCCCGATGGCCAGATGGGCAATTCGGAAGTCGGTCACATGAATCTGGGCGGCGGCCGGGTGCTGGTGCAGGACCTGCCGAAGATCGATGTCGCGATCCTGAATGGCTCGCTGGCGCGCAACCGGCTGCTGCGGGACGGCGTCGCGACCGTCAAGGCGTCGGGCGGCGCGTTCCATGTCATGGGCCTGCTGTCGCCGGGCGGCGTCCATTCCCACCAGGATCACCTCGTGGCGCTGGCGAAAATCATCAGCGAGGCGGGCGTGCCGGTCGTGCTGCACGGCTTCATGGATGGCCGCGACACGCCGCCATCGAGCGGGCGCGAGTTCGCCGCCGAGGTCGAGGCCGCCATCGCGCCGCTGGACAATGTGTCGTTCGGCACCGTCAGCGGGCGTTTCTATGCGATGGACCGAGACAAGCGCTGGGACCGGGTCGAGAAGGCCAATGCGGCGCTGGTGCGCGGCGAAGGCGAGACCGCCGCCACGGCGGACGCGGCCATCGGCGCCAGCTACGCAGCGGGCGTGACCGACGAGTTCATGCTGCCGGCCGTCATTGACGGGTATCCGGGAATGAATGACGGCGATGGCCTGATCATGGCCAATTTCCGCGCCGACCGGGCCCGCGAGATCCTGACCGCGCTGGTCGATCCCACCTTCGACGGCTTCGACCGGCACCCGCTGGTGCAGTTCGCTTCGGTGCTGGGCATGGTGGAATATTCCTCGGCGCTCAGCGCCTTCGTGCCCGCCCTGTTCCCCGCCGAGAAGGTGGCCAACACGCTGGGCGAAGTGGTGTCGAAGGCCGGGCTCAGGCAGCTGCGCATCGCCGAGACCGAGAAATACGCCCACGTGACGTTCTTCTTCAACGGCGGCGAGGAAGCGGTGTTCGAAAACGAGGATCGTATTCTCGTCCCTTCGCCAAAAGTCGCCACCTACGACCTGCAGCCCGAGATGTCGGCCGGGGAAGTGACCGACCGGCTGGTCGAGGCCGTCGCGTCCGACAAATACGACCTGATCGTCGTCAACTTCGCCAATCCGGACATGGTCGGCCACACCGGCATTCTCAGCGCCGCCATCAAGGCCATGGAGGCGGTCGACACTGCCGTCGGCCGGCTGGAGGCGGCGGTCCGCGCCAGGGGTGGCGTGCTGCTGATCACCGCCGACCACGGCAATCTGGAAATGATGCAGGACCCCGAAAGCGGCGAGGCCTTCACCCAGCACACCACCTTCCAGGTGCCGGTGCTGCTGGCGGGCGCCGGGCATGTCGCGCTGCATGACGGCGTGCTCGCCGACGTGGCGCCGACCATGCTGGCGCTGATGGGTCTTGCGCAGCCCGCCGAAATGACCGGCCATTCGCTGGTGTCGCTGGCGCTCCTCGACGCCCCGCGGGAGGCCCGTGCGCGCGCCTGACATCGCCCTCGCCGCCGGCCTCGCGGCCGTCATGACGCTCGCCGCGTCAACGGCCGGCTTTGCCGCCAGGGACAAGGAAGGCGCCCAGGACCAGCTCAAGTCCATCAAGCAGGAGATGGGCGAAGCCGCCGCCAGAAAGAAACAGCTGGAGCAGCAGGCCGCGGCGCTGCGGCTGGAGGAAAAGAAGCTGTCGTCGGCCCTCGTCGAGGCCGCCGCCCGGACCCGCGACCACGAAGCGCGCATCCAGGGTCTCGAGGACGACCTCGCCGTGCTCAAGACACAGGAAGCGGAGGCGGCCGAGACCCTGCGCGCCAAGTCCAACGACCTCGCCTCGTCACTTGCGGCCATGCAGCGCCTCTCGCGCCAGCCGACAGCGGCGCTGGTGCTGCGACCGGCCAGCGTCGAGGACACCGCCCGCACCGCCATCGTGCTCGACCGGGTCCGCGACGCCCTGCTCGACCAGGCGGCCGACCTGCGCCACCGGATGGCCGAGTTGCAGAGCCTGCGCGGCGATATCGAGATCCAGCAGGCCGCTTTGAAGACCGAGTTGGAGGAGCTGTCCGCCCGCCAGAAGGACGTGGACCGGCTGCTGGCCGAGAAGAAAGCCAACCGGACCGCCACGGAAGGCCAGGCGCAGAAGGAAGCCGAGAGCGCCCGCAAGCTGGCCAAGGACGCCAAGTCCATCGAGGCGCTGCTGAAGAAGCTGGAGGAAGAGGCCCGCAAGGAGCGCGAGCGCCAGAAGGCGCTGAAGCAGAAGCCGCCGGAAGGTCCGTCGTTCTCCGGCGCCGAGGGCAAGCTGCCGCTGCCGGTCCAGGGCAAGATTGTCCGCCGCTTCCAGGAAAAGGACGGCGTCACCAACCGGGAATCCAACGGCATCTATGTCGAGTCGCGCGCCGCTTCCCAGGTGATCGCGCCCCATGACGGCAAGGTGGTGTTCGCCGGGCCGTTCCGCGACTACGGGCTGCTATTGATCATCGATCATGGCGAGGGATATCATACGCTCCTCGCGGGAATGGGCCACATCGACGCCACCGTGTCGCAGTGGGTGCTTGCCGGCGAACCCGTTGGACAGATGGGACCCGAACGCGCGGCATCTGCGCGTGACTCCAAACCACGACTATATATTGAACTGCGGCGCAACGGCCGCTCGATTAACCCGCTGCCATGGCTGGCGGGGCGGTGACAGGAAAGGTGTGTGGATGAATTCGAAGCAGCTTACCCGGTTCGGCCTGACGGCCGTCGTCGGCATCGCGATCGCGGCCGCGACCGTCGGCGTTTCGTCCACCCGGGCGGCCGACCGGTCGGAGACCTACCGCCAGCTGAACCTGTTCAGCGACGTGTTCACCCGCATCCGCGCCAATTACGTGGAAGAGGTCAATGACAAGGAGATGATCGAGGCGGCCATCAACGGCATGCTGACGTCGCTCGACCCGCATTCCAGCTACATGAACGCCGAGAGCTTCGAGGACATGCAGGTCCAGACCAAGGGCGAGTTCGGCGGCCTGGGCATCGAAGTCACCATGGAAAACGGGCTGGTCAAGGTGATCTCGCCGATCGACGGCACACCCGCCGACAAGGCCGGCATCCAGTCCGGCGATTACATCACCGCCCTCGACGGCGAGCAGATCATGGGCCTGACCCTGAACGAGGCCGTCGAAAAGATGCGCGGCTCGCCGGGATCGAAGATCGTGGTCTCCATCGCCCGGCGCGGCGAGCAGGCCCAGTTCGACGTGGAGATCATCCGCGACATCATCAAGATCGTGTCGGTGAAATCGCGCGTCGAGGGCGACAGCGGCTATATCCGCATTTCCAGCTTCAACGAGCAGACCGAGCCCGGCCTGAAGAAGGCGCTCGACGAGATCAAGAAGCAGGCGGGCCCCAGGCTCAACGGCATCGTGCTCGACCTGCGCAACAATCCGGGCGGCTTGCTAGACCAGGCCGTCGCCGTGGGCGACGCGTTCCTCGACAAGGGCGAGGTGGTGCAGACCCGCGGCCGCGACCCGCAGGACGTGCAGCGCTATCACGCCCACAGCGGCGACAGCCTGAACGGCCTGCCGATGATCGTGCTGATCAATGGCGGCTCGGCCTCGGCGTCGGAAATCGTCGCCGGCGCGCTGCAGGACTATCACCGCGCGATCATCGTCGGCACCAAGTCGTTCGGCAAGGGATCGGTCCAGACCATCATCCCGCTCGGCCAGGGCAACGGCGCCATGCGGCTGACCACGGCGCGTTACTTCACGCCGTCGGGCCGGTCGATCCAGGCCGAGGGCATCGAGCCCGACATCCTGATCGAGCAGGCCAAGATCGAGAAGATCGCCAATGCCGCCGCAAGCCGCGGCCCGACGCGCACCGAGGCCTCGCTGCGCGGCCATCTCGAGAACCCCAACGGCAAGAAGGACGACAAGAAGGACGGCGCCGCGAAGGACGACAAGAAGGCACCCGCCAAGCCCGTGCCGCAGTCGCAGGAGGATGACGAGGAAGCGCCGCTGCCGCCGATGAACACGCCGCCCAAGGACAGCAAGAAGAGCAGCACCGACATCGCCGAGGACGACTACCAGCTGGCCTACGCGCTCGACCTGATCAAGGGTCTGGCGCTGACCCAGAAGAAGCCGGCCGCCGCCGCGGTGCCGTAACCCATGGCCGAGCCGACCGCCTATCGGCCCAATGTGGGGGTGATCCTGGTCAACCGGGACGGCCTGGTGTTCGTGGCCGCGCGCCTCGACAACCCGGCCGACGCCTGGCAGATGCCGCAGGGCGGCATCGACAAGGGCGAGGATCCCCGCGTGGCCGCGCTGCGCGAGCTGGAAGAGGAGATCGGCACCGGCAACGCCGAGATCGTCGCCGAGAGCGAGGGCTGGCACGAATACGACCTGCCGCCCGAGCTGGTCGGCAAGATGTGGGGCGGCAAGTACCGCGGCCAGAAGCAGAAATGGTTCGTGCTGCGCTTCCTCGGCAAGGACAAGGACATCGACCTCGACACCAGGCACCCCGAGTTCCGTGACTGGAAATGGGTGCCCTTCGAGCAGGTCCCCGACCTGATCGTGCCGTTCAAGCGGGAGCTTTACCGGGAACTGGTAGCGACGTTCGGGGGCGTGGTGAAGGGTTTGAAGTCAAACAAGTAATCGCCTTCCCCGCGAGGACCTGCAGGCGTCAACTTTGCGGTCGCAATCTCTGAAACTGTCATCCCCGACGCTAGTCGAGCCCGCGAACCGGCAGGTTCGCGGCTGCGAGACTTGCGATCGGGGACCCATTTCTCCACATGAAAGTTGCGAGTCCCGGGTCGAGATGGGTCCCCGCGCGCGCTTCGCTTGGCGGGGATGACAATTGAGGGGAGGCTCGCGCGTCAGATCCCGCCGATGGGCGAAAGCCGGGACCCAGACCGGTGGTGGACATGGATAAGGTCCAGCAAGCGCCACGGCGCACGAAATCCATGGGACGATGCGTTTTCACAGGATAGGCTCCAGGCTCACCTTCGGGCACCGAACCGGCCCGACGTTCCGAGAGGGGAGCTCATCATGTTCAAGACGGTATGCCTGTTGAAGCGCAGGCAAGGGATGTCGTTCGAGGATTTCATCGCCTATTACGAAACCTATCACCGCAAGATCGGCGAGAAGGTGCTTCCCACCGCCCGCCGCTACATGCGCCGGTATTTGCGGCCGGTTCCCAATCCGCTCACGGGCGAGGTGGAGGAACTCGAATACGACGTGCTGACGGAGATATGGTTCGAGACCCGCGAAGCCTACGAGGCCGGGATGGCGGCGCTCGCCGTTCCCGAGACCGCCGCCGAAATCGCCGAGGACGAGGAAAGGCTGTTCGACCGCAGCAAGAACCGCTTCTGCACGATCGAGGAACACGAATCGATTTTGGCGCCGGCAGGCTGATGGCAGGCTTGGAAGGGTTTCAGCTGCTGCTGAAGTGCCCGTGCGCTACGCAGTAAGCCGCCGGTCTGCTATCGACCGATTGTGTTGAAAAACTCCGACTTGCGGCGGTAGCGGCGCGCTGATTCAATTTCCCGTCGATGTTGGGAGATTGGCTGATGATGGGTGAGCGGACCGTGATGCAGGAGGCGCTGTTCTACGGCTTCAGCCTGGAACAGCATGTGCCGGCGGATCATCTGTTGCGCTCGATTGACCGCTTTGTCGACTTGTCGGGCATCCGTGAACACCTGCGGCCCTACTACAGCGAGATCGGACGGCCCTCGATCGATCCGGAGCTGATGATCCGGATGCTGATCGTCGGCTACTGCTTCGGTATCAGGTCCGAGCGTCGGCTATGCGAGGAGGTCCATCTCAACCTGGCCTATCGCTGGTTCTGCCGGCTTGGGCTCGACGGCGCGGTGCCAGACCATTCGACCTTCTCGAAGAGCCGGCATGGGCGCTTCCGCGACAGCGATCTGTTGCGCGCGGTGTTCGAGACGACGGTCAGGCGCTGCATGGCCGAGGGGCTGGTCGGCGGCGAGGGGTTCGCGGTTGATGCCAGCCTGATCAAGGCCGACGCCAACCGCCAGCGCGGCGTCGCCGGTGGCGAGGACTTGCCGCCGGAGGCGGCGAACCGCGCCGTGCGCGAGTACCTTGCCGTCCTCGACGATGCCGCCTTCGGCGCGGCAACGCCGGTGGCCCCGAAGTTCCTCTCGCCGGTCGATCCGGCAGCGCGCTGGACGGGCGCAAGCGGCGGCCCCGCGTTCTTCGCCTACTGCACCAACTATCTGATCGATGTGGAGCATGCAGTGATCGTCGATGTCGAGGCCAGCACAGCTGTCCGGCAGGCCGAGGTCGCGGCCGCCAGGACGATGATCGAGCGCACCAAGGAGGGCCTTGGCCTATGGCCGGAATGGCTGGTCGCCGACACGGCCTATGGTTCGGGAGAGACGCTCGAATGGCTGGTCGAGGAGCATGCCATCGAACCGCACATTCCTGTCTTCGACAAATCCGCTCGAACCGATGGGACGTTCAGCCGGGAGGACTTCAGCTACGATCCCGAGGGCGACGTCTACTTCTGTCCCGGCGGCAAGGTCCTCACCTCCAAGGGCACGGTCGTCAACGACGGAACCGCAGTGCTCTACCGCGCCAGCAAGTACGACTGCGACGGCTGCGCCCTGAAGCCGCGCTGCTGCCCGAATGCCCCGGCCCGCAAGGTGCCGCGGTCGGTTCACGAGCCAGCCCGCGAAATGGCGCGCGATATCGCCAGAACGGATGCCTACCTGGTCTCGAGGCGTCAGCGGAAGAAGGTCGAAATGTTGTTCGCACACCTCAAACGCATCCTGAGGCTCGACCGGTTGCGCCTCAGGGGACCGTGCGGCGCCAGAGACGAGTTCCTCCTCGCCGCTACCGCCCAAAATCTCCGCAAAATGGCGAAGCTGATCCCGATGTCCCCGCCAGCGATGGCTGCCTGAAGCGGCACAACCCCGCTCGCGCCGATCCTCGGTCAGCGTCCGCTCCTCTCAAAAGCTGACTTCTTCAACACAATCCACCCATTGCGGACATTATGAGAGGCGGTAGCATACAAACGCAGCTAATTTTTGAGGCAGCTGCCCTGGTAAGATTTTGGAATATAGTCAGGCAATCGCAGTATCGTGCCATTCAACTTCATCGTTCTTTTGTCGATGGCCAGAATATTTATAGTGACCTCTGCGTAAGCTAGCCTGTCTTATTCATGAGGCGTTTGGCCCGGGCTCTTACAGCTTGGTTTGAGGTTTTGCGCTTTACGCGGG
>CAMDTB010000093.1 GCA_945907245.1 Rhizobium sp. Q54
CCGTTGATGGTCGTGCGGCAGTGAGGCTACAGCCTTTTGCTCGCAACGTTGCTCGAATGCGGCTTCACGGCTGGCGCATATTGCCCGGCAGCCTTCATCGGCCCGGCTGGGCTGCTTCGCTCCGCTCGCAGAAGCACGGATGGGAAACAGCTTCCTCGACCATTTCGAGGCCCGCTGATATGGCTCATGCCCCCGCGCCGCCATCTGCTACCGTGGCGGCGGAGTGCGTGAAGGAGAGCATCCATGAAGGTCTACGGCATCCAGATCCTGGTCGACGACATCCTCTCGGCGCGGGCGTTCTACGTCGACACGCTCGGGCTGAAGCTGGCCTGGGAGATTCCCGAGATGGGCGCCTTCGGTGTCGACGTCGAGCCGATCCAGTTCATCGTCACGGTGGTGGGCGAGGAGCGCACCATGGGCGCGGCGCCGGGACGCTTCATCGGCGTCTCGATCGCGGTCGACGACATGGACGCGGTGTACAACGACCTTACCGCGAAGGGCGTACCGTTCGAAGGCCCGCCCGAAACGCAGCCCTGGGGCGGGACGCTCGCCTATTTTCGCGATCCGTCGGGCAACGTGCTGACGTTGATGGCATGATCCCGAGGTTGCGAATTTCGGGGTAAAGTGTAGACCTTTCCCATCCAACGTTGTCATCCCGGCGAAAGCCGGGACCCAGCGATGCAACACATAAACTTCACCGTATCCCTGAGCTTGTCGAAGGGCCTCGCATCAGCGTTCGTGCAATGCCCTTCGACAAGCTCAGGGACACGGATAAGAGGGATAACTGCATCGGCACTGGGTCCCGGCTTTCGCCGGGATGACAATCAATTTTGAACAGACGACCGACACTCAGATGACCGCCAGCGACCGCCACACCATCGGCCAGTCCGTGATCGACGCGTGCCTCGCCATGACGGCGCTTGGCGTCAACCACGGCACGTCGGGCAATGGCTCGGCGCGCTGGCTGGACGGCTTCCTGGTGACGCCGACCGGCCTGCGCTACGACGCGCTCAGGCCAGCCGACATGGTCTATGTCACGCTGGACGGACATGCGCACGGGCCGCTCGAGCCGTCGAGCGAATGGCGCATGCATTGCGACATCTACCGGGCGCGGCCCAAGATGAACGCGGTGCTGCACGCCCATCCGCCCTATGCCACGGCGCTGGCGTGCCTGCGCGAAGGCATCCCGCGGTTCCATTACATGGTCGCGGCGGCGGGCGGGCCGGATATCCGCTGCTCGGACTATGCGCTCTATGGCAGCGCCGCGCTGTCGGCCGCCATGCTGACGGCGCTGGATGCCCGCAAGGCGTGCCTGCTGGCCAATCACGGCATGATCGTCTGCGAGACGACCATGCCGCGGGCGCTGTCGCTCGCCGTCGAGGTCGAGGCGCTGGCGCGGCAATACTGCATCGCCCGGCAGACCGGCACGCCGGTGCTGCTGACCGAGGCGGAGATGGACGAGGCGCTGGCGCGCTACGCGGCATACGGGAAACAGCCTGGGGGCAGGGAATGAAGGTTGAAGGTGTGGCCCAAAGGCCGATTCGGTTGCATCATGACGGCTGGTCGGTGGACGTCATCGACCAGACGCGGCTGCCGCACCGGTTGGAGATCGTCACGCTGCGCACGCTCGATCATGCCGCCCACGCCATCACCAGCATGCAGGTGCGCGGCGCGCCGTTGATCGGCGCGACCGCCGCCTACGGCATGGCGCTCGCCATGCGCGCCGATGCCAGCGACCTGTCCATGGGTGTCGCCGCCGACCGGCTGCTGGCGACCCGGCCGACCGCGGTCAATCTTCGCTGGGCCGTCGAGGAGATGCTGGGCGCGCTGTTCACCGTGCGGCCCAACGAGCGGGTCGAGGCGGCGTACAGGCGCGCGGGCGAGATCTGCGAGGAGGACGTGGCGATCTGCCAGGCCATCGGCATGAATGGCCTGAGCCTGATCGAGCAGGCTGCCGCCCGGAAGCCGGGCGAGGCGGTGAACATCCTCACCCACTGCAACGCCGGCTGGCTCGCCTGCGTCGACTGGGGCACGGCGACCGCGCCGATCTACATGGCGCACGACGCCGGCATCCCGGTGCATGTCTGGGTGGACGAGACAAGGCCGCGCAACCAGGGCGCGTCGCTGACCGCCTGGGAGCTGGGCCAGCACGGGGTGCCGCACACGCTGATCTCGGACAATTCCGGCGGTCACCTGATGCAGCGCGGCCTGGTCGACCTGTGCATCGTCGGCACCGACCGCACCACGGCGACGGGCGACGTCGCCAACAAGATCGGTACCTATCTGAAGGCACTGGCGGCGCACGACAACGGCGTGCCGTTCTACGTGGCGCTGCCGTCGACCACCATCGACTGGACGCTGGACGACGGCTTCGCCATTCCCATCGAGCAGCGGGCCGGCGAAGAGCTGACCCAGATCACCGGGCGCACCAAATGGGGCGAGAATGTGACGATCTCCATCGCCCCGAAGGGTACGCCCGCGCGCAACGACGCCTTCGACGTGACGCCGGCGCGGCTGGTGACCGGCCTGATCACCGAACGCGGCATCGCCGCGGCGAGCCGGGAAGGGCTGAAGGCGCTGTTTCCGGAACGGCGCTAAAGGTCATCGGCTCAAGCAAGCAGGCCGCTCTAACGCTGGCTGGCCGCGGCTTTCAGGGGAACTTGCGCAAACATCCGCGTCTGCCGGTCCAGCTCGGTCTGGCACTGGCAGACCAGGGCCTTGTCGCCGGCCCGGTGCGCGCGGACCAGGATCTCGACGAGCTCCTGGCGCGAGCGGCGGCCAAGCAGGGTGACGAGATTGGGCAGTGTGTGAGTCGGCATGGCGCATGTCCGGTTTGCCACAGTTTCGCCATTTTATAGATAAAATTTGATACAATTTCAAGTAGTGTTTGGAGGGAGGTAGCTAAACTCGGAGGTGTGCCGGGAGCCGGTCTCCCGCGTCCGGTCAGGCGTAGCAGATGCTTTTGGTGCTACGCGTATGATGTCGACGATGGGGCATCGCAGAGCGACTGCTCCCAGGCGCATCTGGATAATCCGCGTCTATATCGCGCCGGGCAGCTTCTGGAGCAAGGTGCTTGATCCGGTTGTGCGCTGGTCGACCGAAGCCGTCATCTGGGCCGGAATGCGTCTTTAGAGGCGCCGCAGGTTGACGCGGCGGCACTTCGGTGCACATATTGGACTCGTTCCAGGGGTGCCCATAGGGCTGAGAGGACGCGGGGAAGAGCCGCGCAAACCCTTCGAACCTGATCCGGGTCATGCCGGCGAAGGGAAGGAGCTTCCGGATACTCCATTTCCCGCACATGGCCTATTTTTGAGCGCGGAGTAGCCCCATGAACGACCTCACCGAAGCCCCGAAGATTTCCGTCACCACCGGTCCGATTCCCGGCTCGCGGAAGATTTACGTGGGCGGCGACCTGCGCGTGCCCATGCGCGAAGTGGCGCTGCACGAGACGGCCAAGGAGCCGCCGGTGAAGCTGTACGACACGTCCGGGCCGTATTCGGATCCCGAGGTCTCCATCAACATCTATGAGGGCCTGGAACGGCTGCGCACCAAGTGGGTGCTGGAGCGCGGCGGCGTCGAGGAATATGAGGGCCGCCATGTGCGCCCCGAGGACAATGGCGGCGCCACCGGCAAGCACCTGGTCTCCGAGTTCCCGAACCTGCGCCGGCCGCTGCGCGCGGTCGGCAACGCCATGGTGACCCAGCTCGAATTCGCCCGCGCCGGCATCATCACCAAAGAGATGGAATACGTCGCCGTCCGCGAGAATCTGGGCCGCGAGCAGGCGCTCGAGCAGGCGCTGCGCGACGGCGAGTCGTTCGGCGCGGAGATTCCCGACTACATTACCCCGGAATTCGTGCGCAGCGAGATCGCGCGCGGCCGGGCGATCATCCCCGCCAACATCAACCATCCCGAAGCCGAGCCGATGATCATCGGTCGCAACTTCCTGGTGAAGATCAACGCCAACATCGGCAATTCGGCGGTTACCTCGTCGGTGGCCGACGAGGTCGACAAGATGGTGTGGTCGACCCGCTGGGGCGCCGACACGGTCATGGACCTGTCGACCGGGCGCAACATCCACAACATCCGCGAATGGATCATCCGCAACTCCGCCGTGCCGATCGGCACCGTGCCGATCTACCAGGCGTTGGAGAAGGTCGACGGCGTCGCCGAGAACCTGACCTGGGAAGTGTTCCGCGACACGCTGATCGAGCAGGCCGAGCAGGGCGTCGACTATTTCACCATCCATGCCGGCGTCCGGCTGCACTACGTGCCGCTGACCGCCAAGCGCGTCACCGGCATCGTCAGCCGCGGCGGCTCGATCATGGCCAAGTGGTGCCTGTCGCACCACAAGGAGAGCTTCCTCTACGAGCACTTCGAGGACATCTGCGAGATCATGCGCGCCTATGACGCCAGCTTCTCGCTGGGCGATGGCCTGCGCCCGGGCTCGATCGCCGACGCCAACGACGCCGCGCAGTTCGCCGAACTGGAGACGCTGGGCGAGCTCACCCAGATCGCCTGGAAGCACGGCTGCCAGGTGATGATCGAAGGCCCCGGCCACGTGCCGATGCACAAGATCAAGATCAACATGGACAAGCAGCTGAAGGAGTGCGGCGAGGCGCCATTCTACACCCTCGGCCCGCTCACCACGGACGTGGCGCCCGGCTACGACCACATCACCAGCGGCATCGGCGCCGCCATGATCGGCTGGTTCGGCACCGCCATGCTCTGCTACGTGACGCCGAAGGAGCATCTCGGCCTGCCGGACCGCAACGACGTGAAGGTGGGCGTGATCACCTACAAGATCGCCGCGCACGCCGCCGACCTGGCCAAGGGCCATCCGGCCGCCCAGGCGCACGACGACGCGCTCAGCCGCGCCCGCTTCGAGTTCCGCTGGGAGGACCAGTTCAACCTGTCGCTGGACCCGGAAACCGCGCGCCTGTTCCACGATCAGACGCTGCCCAAGGAAGCCCACAAGGTGGCGCATTTCTGCTCCATGTGCGGGCCGAAGTTCTGCTCGATGAAGATCACCCAGGAAGTGCGCGACTATGCCGCCAAGGGCATGGACGACATGGCCGAGGTGTTCCGCAACTCCGGCGGCGACGTCTACCAGGAACTGGACGAGCTGAAGGCGGTCGCGGAAAGCAACAGGGCGTTGCTGGCGGGGGAGTAGACGGCATGGATGACCACGAAGCCGGGTTTCTTGACAGCTTCGTGGTCCCATCCAAGCGGGACCGTTTCCGTGGTTTCCTGTCGGATTCCAGGCGTCGGCAGAAATTCCTCTTGGAACTCTACCATTTCCGCTATTTGAACATGGCGAAGGCCGAAGAGCTCGACCTGCGCCCCGCAACGGTCGCCGCCATCATGGCTCGGATGACGGCCCTGGGCGGCCCGCAGACGGCGTTCGTCATGTCGACCGATCACCGGATCGACGGACAATCGTGGCCGTTACACGAAATGCTGGGGCGCTTTGCGATGGATGATGATCACGGTTCGATCGCATCCTGCATCGCAGGTAGGCTTGCCATCTACAACGGCTCCGGTCCGAACGAAGTATATCTGCTGCTGGCGGGAAAATAGGGGCATACCTGTGCCTCATCTACAGCCGTCATCCCGCCGGAGGGCGGGATCCAGTCCCTCACGAAAAGACCGGCGCGAAGCGCGCCGGACTGTCAAGTCTGGGTCCCGGCCTTCGCCGGGATGACGGATGGTGCGGGTGGCTACCAGTAGTCCCGCATGATCTCCGCGGCCCACTCGGGCTCGCGGACCTCGCCGCGCGGCGCGAAGCCCTTTATCCAGGGCTTGATGTCCACCACCGGCGTGCCGTCAATGGCGTCGAGGCTGCGGACGGTGAGGGTGGTGCCCTCCACCTTCAGCAATGGGCACACGCACAGGCCCAGCCGGTTCGGCCTGTCCTTGCCACGCTGGGCGAAAATGCCGACCCGGGGCAGGTCCAGGTTGCCGCGCGGGTGCCGGGCGCCCGTGTGGACCTTCGAGTCGGCCAACAGGTGGAAATGGAACAGGATTTCCACGTGGGAGAACTGTTCGAGACCGGTCAGTGCATCGGGTCCGTAAACCGCCGGGTCCAGTTCGATGTGGCTGTCAACCGCGTCCCAGCCGTCGTCGATCGCCTCGGTGCGGGCGTTGCGGACGAAGCCGATGGGCAGCAGCAGGATGGCCTGTGTCATGGCGGCAGGATACCGTGCCGCGCAAGCGTCGTCACCAGATGCCGGCGCCCGCCAGTTTAGCGGTCGGCGGCCGGTGCCGCTGCCTTTTTCCCGCCCTTCCGCCCGCCGATCTGTCCAACCACGATGCCGGCGATGATCAGGCCCAGCGCGACGACGGCATACCAGGTCAGCGCTTCGTTGAGCAGGGCGACGCCGAGTGCCACGCCGATCACCGGTACCAGATAGTTGGTGAAGCCGGCGAAGGAGGGTCCGGCGCTGCGCACCAGATAGATCAGCACCAGGGTCGGCAGCGCAGTCGAAAAGATCGCCAGCCCGGCCACCGCCGCCGCCGATTGCCAGGAGACGCGGGCGGGGAGGGCGCCGCCGTCGATGCCCAGCCACAGCGGCACGCAGACGATGGCGGCGATCCACATCACGCCGAAGCCGATCGGGATCGAATGATAGTCGCTGGCCTTGTCGGCCAGGATTGTGCCGCTGGCCAGCCCCAGCGCCGCGAGCAGGATCGCGGCGGCGCCCCACATGACACCGTGGCCGCCGGAAAGCTGCGGGCCGCCGAACAGCACGACCACGCCGGCGAAGCCCACGGCGATGCCGATGGCCTTCCACAAATGGAACCGCTCGCCCCGTGTGAACGCCTGCGCCAGCACGGCGGTCACCAGCGGCACGATGCCCATCAGGATCGCGGCGGTGCCGGTCTCGACCCGGGTCTGTCCCCAGTTGATCAGCAGATAGGGGAAGACATTGCCGATCACGGCCATGGCCGCCATCAGCGCCCAGGCCTTGCGGCTGCGCTCGACCTGCTTTCGCCGGATCAACAGGGCGGCGGTGAAGAACAGCGCGGCGATGGCCATGCGCCCGGTCAGCGCCTCGACCGGCGAGAAATCCCGCAGCGCGACCTTCACCATCAGGAACGACGAGCCCCACATCATCGCCAGCATGACCAGCAGGCCGGCATGCCACAGATGGCGGCGCCAGCCCGGGCGAGGCGCGGTCATGGGTTTCGATTCAGCGGACATGGCGTGGGATGACATCGGACCTCCGGCTGCTCAACGTCCTAGTCGGTGCTTTGTGCCCGCTGTTGCGCCGTGTAGGCTTCCGCTCCGGGGAGACAGGAGATTTCATCATGCGGTTTGGCGTCTTTTACGAGTTGCAGCTGCCGAAGCCCTGGAGCGAGGACGACGAGCACCGGCTGGTGCACGAGGCGCTCGACCAGATCACGCTCGCCGACCAGCTGGGCATCGACTACGCCTGGGCGGTCGAGCACCACTTCCTCGACGAGTATTCCCACTGCTCCTCGCCCGAGACATTGCTCGCCGCCGCCGCCGGGCGGACGAAGACGATCAAGCTCGGCCACGGCATCCGCCAGGTGATCCCGCAATACAACCATCCGGCGCGCACCGCCGAGACCGTGTCAATGCTCGATCTGGTGTCGAACGGCCGCGCCCAGCTCGGCTTCGGCGAGGGCGCCACGCGCATGGAATTGCACGGTTTCAACATTCCGGCCAAGGAAAAGCGGGCGATGGCCATCGACGCGGTCGAGCAGATCGCCAACATGATGACCATGACGCCCTATCCTGGCTATGACGGGCCGTACTTCTCCATGCCGGCGCGCAACGTCATCCCCAAGCCCATGCAGAAGCCTCACCCGCCGCTGTGGATGGCCTGCTCCAACCGCGACACCATCCGCATCGCGGCGAGCCTGGGCGTCGGCGCGCTGGCCTTTGCCTTCGTCAACCCGGAGGAGGCGAAGCACTGGGCCGACATCTATTACGGCACGATCATGAGCGACGCCTGTGTGCCCGTCGGCCACGCGGTGAACGCCAACATCGCCATGGTGTCGAGTTTCTCGATCCATCCGGACCGGTCGGAGGCGATAAGGCGCGGCCAGGACGGCTTCGAGTTCTTCGGCTACGCGCTCGCCTCGCTGGTCACCAAGGACACCGTGCCCGGCCGCACGACGCTGTGGCGCGACTTCCACGACATCCGCGGTAACAAGACCGAGGAGATCGTCCGGACCGCCGCGCTCGATCCGCAATATGCGGCGGGCATCGGCACCGAGGACGACGTGCGCCGCCATCTGCACGAGTTCGAGCGGGCGGGTGTCGACCAGGTCATCCTGCTGCAGCAGGCGGGCCGCAACCCGCACGACCAGATCGTCGAATCCATGCACCGCTTCGCCGAAGGCATCCTGCCCGAGTTCAAGGCCAAGGCAGAGGCGCGCGAGCAGGCCAAGGCCGAGCGGCTGGCGCCGTTCATCGCGGCGGCGCTGCAGCGCAAGACATGGATGGCACCGCTTCCCGACGACGCGATTCCAGTGATCCGGGCCTCGGTCACCCGGGACAAGTTCGTGGCGCGGCGGCCGGGCAAGGTGGCCCAGAACGAAGACGTCTGACGATCAGAACCCCAGCTGTTCGGCCGGCATGCCGTCGGGCCTGCTGACGGTATCGCTGTAGGGCGAGGCTTCCTCGTGCACGGTGGGCGCGTTGCTCTGGTCGGACGTGGCATCCGGTGCCGTCTCCAGCGCCTCGGGCACCTGCTCTACCGGCACGGGGACCGCGTCCGGCGGCACGGCTTCCGCAGGCGTCACCGCTTCCGTCGGCGTCGATGCACGCGGCGCCTGCAGCAGGGATTCCGGCTGGATTTTCGGCAGACTTGGCTGCGGCGCAGCGGCAGGCTCCGGCGGCGTGACCGGGTTGGCTCGAGGCTGTTCGGGTGCGGCGGCTGGCTGTGGCGCGGTCACCGCCGGTTCCGGCTGAACCGGCTCCGGCGTGGCCGCCACGGGTTCTGCCTGGACGGGTGCCGTCTCGGCCGGCTCTGGCCTTGGCGCGGGTTGTTCGGCCGGCATGACGGGCGTCGTTACGGGCTCGGGCGGTGGGGGAGCGGCCAGCGGCGCCGACTCCACGGGCGCTAGGTCGGTTTGCGCCGGAGCGGGAGGAGCGGCCGGTTCCGCGGCCTCCGGCGTCGGGGCCGGTTCGGTGGGGTCCTGCGTCGTCGTCGGTTCTGGCGCTGCCGGATCGGCCACGTCCGCCGGGCGGTCCTGCAGATAGCGGGCGCGGGCCCGGCGCAATTCTTCTTCCTGCGGCGATGGCGTCGATTCCGGGACGGGTTCGGCCGGCGCGACCGCTTCGGGCGGCGCAGCGGGAACCACGTCGGCGGGAACCGTTGCCTCGGCGGGCACTGGCGGCGGTTCATCTGGGGCAGGCGCATCGGCCGCGGGGAGGTTTTCGGACTCTGCCGCCGGTTCGGGAGCGAGCGCCTCGGGCGGCGCAGCGGGACGGTCCTGAAGATAGCGGGCGCGGGCCCGGCGCAGTTCCTCCTCCTGCGGTGACGGCGGCGTAGTTGGCGACGCTTCGGCCGCCGGCGCCGGCACCGGATCCACCAGTGTTGGAGCCGGTGCCTCGGCGGGCGCAACGGTCTCGGGCGCCAGCGTCGCCGCGATGGGAGCAGGCTCTTCGGCGGGCGCGGGCGCTGAGGGCTCGGGAGCATCCGGCGGCTCGGAAGGCGCGGAAGCTTCCGACTGAACCGCAGGCGGGGTGGAAACGGCTTCCGCCGGTGCAGAAGGGGCAGCTTCCGCCGAGGCGGGCTCCGTGGGGGGCGGCGGCGCCGGCGGGTGGTCCTGCAACCACCGGGCGCGGGCGCGCTGAAGCTCTTCGCTCTGAACCGGCGACGTTTCTGGTACGGCCGGTTGTTCGGTCGCGGGTTCCGCGGCGGCGGCTGGTTCGGAGGACGGCTGCGTCTCGGCCGTCTCAGGCGGTACGGCCTCCGCCGCCGGTGGTGCGGCCTCGGCTGCCGGCGGTTCGGGCGAAGGAGCCGGCGCGGCCGCTTCGGGAACGGCGGCCGCGGGGATGTCTGCCGAGGGCGCGGGCGCCGTGGGAGTCGCCGGGACTGGCGGCGTCGTTTCGGCAGCCGCAGCCGGCGGCGCGGGAGAGTCTGCTTCGGCGGGCTGCGGCGTTGCTGTTGGCGCTGCGGATGCAGCGGCAGCCTCGGCCGCGGGCGCGGTCTCGACGGGCGGCATCGGCGGCGGCATCGGGGACGGCGGATTATCCTCCAGATATTTGATCCGGGCGCGCCTGAGCGCTTCGGCCTCGGCCGCCGAGACGGTCGAGGCTCGCTCGGGTGCTGGTGCCGGCGCTGCCAGTTCGGGCGGGGCCGCTTGCGGCGCGGGTGTCGGGGCGGGCGGCGGCAGCGCGGGCGGGGGCGCG
>CAMDTB010000094.1 GCA_945907245.1 Rhizobium sp. Q54
GGCTCTCGTCCTCGATGCCGTAGCGCTGCGCCGTCAACTCGTCCCACAGCTCGGTGAAGGCGCGCATCTTTGACATCTCGGTGATGAAGCGCACGCCGGCATTGACGAAGAAGCTGATGCGGCCGACCACAGTCGGGAATTCGTCCTTCGGCACCTGGCCCGAATCACGCACCGAATCGAGCACGGCGATGGCGGTGGCCAGCGCGAACGCCACCTCCTGCACCGGCGTCGCGCCCGCTTCCTGCAGATGGTAGGAGCAGACGTTGGTGGGGTTCCACTTCGGCAGCTCGCGGTAGGTGTAGCTGATGATGTCGGTGGTCAGCCGCAGCGACGGCCCCGGCGGGAAGATGTAGGTGCCGCGACTGAGATACTCCTTGATGATGTCGTTCTGCACCGTGCCGTTGAGTTTGGCCCGGTCCGCGCCCTGCTCCTCGGCAGCGGCGATATAGAGCGCCAGCAGCCACGGCGCCGTGGCGTTGATCGTCATCGAGGTGTTCATCTTCTCGAGCGGGATGCCGTCGAACAGGGCGCGCATGTCGCCCAGGTGCCCGACCGGCACGCCCACCTTGCCCACCTCGCCCCGCGCCAGCGGGTGGTCGCTGTCGTAGCCGGTCTGGGTCGGCAGGTCGAAGGCCACGGAAAGGCCCGTCTGGCCGCGCGTCAGGTTGGTCCGGTAGAGCTCGTTCGACGCCTTGGCGGAGGAGTGGCCGGAATAGGTCCGGATCAGCCACGGCTTGTCCCTGGCGGTCTTCGGCCTGCCTGAGTCGGCCCCCTTGCCTGACGTCTCGCTCATTGGTTCTCCTGTGGTTTGTTAGCGCTACCGCATGGTAACGGAGTCGTTTATTTCCGGATGGACCGCATAACGGAAATATCATAATAGATGCTGCGCCGCAAAATGACTTGAACGACAATGCTACTTTGGAAGGTTTGCCTTCCGGGACAGCAGACCGGCGACAGGAGCAAACGACCATGAGCCCGCAGCCCGCTACCGCAGAGAACACCCCGTCCACCGGCCAAGTCTACAAGGACCTCTACGAGGTGGGCGAGATTCCCCCGCTGGGCCATGTGCCGCCCAAGATGTACGCATGGGCGATTCGCCGCGAACGCCACGGCCCGCCTGAGCAATCCATGCAGATCGAGGTGGTCGACACCCCCGAGATCGACCCCGACGAGGTGGTCGTTCTGGTGATGGCCGCCGGCGTCAACTACAACGGCGTGTGGGCCGGCCTGGGCATCCCGATCTCGCCGTTCGACGTCCACAAGGCGCCCTACCACATCGCCGGATCGGACGCGTCTGGCATCGTCTACAAGATCGGCTCGCGCGTGAAGCGCTTCAAGGTCGGCGACGAAGTCGTGGTGCATTGCAACCAGGACGACGGCGACGACGAGGAGTGTAATGGCGGCGACCCGATGTTCTCGCCGTCCCAGCGCATCTGGGGTTACGAGACGCCGGACGGCTCTTTCGCCCAGTTCTGCAAGGTCCAGGCGCGCCAGTTGATGCACCGGCCGCGCCACCTGACCTGGGAAGAGAGCGCCTGCTACACGCTCACCCTCGCCACCGCCTACCGCATGCTGTTCGGCCACAAGCCGCACATCATCCGTCCCGGCGACAACGTGCTGGTGTGGGGCGCCTCGGGCGGCCTGGGGTCCATGGCGATCCAGCTCTGCGCCACCGCCGGCGCCAACGCCATCGGCGTGATTTCGGACGAGACCAAGCGCGACTTCGTGCTGTCGCTGGGCGCCAAGGGCGTCATCAACCGCAAGGACTTCGACTGCTGGGGCCAGCTGCCTCCGGTGGGCGACCAGGCGGTCTATGCCGAGTACATGAAGAAGTGCCGCGAGTTCGGCAAGGCGATCTGGAACATCACCGGCAAGGGCGTCGACGTCGACATGGTGTTCGAGCATCCCGGCGAATCGACCTTCCCGGTGAGCTGTTTCGTGGTGAAACGCGGCGGCATGGTGGTGTTCTGTGCCGGCACCACCGGCTTCAACCTGACCATGGACGCCCGCTTCGTCTGGATGCGGCAGAAGCGCATCCAGGGCAGCCACTTCGCCCACCTGATGCAGGCGAGCGAGGCCAACAAGCTGGTGATCGAGCGCCGCATCGACCCGTGCATGTCCGAGGTGTTCTCGTGGGAGGACATCCCGCGCGCCCACACCAAGATGTGGAACAACGAGCACAAGCCCGGCAACATGGCGGTGCTGGTGTCGGCGCGCTATCCGGGCCTTCGCACCGTCGAGGACGCCATCGAGGCGGCCAACGAGCCCGGCCTCGGCGCCTAGCCCCCGCGACTGGATTCGGAGAACCTCATCCATTAGACAGGGGCCTCCGTAAAGAGACACCTATCCAAGAACAAGAAGGACAGCGACATGGCCGCCACCCTGGCGAAGGATGAAACCCAGAGCGTGCACCTGGACAATCTGGTGCCGCTGTGCGGCCAGGCGCTGGAAGCGGCCGAAAAGCTGGCCCTTGCGGTGCGCACCGCCGTCTCGGCGCTGATCGTCCGCGACGGCCGGGTCGACCGCAAGCTGCTGGAAGCCCATCAGACCGTCGCCCACGGCTATGGCTGGTACGCCACCTATATCGAGGCGCTGCGGCAGACGCTGGCCTGGCGCAAGGCGCTCACCGCCGAAGGCCGCGGCGGCGAGCTGGAGACGCTGATCCTGCAGGCCGGTTTCGGCGAGTACTGCGCCCAGCTGACCGGCGGGCTGCAGATGAGCCAGGTGGAATGGGCGCGCCCGTCGGAGATGGGCGCCTCGGACGAGCAGATCGCCGCCTTCGCCAACAATCCGGCCGTGCGCGCGTTGGTCAGGGGCGGCAACACCGAGGCGGTGCGCGCCCGCATCGCCGAATTGGTGCAGGACAGTCTCGCCACCGGTGCGTTCGGCGACACGGGCCTGGACGAGACCCTGGGCATGATCCGCGACCAGTTCCGCCGCTTTGCCCAGGAAGAGGTCGCGCCCTATGCCCATGACTGGCACCTGAAGGACGAGCTGATCCCGGCCGAGGTCGTCGCGCACATGAGCGAGCTGGGCGTGTTCGGCCTGACCATTCCCGAGGAATATGGCGGCCTGGGCCTGGGCAAGATGTCCATGTGCGTGGTGTCGGAAGAGCTGAGCCGCGGCTATATCGGCGTCGGCTCGCTGGGCACCCGCTCGGAGATCGCGGCCGAGCTGATCCTGAACGGCGGCACCGAGGATCAGAAGCACCAGTGGCTGCCGAAGATCGCCTCGGGCGAGATCCTGCCCACCGCCGTGTTCACCGAGCCCAACACCGGCTCCGACCTGGGCAGCCTGCGCACCCGCGCGGTGAAGGACGGCGACGTCTACAAGATCACCGGAAACAAGACCTGGATCACCCACGCGGCACGCGCCGACGTGATGACCATGCTGGTGCGGACCAACCCGGAGACCAAGGACTACCGCGGCCTGTCCATGTTCCTGGCCGAGAAGCCGCGCATGGACGAGACCGGCGACTTCCCCGCCAAGGGCATGACCGGCGGCGAGATCCACGTGCTGGGCTATCGCGGCATGAAGGAATACGAACTGGGCTTCGACGGCTTCGAGGTGAAGGCCGAGAACCTGCTGGGTCAGCAGGAAGGTAACGGCTTCAAGCAGCTGATGACCACCTTCGAGTCGGCCCGCATCCAGACCGCCGCCCGCGCCATCGGCGTGGCCCAGTGCGCCATGGAGCTGGGGCTGAAATACGCCCTCGACCGCATCCAGTTCGGCAAGCCGATCTACAATTTCCCGCGCGTGTTCGGCAAGATCGCCTGGATGGTGGTCGAGATCATGATGGCCCGCCAGCTGTCCTACTTCGCCGCCCGCGAGAAGGACGAGGGCCTTCGCTGCGACCTGGAGGCCGGCATGGCCAAGCTGCTGGGCGCCCGCGTCGCCTGGGCCGCCGCCGACAACGCCATGCAGATCCACGGTGGCAACGGCTATGCGCTCGAATATCCGATCAGCCGGGTGCTGTGCGACGCCCGCATCCTCAACGTGTTCGAGGGCGCCGGCGAGATCCAGGCCGAGGTGATCACCCGCCGGCTGCTGGAAAGCAACTGATCACCACCAGGACGCCCTGCGTTCTGGAGTTTTGAGAGCAATGGTCTAGGTTAGGCGCATGTCCACGCCGTTCCTCATCATCATCGGCCTGCTGGCCATCGCGCTGGTCGTGGTGCTCGGCATGGGCATCATCGGCCTCGCCCGCAACGGCGGCAACAATCCGCGCCGCTCCAACAAGCTGATGCAGCTGCGCGTGGCGATCCAGTTCGCCATCATCCTGATGCTGCTGCTCGCGGCGCTGGCCGCCGGCAAGTAGATGGTCAAGCTCACGAAAATCTATACCCGCGGCGGCGACACCGGCAAAACCTCGCTGGTCAGCGGCGACCGGGTGCTGAAATCCGCACCGCGGGTCGCGGCCTATGGCTCGGTCGACGAGACCAATGCCACCATTGGCCTTGTCCGGTTGCACACCAATGGCGACGTGGACGAGGCCCTGTCGCGCATCCAGAACGACCTGTTCGACCTGGGCGCCGACCTGGCCACTCCTGGCGACGACTTCGAGACCACGTCGAACCTGCGTATCGTCGAGGCCCAGGTGGTCCGGCTGGAGCAGGAGATCGACGCGATCAACGAACAGCTAAATCCGCTGACATCGTTCATCCTGCCGGGCGGCTCGCCCGCGGCGGCGGCGCTCCACCTGTCCCGCACCGTCTCGCGCCGCGCCGAGCGCGACATGGTGGCGCTGGCCGAGGTGGAGCCGATCAATCCGGCGGCGATCCGCTACATCAACAGATTGTCCGACTATCTGTTCGTGCTCGCACGGCACCTCAACGACTACGGCTCGAAGGATGTCCTATGGATACCGGGCGCGAACCGATAGGTGAGGAATGCCAGCGCAAGCTGGAAGTCCTTCGCGCGGCGCTCATCGAGGGCGAACGCAGCGGGCCCTCGAAACCATTCGATTTCGATGCCTTTATCGCGAAGCGGCGCGCCGAACATGCCAGGAAAAGCAGGAAGCGCCCCATACGCGACTGAGGCGTTGCCCCGCGCAAATGGCGGGACGCCCTCTAATTTCAGCGGGGGTGGAGTCGTTGACACTAATATGACCTTGGGTTAATTGGTGCGCTGCGAAAAAAGCTAGAAAAACCGGGAGAGACCTCAGGCATGAAGATTCTGGTCCCTGTGAAGCGTGTCATCGACTACAACGTCAAGGCGCGCGTGAAGGCCGACAAGACGGGCGTGGACCTGGCCAACGTCAAGATGTCCATGAATCCGTTCGATGAAATCGCCGTCGAAGAGGCGATTCGCAAGAAGGAAGCAGGACAGGCGGAAGAGATCATCGCCGTGTCCATCGGCCCGGCACAGGCCCAGGAAACGCTGCGCACCGCCCTCGCCATGGGCGCCGACCGCGCGATCCTGATCCAGACCGACGACATCGTCGAGCCGCTCGCCGTCGCCAAGCTGCTGAAGGCCGTCGTCGACGCCGAGCAGCCCAAGCTGGTGATCCTGGGCAAGCAGGCCATCGACGACGACAGCAACCAGACCGGCCAGATGCTCGCCGCCCTGCTGGGCTGGCCCCAGGGCACCTTCGCCTCGATCGTCAAGGTTGTGGGCGACGGCATCGAAGTGACCCGCGAAGTGGACGGCGGCCTCGAGACCGTGGCGCTGACCCTGCCGGCCATCGTCACCACCGACCTGCGCCTCAACGAGCCGCGCTACGCGTCGCTGCCGAACATCATGAAGGCCAAGAAGAAGCAGCTCGACGTCAAGACGGCCGCCGACTACGGCGTCGACATCTCGCCGCGGCTGAAGACGCTGAAGGTTGAAGAGCCTGCCAAGCGCGCCGGCGGCATCAAGGTCAAGACCATCGAAGAGCTGGTGGATAAACTGAAGAACGAAGCGGGAGTGATCTGATGACGGCCCTCGTCCTCGCTGAACACGATAATGCCGAACTGAAGCCGGCGACCCTGAACGCGGTCACCGCGGCCTCGCAGCTGGGCGGCGACGTCCATGTGCTGGTGGCCGGCTCCGGCGCCCAGGCTGTCGCCGACGCGGCCGCCAGGATCGCGGGCGTCTCGGTGGTGCTGCTGGCCGACGACGCCTCGTATGGCAACCGTCTGGCTGAGAACATCGCGCCGCTGATCGTCTCGTTGGCGGGCGATTACGACGCCATCGTCGCGCCCACCACCACCTCGGGCAAGAACATCCTGCCGCGCGTCGCCGCGCAGCTCGACGTCGCCCAGATTTCCGACGTCATGAAGGTCGAGTCGGCCGACACGTTCGTCCGGCCGATCTATGCCGGCAACGCGCTGGCCACCGTCCAGTCGACCGATTCCAAGAAGGTCATGACCGTGCGCGGCACGGGCTTCCCGGCCGCCGCCGCCACCGGCGGCTCGGCCGAGATCCGCACCATCGCCGCCGCCGCCAACCCTGGCAATTCCCGCTTCGTCGGCGCCGAGCTGGCCAAGTCGGACCGCCCCGAGCTGACCGCCGCCAAGATCATCGTGTCGGGCGGCCGCGGCATGGGCTCGAGCGGTGCGTTCTCGATCATCGAGAGCCTGGCCGACAAGCTGGGCGCCGCCGTGGGCGCCTCGCGCGCCGCCGTGGACGCCGGCTTCATCTCCAACGACCACCAGGTCGGCCAGACCGGCAAGATCGTCGCGCCGCAGCTCTACATCGCGGTCGGCATCTCGGGCGCCATCCAGCATCTGGCCGGCATGAAGGACTCCAAGGTCATCGTGGCGATCAACAAGGACGAGGAGGCGCCGATCTTCCAGATCGCCGACTACGGCCTGGTCGCCGACCTGTTCCAGGCCGTGCCGGAGCTCGAAAAGGCTCTCTGACGCGACTATTCCCATGCTCCAACGGGTCGAGGCGTATGCCATGATACAGACAGTCGGGATCATCGGCGCCGGGCAGATGGGCAACGGCATCGCCCACGTCTCCGCCCTGGCCGGGTTCAAGGTGCTGATGATGGACGCCAATCCGGAGGCGGCGAAGAAGGCGCTGGGGATCATCGACGGCAACATGGCTCGCCAGGTGGCGCGCGGCCGCATCAAGGAAGACGAGCATCGCCACGCCATGAGCCAGATTGGCCTGGTGAACGGCATGGCCGACCTGTCGGAGTGCGACCTGGTCATCGAGGCGGCGACCGAGAAGGAGCCGGTGAAGGTCGCGATCTTCCAGGAGCTCTGCAAGACCCTGAAGAAGGACGCCTATATCGCGACCAACACGTCGTCGATCTCGGTCACGCGCCTTGCCTCGACCACCGACCGTCCCGAGCGATTCATCGGCATGCACTTCATGAACCCGGTGCCGCTGATGGAGCTGGTGGAGATCATCCGCGGCATCGCCACGGTCGAGGACACCTACAAGGCGGTGAAGGTGTTCGCCGACAAGCTGGGCAAGATCACCACCAACGCCGAGGATTTCCCGGCCTTCATCGTCAACCGGATCCTGGTGCCGATGATCAACGAGGCCGTCTACACGCTGTACGAAGGCGTCGGCAACGTCGAGGCCATCGACACCGCCATGCGCCTCGGCGCGCACCATCCCATGGGCCCGCTGCAGCTCGCCGACTTCATCGGCCTCGACGTCTGCCTGTCGGTGATGCAGGTGCTGCATGACGGCCTGGCCGACAGCAAGTACCGCCCTTGCCCGCTGCTGGTGAAGTATGTCGAAGCCGGCTGGCTTGGTCAGAAGACCGGCCGCGGCTTTTACGACTATTCGGGCGAGAAGCCGGTCCCGACCCGGTAAATTCCAGCAGAGCCGCCACCATTTCCCTCTCCCTCTGGGAGAGGAAGGGGCCCGCGCGCGAAGCGCGTGGGAAGGTGAGGGACGTTGTGCGGGAAGAAACTCAGGTTCGCGGACGGCATCGACATCGCCCCTCACCCTAACCCTCTCCCAGAGGGAGAGGGAATTCGCTACAACTGCTGCAGGGGAGCACTCATGCAGCCGTTAGCAACCAGCGTCAAAGCCACATCGGAGGGGTTCCGCGACAACGCCGCCGCCATGCGGGCGCTGGTCGATGACCTGCGCGTGAAAGCCGCCGCCATTTCGCTGGGCGGCGACACGCGCTCCCGCGAGCGCCATGTCTCGCGCGGCAAGCTGCTGCCGCGCGACCGGATCGATACGCTGCTCGATCCCGGCTCGCCGTTCCTCGAGCTGTCCCAGTTCGCCGCCCACGGCCTGTACGAGGACACCATCAACGCCGCCGGGCTGATCACCGGCATCGGCCGGGTGTCCGGCACCGAATGTGTGATCGTCTGCAACGACGCCACGGTGAAGGGCGGCACCTATTATCCGGTCACGGTGAAGAAACATTTGCGGGCCCAGGAGATCGCCCGCGAGAACCGGCTGCCCTGCGTCTATCTGGTGGATTCGGGCGGCGCCAATTTGCCGCGCCAGGACGAGGTATTCCCCGACCGGGACCATTTCGGCCGCATCTTCTACAACCAGGCCAATCTGTCCGCCGAGGGTATCCCGCAGATTGCCGTGGTGATGGGCTCGTGCACGGCCGGCGGCGCCTATGTGCCGGCCATGGCCGACGAGAGCGTCATCGTCCGCAACCAGGGCACCATCTTCCTCGGCGGCCCGCCGCTGGTGAAGGCGGCGACCGGCGAGGTGGTGAGCGCCGAGGAACTGGGCGGCGGCGACCTGCATTCGCGGATCTCCGGCGTCACCGACCATCTGGCGGGCAACGACGCCCATGCGCTCGCCATGGCCCGGCGGATCGTCGCCAATTTGAACCGGCGCAAGACCATCGGCCTGGACATGGCCGCGCCGGAAGCGCCGCTTTATCCGGCCGAAGACATCTACGGCATCATCCCGAAGGACGGCCGCCAGTCCTACGACGTGCGCGAGATCATCGCCCGGCTGGTGGACGGCTCGCGCTTCGACGAGTTCAAGCGCTTCTACGGCGAAACCTTGGTCTGCGGCTTCGCGCGGCTGTGGGGCTTTCCGGTCGGCATCGTCGCCAACAACGGCATCCTGTTCTCGGAAAGCGCGCTGAAGGGCGCCCATTTCATCGAGCTGTGCTGCCAGCGCCGCATCCCGCTGGTGTTCCTGCAGAACATCACCGGCTTCATGGTCGGGCGGAAATACGAGGCGGGCGGCATCGCCAAGGACGGGGCGAAGATGGTCATGGCCGTCGCCAACGCCAAAGTGCCCAAGTTCACGGTGATCATCGGCGGCTCGTTCGGCGCGGGCAACTACGCCATGAACGGCCGCGCCTATGGCCCGCGCCTGCTGTTCACCTGGCCCAACGCGCGTATCTCGGTGATGGGCGGCGAGCAGGCGGCGACGGTGCTGGCCACGGTGAAGCGCGACGGCATGGAGGCGCGCGGCGAAAGCTGGTCCGCCGACGACGAAGAGGCGTTCAAGACGCCGATCCGCGCCCAGTACGACGCGCAGGGCCATCCCTATTACGCCAGCGCCCGGCTGTGGGACGACGGCATCATCGACCCGGCGGATACGCGGCGCGTGCTCGGCCTGTCGATCTCGGCCAGCCTCAACGCGCCGATCCCCGAAACCCGCTTCGGCGTCTTCAGGATGTAGCCATGTTCCGTTCGGTCCTCGTCGCCAACCGGGGTGAGATCGCGCTGCGGGTCATGCGCACCGCGCGGCGCATGGGCATGCGGACCATCGCGGTCCATTCCGAGGCGGATGCCGGCGCGCCCCATGTCCGCTTCGCCGACGAGGCGCATCTGATCGGCCCGCCGCCGGCGCTGGAAAGCTATCTGAAGATCGACCGGATCATCGAGGCGGCCGTCAGGTCGGGCGCCGAGGCGATTCATCCGGGCTACGGCTTCCTGTCGGAGAACGCCGCCTTTGCGCAGGCCTGCGCGGCTTCGGGCATCGTCTTCGTCGGCCCGCCGGTCGAGGCGATCCGCCAGATGGGCAACAAGAGCGCGGCCAAGGCGCTGATGGACCGGGCGGGCGTGCCCGTCGTCCCCGGCTATCACGGCGCCGACCAGTCCGACGAGGTGCTGGCCTTGGCCGCCGAGCATGCCGGCTATCCGGTGCTGATCAAGGCGGCGGCGGGCGGCGGCGGCAAGGGCATGCGCCGGGTAAACGATCCGGCCGCGTTCGACAAGGAGCTGAAAGCCGCTAGGCGCGAGGCGATGAGCGCGTTCGGCGACGACACCATGCTGGTCGAGAAATTCGTCTCGCGCCCGCGCCACATCGAGATCCAGGTGTTCGCCGACGGCCATGGCGACGCCGTCCATCTCTTCGAGCGCGAATGCTCGATCCAGCGCCGCCACCAGAAGGTGATCGAGGAAGCGCCCGCGCCCAACATGGATCCGCTCAGGCGCAAGGCGATGGGCGAGGCCGCGGTCGCGGCGGCCCGGGCGATCGGTTACCAGGGCGCGGGCACGGTGG
>CAMDTB010000095.1 GCA_945907245.1 Rhizobium sp. Q54
AAGGACGGCAAGGTCCGCGCGTTCCTGAATTCGTGCACCCACCGCGGCACCGCCGTGGCGCTGGGCTCGGGCAACACGTCGCGCTTCATCTGCGGCTATCACGGCTGGACGTTCAACCGCGAGGGCGAGCTGATCGGCGTCGCCTCGCGGGAGGATTTCGGCGAGGTGAACACCGACGAGCTGGGCCTGAAGCCGTTCCCGGTGCTGGAGAAGGCGGGCCTGATCTGGGCGATCCTGGACCCCAACTCGGACCTGGACATCAACGCCTTCCTGTCGGGCTATGACGACCTGCTGGAAGGCTTCCATTTCGAGGACTGGAAGTTCTTCTCCAGCCGGACGCTGAACGGCCCGAACTGGAAGATCGCCTATGACGGCTATCTGGACTTCTACCACCTGCCGGTGCTGCATGGAGAGACCTTCGGGCGCAACATCCCGAACCGGGCGCTGTTCTATTCCTTCGGCCCGCATACGCGGGTGAGCGCGCCGTCGACCGTTCTGCCGATGCCGGAAGGCCTGGGCCTGGACGACCTGGCGCAGCAGGATCCGACCGAATGGCCGGTCGAGGCGCTGATGAACGGCGTGTGGACCATCTTCCCGCACATCTCGATCGCCACGTTCTACGGCGGCCAGCGCGGCGTGATGATCTCGCAGCTGTTCCCGGGCGAGAAGGTGGGCGAAAGCTTCACCACCCAGATGTACCTGTCGGAGAAGCCGCTCACGGAGGAAACCCGCCAGGGCCTCGAGGACCAGTTCAAGCTGCTGGAATATGTCGTGCAGCACGAGGACTACGGCACCGGCCTGCGCCAGCAGAGGGCGCTCGACGCCGGCATGACCGAGTATGTCTACTTCGGCCGCAACGAGGGTGGCGGGCAGGTTTTCCACGGCTGGGTCCAGAAGCTGCTCGACACCAGCAACGACGACCTGAACAGCCTGTTCACGCCGGTCCGTCAGGCCGCCGAGTAAGCCGCAACCAAGACACATCTAACAGGTTCAGACGCCTCACATCCGGAAATCCTCCGGGTGTGGGGCGTCGTCCGTTCACGCACGACTCGACGTTCCGCGTTTAGGTCAGTCGATCCTTGCAATGGCATGCACTAATCCAGATTAACTTTCATCGATTAGTGAAAATAAGTGATTACAAAGGGAATATGCGAGAAGATCCCGCCATTTAGCATCGCCCGATAAAATCGATTCATACAAATATGACGTGTGTAGTTGGTGGACGCAGTGGAACTAATCTTATTTTTTTGCGTTTTTGCTTCTGACCGCGATTTCCCGCCAGGCTTGCATGTCCAATCATGGAATATGGATCGTCGAGCGCAGCCGCCTCTTCAGGCAGGGGCTGGCCATGCTGATGCGGGAGACGCCGTTCGAGGTGACCTTCGAGGCGCCCCAGATGAGTGACGTCGACACCGTCGAGGCGCGTGATCGGCCGGCGATCATTCTCGTCAACATCGAGACGGAACTCCCGGCGGATAGCGAGGAAGCACAGCATCTGGCCCGGCTCTGCGCCATGCAGGGCAACCTTCCGGTCGTCGTGTTGTCCGACGGGTTCTCGCTTGCGCAGCTGGTCGCCGTGATGAGGGCGGGCGCGAGCGGCTACATCCTCAAGGACATCGCCCCAGAAGCGCTCGTACAGTCCCTGAATCTGATCCTCGCGGGCGAGAAGGTTCTGCCGACGAACCTTGTCCCCGCATTGCTAGAGGGCAGGGACACGCGCTTCCTGCAGGACGAAACGCGAAGCAGCGGCGCGGCGCTTTCCAGCCAGGAAGAACATATCCTGCGGGGGCTGGCGCAGGGCTATCCCAACAAGCGCATCGCGATGGAGTTGGCCATCAGCGAAAGCATGGTCAAGCTTCAGGTGAAGAAAATCTTCAATAAGATTCGCGCACGCAACCGTACCGAAGCGGCAATCTGGGCGCGGCAGAATTTCAGGAGAAGTGCGTAGGAGACGGGATGTTCGTACCTCTTCCGGGTGGATTGCACTAGAGTCATGGTCGTGGCAGCGTCTGGTCCGTCTTTTACGGCTGGGGGATAGAATGCGTATGGAAGACTACACACTCATCAGAGCCATCGCCGGCGACGAACGGCTGGTGATCGTCTCGGAAGAGCTGTTCGATCGGCTGATGGACGCCGCCGAAAAGCACTTCTCGGCGCAAGGGCTGGCCCATTGGGTCAACTCGGCGGAGAACCGGGACGAATTGCCCATTACCCTGGCACAGCGCCTTATGCGCGGCGAAACGCCTCATCGAATCTACCGGGAACACCGGGGTCTCACGACAGACAACCTGGCCCGTGCCACAGGCCTCTCGCACGACTACATCCTGGCGCTGGAGAACGGCGAAACCGAGGAAACGCTGGATGCAAGACGTCGGATCGCCGATGCATTGCATCTCCGGCTCGACGACCTGGAACGGCCCGGCAACCTGCACTGACACCCGGGGATCCCGTCGCCAGACTCGTAAAGCTCAATCACTCATTATAATCCCGGCCACGCGTAACGATGGGCTTGGGGGCTACGTTCGTCACGCGTGGCCGGGATGACGAGGCCAACGGTCAGAGAGTCGCGCCGGATTGCGGCCCGATTGGGGCGCATACGGGGGAAACCCGTGGCGACGCTGGATATTTCGAGGTATCACGAACGGGAGGCTGTGGCGGGGTATGCGCCAAAGCCGCGACCGGCAACGGCGTGACGTCCAGCCCGCCCGCGATATGAGGGTATTGACGCGCAGGCGCATCGCCGCGGGGGATTTCCGGACGGGGAATGTACTGGCGCAGCGAATGGACCTGTGCGGACAGGGCCCATGGACGGCATTCCAGCATCAACACGGTGCACGCACCGAAGTTCCCGCTCGCAGGATGCTCGTTCGGGGCGGAACAACGCGCGCGGCTGAACGTCGTGAGGGGGATCCAAACCTCATCCAGGAGCCGTCGATGCCGCTCAAATTGCTGGCCATCAATTGCACGCTGAAACCGTCCACGGGAAAGGAGGCGTCATCTAGCGACGTCATGATCGATCAGCTCCTCAAGGCGTTCCGAAAACTGGGCGTCAAGACGGAGAAAGTCCGGGCGGCCGACTACAACATCAAGCCCGGTGTGTCGGTGGACGAGGGTGATGGCGACGCATGGCCGGCGATCCGCAAGAAGCTGATGGCCGCTGACATTCTCCTGCTGGGTACGCCGATCTGGCTTGGCCAGCCAAGCAGCCTCTGCAAGCGCGTGCTGGAACGGATGAACGCCTTCCTCGACGAAACCGACAGCAAGGGGCGGATGATCACGTTCGGCGAGGTGGCGAGTGTCTGTGTCGTCGGCAACGAGGACGGCGCGCATCGTATCCGCCGAAACCTTCCAGGCGCTGAACGACCTGGGCTTCAGCATTCCCGCCGGCGGTGTGGCCTACTGGGTCGGAGAGGCCATGGGGAGTGTCGACTTCAAGGAACTGAAGCTCACGCCCGCCAAGGTCTCGGACGCGATCGAGACGACGGCGCGCAACGCGGCGCACCTGGCGAAGATATTGAAAGCCGAGGAATACCCGGGGAAAAACTAGACCGCGTTCGGTCACGGGGGCGGGCGCGTCTGCGCGCGCTTGCGTACGAAAAACGAGCGCGCTATATAGCTGCTTAGGCAGTTGTTGTGCAGGCAGCTAATGACCTCCGGCCACTATACTCCCGAGACATTCACCGCCCGAAACGCCGTCGGGTACCTGCTGCGTTGCACGCTGAATCTGATGCAGCCCCGCATGGAAGCGCTGTTCACGGATCACGAATTCACCTTCGTGCAGTGGTGCGTGCTGATGCAGCTGCGCGACGGCCTGGCCAATCGGGCGGCCGACATCAGCCGCAATCTCAATCATGACAGCGGAGCGCTGACCCGGGTCGTCGACCAGCTCGAAGGGCGCGGGCTGCTGGAGCGCACCCGCAGCACCGAGGACCGCCGCATCGTCGAACTGGCGCTGACTCCGGAAGGGCGCCGGGCCGTGGACGCATCCATCCCGCTGGTGGTCGATCACATCAACCGGGTGCTCGCGGACTTCAGCCGCGAGGAGATCGACATGATGGTCAGCATGCTCAAGCGGATGATCGACAAGCTGCAGGACGGCGAGACGGAGCGGCAGCCATGAAACGGGCGCTGGCGCTGATCGCGATCTCCTGCGCGCTGGCCGGCTGCGTACCCAACACGCAGCCGACCGGCCAGATGCTGCAGGCGACCCAACTCGGCCTCGGCGGCGACGCCGCGCCCGCCGCCGCAGACTGGTGGCGCGCGTGGGCGGATCCCCAGTTCGACGCGCTGGTCACGCGGGCACTCGCCGGCAATCCGCGGCTTGCGGAGGCGCTGGCGCGGGTGAGCGCGGCGCAGGCGTCGGCAGCGGCCACCCGCGGCGACGCGCTGCCCCGGGTGACCCTCGACGGCGACGAGCAGTTCCAGCGGTTCAGCGAACGCTTCATCTATCCTCCGCCCTATGGCGGCGGCCATTACTGGCTGGGCTCGGTGCAGAGCAACCTGTCCTGGGACGTGGACTTCTGGGGCCGTCAGAAGGCGCTGATCGAGCAGGCTCGGGCGGGCGAGGCGGCGGCCGAGCTCGACGCCGCAGCCGCACGCCTGGCGCTGACCGGCGCGCTGGCGGAGGCCTATATCGGTCTCGACCGCGCCTATGCGTTGCTGGACATCGCCGACCGGACGGTGGCGCAACGCGGCCGGCTGCTTGAACTGGCGCAGAGGCGGGTGGTCGCCGGAATCGACAGCCGGATCGAGGAGAAGCAGGCGGAAGGGCAACTGGCATTGGCCCGGGTTTCGAGGCAGCAGGCAATCAACGAGCGCGACAACGCGGTTCATGCGATCGCCGCGCTGACCGGCCAGGGCGCCGAGGCTTATGCGGGCATCGTCCGGCCGAGCCTCGATCCGCGGGCGGTGCTGCCGCTGCCTGAGACGCTGCCCGCCGACCTGCTGGCGCGGCGGCCGGACATCCTGGCGGCTCGGGTGAGGGTGGAAGCGACCTATTCGGGACAGAAGGCGGCGCAGGCGGCGTTCTATCCCAATGTCAACCTGGCGGCCTTCGCGGGCTTCCAGGCCATCGGGCTGAGCCATCTGCTCAGCGGCGCGGCGGGCGTCTACGGTGCCGGGCCGGCGGTACACCTGCCGCTGTTCGACGCAAGATTGAAGCCCAACTACGAGGGCGCCGTGGCCGAGGTCGACATCGCGATCGCAGCCTACAATGGCGCGGTGGTGTCGGCGGTGCAGCAGGTCGCCGACCGGCTGTCGGGCATCGACTCGCTGCGCATCGAACTGGTGGACCAGGCCAAGGCGCGCGATGCGGCGGAACAGGCCTACGCCCTGGCCGAACGGCGCTATGGCGGCGGGCTCTCGACCTACCTGGCGGTGCTGACCACTGAATCGCAGCTGCTGGAGGCGCGCCGTCAACTGGCGGTGCTGAACGCACAGCAGGCCGTTGAGCGGGTGAAGCTGCTTGTCGCCGTAGGAGGCGACTTCTCGCCCCAACAAACAGAAACGCAAGCGGCGGGTCTCGATAAACCTGCCGCGAGGGAGTGATCCTATGGCTTCCCCTGAAATCAATCGCCGCCGCGGCCTGACGGCCATCGGGGTCATTCTCGTGGTCGGCCTGATCGCCTACGGCGCCTATTGGCTGCTCTACCTGTCGCATTTCGAAAGCACGGACGACGCCTATGTCAGCGGCGACATCGTGGCGATCACCTCGCTGGAGAATGCAACGGTGCTGGCGATCCATGTGGACAGCACCCAGACGGTCAGGCGCGGCCAGCTTCTGGTCGACCTCGACCCGGCGCGGGCGAATATCGAGATGGCGAATGCGCGCGCAGAGCTGGCGCGGACGGTGCGCGACGTGAAGTCGACATTTTCGCGGGCCGACGAGCTGAGGGCGCTGATCCGGCAAAGGGAGGCCGAGGCGCAGCGGGCCGAGTCCAGCTACAAGCGGCGGGCCGACCTGGGCGCGGACGGCGCGGTGGCGCGCGAGGACATCGACAACGCCCGCGACGAGGCCGCCGAACTGAGGGCGCAGGTGGCGGTGGCGAGGGAGCAGCTCAACGCGACTCTGGCCATGCTGGGCGGCACCAGCGTCGCGGACAATCCGATGGTGCTGGCGGCAGCCGGCAAGGTGCGGCAGGCGGCGCTGTTCCTCGCCCATATGCGGATCATCGCGCCCGTGGACGGCACCGTCGCCCAGCGCACGGTTCAGGTGGGACAACACGTCCGCCAGGGCGAACCGCTGATGGCGGTGGTGCCGCTGGCGGAGGTGTGGGTCGACGCCAACTTCAAGGAAGTGCAGCTCACCGACATGCGGGTGGGCCAGCCTGTCGAGCTGGAAGCCGACATCTATGGCGGCGACGTGACCTATCACGGCAAGGTCGCGGGCTTCTCGGCGGGCAGCGGCAGCGCTTTCGCGCTGCTGCCGCCGCAGAACGCGTCGGGCAACTGGATCAAGATCGTGCAGCGGGTGCCGGTGCGTATCCTGCTCGATCCTGAGGAAGTGAAAAAGCATCCGCTGCGCATCGGTCTGTCGATGCAGGCGACCGTCGACATCAAGGACACGTCCGGCCAGGTGATCGCGACGGAGGTCCGGCATACGCCGATTCCGTCAAAGCCGGTCGACGACGTGGGGCCAGACGTGGAAACGCTGATCGCGGAAACCATAGCGGCCAATTCGGGCGACGGCCGGAAGCCGTGAGTTCGCAGGCGCCAGCCGCGGTCAAACCGCTCACCGGCCTCAAGCTGGGCGTCACTTCTATAGCGCTGGCCATGGGCACCTTCATGCAGGTGCTCGACATCACCATCGCCAATGTGTCGATCCCGACCATCGCCGGCGACCTGGGCGCCAGCGCGGACCAGGGCACGTGGATCCTGACGTCGTTCGCCATCGCCAGCGGCATCGCGCTGCCGCTGACCGGCTGGCTGATGGGGCGCTACGGCGCAGTGAAGGTGTTCGTCTGGTCCATGCTGCTGTTCACCGCCGCGTCGCTGCTCTGCGGCATGGCGTGGAACCTGAGCGGACTGGTGGTGTTCCGGGTCATCCAGGGCGCCGTCTCGGGCCCGCTGGTGCCGGGGTCGCAGGCACTGCTGCTGATGATCTTTCCGCCGCACCGACGTGGCACGGCGCTGATCATCTGGTCGATGACGACGCTGATCGCGCCGATCTGCGGCCCCATCCTTGGCGGCCTCATCTCGGACAACTATCATTGGTCATGGATATTCCTGATCAACATTCCCGTGGGATTGATCAGCGCGTTCCTGGTCTGGCGGAACCTGGGCGACTTCAGGACGCCGATCCGCAAGCTGCCCATCGACCTGGTCGGCCTCCTGCTGCTGATCGTCTGGGTGGGATCGCTGCAGATCATGCTCGACACGGGCAAGAATTCCGACTGGTTCTCGTCCAATACGATCGTCATCCTGGCGGTGGTGTCGGCCGTCGCCTGCGCGGCGTGGGTGGTGTGGGAATGGACCGACAAGCACCCCATCGTCGACCTTCACCTGTTCCGTATCAGCAGCTTCTCGGTGGGTACCGCGGCATTCTGCCTGGGCTACATGCTGTTCTTCTCCAATCTGGTTATCCTGCCCCTGTGGCTGCAGACACAGGAGAACTATACGGCGACATGGGCAGGCCTGATCGCGGCGCCGAGCGGGCTGGTGGCGCTGGTGCTGTCGCCGTTCGCCAGCAAGCTGATGGCCCGGGCGGACATGCGCTGGGGCGCGTCGTTCGCGTTCCTGATGTTCGCGATCTCGTTCTTCATGCGCGCGGGCTATACGGCGGACGCCAGCTTCTTCGACTTTGTCGCGCCGCTGCTGGTGCAGGGGGTGGCGCTGAGCACCTTCATGGTCTCGATCGTCTCGATCACCGTGCAGGGCCTGCCGCCGGAAAAGATTCCGTCGGGCTCGGGCATCATGAACTTCGCGCGCATCACCGGCGGCGGCATCGCCGCCTCGATCGCGGTGACGTTCTGGGATCGGCGTGAGATTCTGCACCAGAGCCGCCTGGCGGAGTCATCGAGTGCCTACGACCCGGCGCTGCGCCACGCCATGGCGGTGCTGCGCGACCTGGGCCTGACCGATACGCAGGCGGCCGGCATACTGGTGCGCGAGATGGTGTCGCAGGCTTATCTGCTGTCGACCACCGACCTGTCATGGATCTCGGGATGGGCGAGCCTGGCGTTGATGGTGATGCTGTGGATTCCGAGGAAGCCGAAGTCGGAAGGCGCCGCGCCGCCGATCGCCGTCGCGGACTGATCGATTAAATATATCATGGTATAATTACGTGCTTGTCGCCGTGCCGGCGCGGTGCTACCTTGGGGCATGCTCGGGAGCCGCTGTGTCCGGCCCCCACGCTTTCTGCCATGGGGAGATGGGTGCATGAACGTCCAGGTGAAGACTGAAATTCCGCGTTGCCCGGGAGCGCCCACCTTCCAGGAAATCATGCGCTCGGATGGCGGCATCATCAAAGACGTGCTCGCCGCCCAGTCCAATCCGCCGCAAAGCCGCGACGACATTCCGTTCTCCAAGTACATCAGCCAGGACTTCGCCAGCCTGGAGATGAAGAAGATGTGGGAGAAGGTCTGGCAGTATGTCTGCCGCGAGGACCAGGTCGCCGAGCCGGGCGACTATCTGGTCTACGACATCGGCCATCATTCGATCGTCGTGGTGCGTACGGACGATGGCGCGCTCAAGGCCTATCACAATTCGTGCCTGCACCGCGGCACCAAGCTGAAGCCGTCGGAGAGCAGCGGCTGGTCGGCGAACATCCAGTGCCCCTATCACGGCTGGACCTGGAACCTGGACGGCACGCTGAACGAGGTGCCGTGTTCGTGGGAGTTCCCGCACCTGGATTATGAGAAGAACCGTTTGCCCGAGGTTCAGGTGGATGCCTGGAACGGCCTGGTGTTCATCAACATGGACCTGAACGGGCCGTCGCTGCTCGAGTACCTGGGCGTGTTGCCGGAGCACTTCAAGGACTGGCCGTGGACCGACTGGTACCTGTTCATGCATCTCGAGAAGGAGCTGTACTGCAACTGGAAGACGGCGCAGGAGGCTTTCATGGAGGCCTATCACACGCCGCTGGTGCATCCGGAACTGACCCAGGTGGTGGGCGACTGGAACATGCAGCACGACGTGTTCGACGACCATGTGACCCGCGACCTGTGCGCGCTTGCCGTCGCTAGCCCGGCCGCCAAGAAGAAGATCAGCGAGCAGGAACGGATCGACCGTGTCATGCTTGGCGGGCGCTCGCCGGACGGCAAGTCGGTGACCCTGGAGGAAGGCCAGTCGGCGCGCAACGCCATGGCCAAGCAGGTGCGCAAGGCGCTGACCGACGGCTTCGGGATGGACACGTCGAGCTTCAGCGACGCCGAGATGATCGATTCCATCAAGTACAATTTGTTCCCGAACATCTTCCTCTATACCGGCATGGCGCTGCGCTCGATCCACCGGGTGAAGCCGATCAAGAACGACCCCAACCGCTGCACCTTCGAGGTGCTGATGATGCGGCCGGTGCCGAAGGGGCAGCCTAGGCCCGACCCGGCGCAGATGGTGAAGATCCCGGAAGACATGAATTACGTCGATGTGAAGGAACTGGCGGCGTTCCCGCTGTCACAGATCACGTTCGACCAGGACACCGGCAATCTGCGCGCCCAGCATGAAGGGATGCTGGCCAGCGCCAAGGGCGCCGAGACGCTGTCGATCTACCAGGAATCCCGCATCCGGGCATTCCATGACACGTTGGACAAGTACATCAACAGGTAAGGTCGCCGGCCAATCGCAGACCGAGCGGGGGCGGCGCAAGCCGCCCGTCGCGACGCGCTAATCATGTGAACAGCGGAACAGACGTACCGGAGCCTTGGGCCCACGCTGGATCACGCCCTTGGCCTCGAGGTCGAGTTGCGCGGCCTTGAGCCACCATCCAGCCTTTTCGCCGCCGGGAAACAGTTCACCTGACAGGATCGGCAACAACGCCGCCTTCGCCTCGGCGACCGTAATCCCCGGAGGTTCCGCC
>CAMDTB010000096.1 GCA_945907245.1 Rhizobium sp. Q54
ATCGTCGACCATGGCGGGCGTGGCACTTTCTGTCCGGTGTTCGAGAGTGGTCTAAGCACCTATTCTCTACACCAAATCAGTAGGTTAAGCTACGTTCGCCGACCCGGAATAGCCCGGCTGATGAATAATTCGGGCTAGAGCAGCGGGGCCGGCATCTGCTACAAGGCGGTACAGGCGGCGCCGGAGCGGATCATTCCGCACCCGGCGGCCGCGAGACAGGCCCAACAACCTTCGAGGCGCCGATGCCGATCGCCGTCCGCATGCTGACACCGGAGGACGAGCGCCTGTTCGCCTCGGCCGCGCCGGACCTGTTCGACGACCCCATCGATCCGGCGGCGACGCGCGAGTTCCTCGCCGATGGCCGTGCCGTCATTAGCGTAGTCCGGCGTGACATAGCCCACGGCGATGGAACCACCGACCGTCGGTCCGAAGCCGCCGGAGGTGATCTCGCCGATCTCGCTGCCGGTCTCGTCGACGATCAGGGCAAGCGCCCGCGCCGGAGGTGGGAGTCAAGGCGGGGACGGTTCGACGCGACGATTGCCGATCGTTACATGGAATATGTGCCGACCGGCACGTAATTCCTGAACCGGCATCGCACCTGCGACAACGCCTGTTTCGTTCCATGAATGGTTGCCGCCGACGGCCGTCCGTGATTTTCTCGGCGCCCACGGCCGGCCGACATTGAAGACATCGAAGCAGAGACGCAACGAAGCCATGCACCAAAACGAAGATCGCCCTGATCGCGGCGGCGAGGCCGCTCCGGCCGCCGCCACAGTGGAATATGCAGGCAAATCGACCGACCAGCCGCAGAACGTTGGCGAGCGGGCGCGGACACCGTTCTTCGTGCTCGAAGGCGAGCAATACTTGCCGACCAAGGCGAGCCGCGGTTACTGGAGCGACGACAGCATCAACGGGCGCCTGATCGGCGGCCTGATCGGCTTCGCTCTGGAGCAGGCGTTCGGCGAGCCGGAATTCGTTCCCGCCCGCTTCTGCGTCGATTTGCTGCGGCTGCCTCCGAGAAAGCCGCTGCGCGTGGAAACGAAACTCGTCCGGGCAGGCGGCAGGCTCAAGCTGGCGGATGCCGAACTGTTCGCCGACGACGTCCTGATCGCCCGGGGCAGTTGCCTGTTCCTGCGCCGGTCCGCCGCCACGGACGCCCCGACATGGCACACGCCGGCATGGGACGCGCCGCCGCCCGACGAGGTCTTGACCGAGGAGCGCTCGCTTCCTCAGTGGGAGCTGCGGCCGATTCCCCCGGAGGCGCGCGCGATGCAACGGCCGCCCAGTGCGGCCGCCCGGGCCGACGGGGCCGAGTTCGCGGCGGCGGTCAACAGGCCCGTGCTCGGTGCCCTGACGCCGTTCGACGCGCGCCAGGCCTGGATCCGCGAGACCAGGGAACTCGTGGGCGGCTATGCCCATACGCCGTTCACGCGCATCGCCGCCGTGGCGGATTTCGCCAGCCCACTGGCCAACAGCAGCGAGAGCAGCATCGATTTCATCAATACCGACATCACCCTCTATCTGCACCGTCTGCCCGCGACGGAATGGCTGGGCTTCGACCTGGTGAAGCATCACGCCAGCGATGGAATCGCCATCGGCGAATGCTGGCTCTATGACGAGGCGGGCGCGCTGGGCACGGTGACGGTCGCGGCGTTGGCGCAGCGGCGCCGGTGACGGGGCGGTGAACCTGATGGGCACCGTTACGACGACACTGCACCTAACCCCACCCTGGAATTGATCGCGGGCGGCCTAGAGCAGTGGGGCCGGCATCTGCTACAAGGCGGTACAGGCGCCACCCGAGCGGATCATTCCGCGACCGGCGGCGCCGCAAGACAGGCCCAACAACCTTCGAGGCGCCGATGCCGATCGCCGTCCGCATGCTGACACCGGAGGACGAGCGCCTGTTCGCCTCGGCCGCGCCGGACCTGTTCGACGACCCCATCGACCCGGCGGCGACGCGGGAGTTCCTGGCCGATCCGCGCCATTACATGGCGGCGGCGATCGAGGGCGGCGTCATGGTCGGCTTCGCGTCGGCGGTGCGCTATGCCCATCCGGACAAGAAGCGGCCCCAGTTCTGGGTCAACGAGCTCGCCGTCATCGAAAGCCACCAGCGCCGCGGCCTGGCCAGGGCGATGATGGCGCTGCTCGCCGACGCGGCGCGGGACGCCGGCTGCTTCGAGATGTGGGTGGGCACCGAGGTGTCGAACACGGCGGCGCGGCGCACCTATGAGTCGGCGGGCGCGGCGGCGGACGACGAGCCGTTCGTGTCCTATGTGTGGGACCTGGACACGTTGTGACCGGTTACCGCTCCCCTTTCGCGGCTCCGCGAGCGACGCGTGGCTGTCCAGCCCTTCCGCGTGATGGCTATGGGTCGGCCCGGCTGGGCTGCTTCGCGTTGCTCGCAGAAGCACGGAGAGGCTGGTGAATAGATCCCGGCTGGTTGCCCAGCTGCGAAACCTCGGCGTCGAGGCGCTGGCGGTGGCGGAACTGGCGCGCGAGCCGTTGCTGTTCCTGCACCCGCGAGACACCGGGTGCGCCGACTGCGACGAAGCGTGGCTCTCGCTATGACGCCCCTGTAAGACCCGGAGCCGCGTCGAAGGCGTCGCGGATGTCGTCGGCGCTGGCCCTGAACGCGGCCAGCACGTCCGGGTCGAACTTGCCGGGGTGCAGGCGGTCACTGCCGTCACCGTGCACGATCATGCCCATCACCGTGTCATGGGGCAGCGCCGGGCGGTAGGGGCGCGCCTCACGCAGCGCGTGGTAGACATCGCAGATGCCGACGATGCGGGCCTCGCGGGGGATGTCCTCGCCCGACAGGCCATAGGGATAACCCGAGCCGTCCCAGCACTCGTGGTGATAGAGAATGACATTGGCGACGATCTTCAGCGTGTCATTGCTCGACTGCCGAAGGATGTTGAAGCCCAGGATGGTGTGCTGGCGCATCACCTGCCATTCCTGGTCGTCGAGCGCCCCGGGCTTGTTGATGATGGCGTCGGGGATCACGACCTTACCGATGTCGTGCAGGCCGGCGGCCATTTCCAGGATCGATGACGCGCCCGGGCCAAGGCCGAGCGCGGCGCACAGCACCCTGGCGACCCTGCCCACGCCGCGGTCGTGATACCGCAAGGTCCGCGACCGCATCTCTTCGACGGCGATCAGGCAGTTCTCGACATGGGAGACGACGTCATGCATCGGGGTGCCCTGCTTCAGGCAAGTCGGCCAAATAATATCATGATATACGAAAGGACTCCGAAACGCGACATCGTTACGAACAGGCAACATTGCCAGCCTTGAGGGGCCGCCGACGCTTGGCGGGCGGCCCGGCAGTGTGCAACGCTTCCGGCATCGTCCATCCATCGGGAGGCCAACCAATGAACTGGGACGCTGTATCCGCGCTGTCGAGCGTCGCGGGTGTCGTCGCCGTCGTCATCTCGCTGCTCTATGTGGCGCGGCAGCTGCGCCAGAGCGCGCACTTCACCCGCGCCACCAGCCAGCAGGCCCTCATCGACAAGACCACCGAGCATAACCGCTGGATCTGCGAGGATCCGCGGCGCATCGAAGTCCTGCGCAGGGCGGCGGGCGGCTTCCACGACTTGACACCGAACGAACAGCATCTGGTCTACACCGTGTTCTCCGCCTACCTGACCGGGCTGGAGAACGCCATCTACTTCCGCCAGGCGGGCGTGTGTCCGGACGCGGTGTACGCCATGCAGGAGCGCACGGCGATGCTGATCCTGCGCACCAAGGGCGGCAAGGAATTCTGGGAAAGCGGCCAATTCCTGATCGGCGACGACGTCCGGCGCAGGATCGAGGAACTGCTCAAGCGCAAGGAGGACGGCATGCCGCCGCTGCACATGGTGATGCCGTGGCTGGGCACGGCGCCGGCGCCCATCGGATGAGGCGGCCTGCTGCTAGCCGCGATACCGGAACAACCCTTCCTGGGCCACGGACGCGACCAGCAGGCCGTCGCGGGTATAGACGCTGCCGCGGTTGAAGCCGCGGGCGCCGGAGGCGCTGGGGCTGTCCATGTCATAAAGCAGCCAGTCGTCCATGGTGAAGGGATGATGGAACCACATGGCGTGGTCCAGGCTGGCGGACTGCAGCTTGCCCGACAGCCAGGAGATGCCATGGGGCCGGAAGCAGGTGTCGAGCAGGCTCATGTCCGAGGCATAGGCCAGCATGCACTGGTTGAGCGGCAGGTTGTCGCCCACGGGATTGCGCGCCTTGAACCAGATCTGCTGGTAGGGCGGCGCGGCCACCGGATCGATGAAGTCGTGGCGGTTCACCGGGCGCATCTCGATGGGGCGCGGCCGGGCGAAATGCTTGGCGATGGCCTCGGGCACCCGGTCGATCACCGCGAGCCGCAGCTCCTCGTCGGTGGGCAGGCTTTCCGGCGGCGGCACTTTCGCCATGTCGAACTGGTGCTCGAAGCCCTTCTCCGGGATCTGGAACGAGGCGGCCAGGTTGAAGATCTGCTTGCCATGCTGGATCGCCACGACGCGCCGCGTGGTGAAGCTGGTGCCGTCACGCGAGCGGTCGACCTCGTAGATGATCGGCACCTTCGGGTCGCCGGGCCGGATGAAATAGGCGTGCAGCGAATGGCAGATGCGCCCTTCCACCGTGCGGTAGGCGGCGGTCAGCGCCTGGCCGATCACCTGGCCCCCGAACACGCGCTGCCAGGTCACGTCCGGGCTGATGCCGCGGAACAGGTTGACCTCCAGCGGCTCGAGGTCGAGCAACGCGATGACGTCGTCGGTGGCAACGCTGTTGTTGGCGGTTTTCACGGCAGACTCCGTCGGAGGGCAGGTCGCGGTATTATGCGCAGACCTGGCCCGCTGTCACGTGTTTGCGGTGCAACACGGTTTCCAATCGACCCGGGCAGGTCCATATAGTGAATTCCCTCTCCACGTAGGATGCCCATGGCCCGCGCCCCCGCCCCCAGGAAGATCGCTCCCAAACGCAAGCCCAAGGTGCAGGAGCAGAAGGTGCCGGCGCGTCGCGGCGAGGCGGCCAAGCTGGTCATCCGCAACGCGGTGCCCGACGACGTGGAGGCCATCATCGGGCTGGTGCAGCGGGTCTATCCCAACGACCTGCCCTATAACGCCGGCATGGTTCGCGGCCAGATCGGGACGTTTCCCGAGGGGCAGTTCGTGGTGGTCTACGAGGGCGAGGTGGTCGGCTACGCCGCCGGCTTCGTCATCGACGAGAAGACGGCCATGGGTCAACACCGCTGGGAAGAGATATCCGGCGGCGGCTACGGCTCGCGGCACGATCCCAATGGCGACTGGCTCTATGGCATGGAGGTGTGCGTTGACCCGAGCCGGCGCCGGCTGCGGATCGGCCAGCGGCTCTACGACGCGCGCCAGCGGCTTGCCGAGGCCTGGGAGCTGAAGGGCATCGTGTTCGGCGGCCGGATGCCCGGCTGGGCGCGGCGGCGGCGGAAATATCCCGATCCGCTGGACTATGTGGAAGCGGTCAAGGAGCGCGAGATCGACGATCCGGTGATCGGCTTCCACCTGCGCGCCGGCTTCGAGCCGATCGGCGTGCTGCGCGGCTACCTTCCCGGCGACAAGGAGTCGGGCGGTCACGCGACGCACATGGTCTGGCGCAATCCTTACGCACCGGAGACGACGGCCGCCGCGAATGCGCCGGCGGGGCACAAGGAGGCGGTGCGCGTCGCCACCGTGCAGTTCCAGCAGCGGATGATCCACAGCTTCGACGAGTTCATCGCCAACGTGGAATATTTCGTCGATGTCACGGCGGACTACCGCTGCGACTTCGTGGTGTTCCCGGAGCTGTTCACGCTGCAGCTGCTGGCGCTGGAAAAGCGCAAGCTGAGCCCGGCCGAGGCGATCGAGACCCTGACGGAGTACACGCCGCGCTTCATCGAGGCGATGCGGCAGCTCGCCATCAGCTACAACATCAACATCATCGGCGGATCGCACCCGACGCGCACCGACGACGACGAAATTCAGAACGTGGGCTACGTATTCCTGCGCGACGGTTCCGTGCATGCGCAGGAAAAGCTGCACCCGACGCCGAACGAGCGCCACTGGTGGAACATCAAGGGCGGCGATACGGTGGCGACGATCCAGACCGACTGCTGCCCGATCGGCGTACTGATCTGCTACGACAGCGAATTCCCCGAGCTGGCGCGGCGGCTGGTCGACGAGGGCGCGCGGCTGCTTTTCGTGCCGTTCTGCACCGACAGTCGCCAGGGCTATCTGCGGGTCCGCTATTGCTGCCAGGCACGGGCAGTGGAGAACCAGTGCTACGTGGTGATGTCGGGCAATGTGGGCAACCTGCCCAACGTGGACAACATGGACATCCAGTATTCCCAGTCCTGCATCCTGACACCCTGCGACTTCCCGTTCGCCCGCGACGGCATCGCCGCCGAAACCACCGAGAATGTGGAGACGGTCGCCATCGCCGATCTGGACCTGACCGACCTGTCATGGGCGCGAGCGCAGGGGACGGTGCGCAACCTGCGCGACCGGCGCTTCGACCTGTACCAGATCACCTGGAAGGACCGGACCTGAAGCGTCAGGGTTGGCCCGCCTGTTCCTTCAGGATAAACTTGGTGTTGAACGCGATGGAGATGCGGATCTCGTCCTGCTCGTTGGGATAGACCCAGTGGCGCAGGTAGGACGGGAACACCAGCATGGTGCCGGCCTTCGGCGCCTTGCGGACCTTCGGCACGAAGTAGGCCGAGTTCAGCCCCTCCATCTGCGGCACGCCGTTGCGCGGATCGAGGAACTCGATCTGGCCGCTGCGGCTTCCGGGCGGCGTCTCGGGAACCTTCACATAATAGCTGCCCGACCATTCGTGGTCAGGATGGGCGTGCGGCGTGTTGTAGGCGCCGGGCGGGTTGACGTTGATCCAGCCCTGCATCTTGTAGAGCCGCTTGCCCAGGTCGAGCTTGGGCGAGACCTGCCGCGTCGCCATAGCGACGGCGCTGTTGATCTGCCGGGCGAGCGCCTGGAACGAGGCCTCGGGACGCCGGAAGAAGTCGGTCGGCGAATGCCAGCCGTGCTGGTTGCTGCGGTTCATCCCCTCCGCCTGCCGGCGGTACGCCTCGATGTCGCGCATCAGCGCCTCGTTGAGCGCCTCGGCGCCGGGAACCTCGAAGGTAAAGATCGGCGATGCGAAACACGGTTCCGCGGTCAGCATGTTTGGCGGCGCCATGGTCTGCGACGACATGATCGTTAATCCCCTGGATCCCTCGACCGATCCACCCTACCACCAGCGACGGCGCTCCTCTGGCCGCGCCGGCTACTTGCCGGTGCCGCGCGCCACATTGTATCCGAACTCGTCGCGTTCCAGCTGCAGGCCGATGAGGATTTCCTCGTAGGGGACTTCCTCGCCCTTCTGCGGCAGCACGGCGCTCAGCTTCTCATGCGAGATGGTCACGCCGCCAGCGCCGAACGTCAGGTTGGTCTCGTAGACGTCCTTCTTCAGGATTTTCTGGTTTTCGTCCGCCAGCGCGACGAAGTAGCGCACCGTCGCGCCGGACTCGCTCGACGCCGGGCCGCGTTCGCCGACGATGTCGAAGGTGACCTTGGCGTCGACCCGCGTCTTTTCCTCGGGGCTACCGCAGGAGATCTTCAGGTTGGTGACCTCGGCGCGCAGCGCTACGTCGCCGGACTGGCGGCCGGCGCCGGCGAAGCGGGTCACCTGGCCCGTATAGGCGACGATGCCCACCGGCGGACAGTGCTGCTTCATCGCCTCGGACATGCCCATGTCCACCTTGCCGCCGAATACGCTGCATCCCGACAGCGCTAACGCCCCGACCAGAACCGCGGCAATCCGCGGCGCGCCCATGGAAAACTTCATCAATCCGCCTTTTCGACCGAATCCGGTTGGTTTGATCATCCCGCTTCCAGAGAACCTGAAAGCGGAAATTGATCGATTCTATAGTGCTAGAGCAGCGTGTCTGCGTTCAAGCAGAACGCGGGCTGCTCTATAGCTTGCTGTGCGCGCCGTCGCACATGGGAGACTTGGCGGTGTGCTTGCAGCCGCAGAACCACACCGTCCTGTCCTTCGTCGCCTTGTACTCCAGCGGCACGAAGTCCGAGCCCTTGTGGCTGCCGTCGCAGAACGGCTGCTTGCTGCTTTGCCCGCAGGAGCACCACCAGTAACTCTTGCCGGCCTTCACGTCGATGCCGAAGGGCTCTTTCTGGGCTATGACCGGATCAGCCATGATGGTATGTCCCCTGCGCTGCTATACAAATGACGCGTCGGAGCGGCATATTAGAGAACGCCAGGGGTCAGGACAAGCACGCCGCCCCAGGCTTCCGCGATCTCCCGCCGGCGTCGGCCCTCCAACCCGCGACAACGACACAGCATGGCCGTTTATACCCACGTCGACGAGGATGCCCTGGCGGACTTCCTGTCCCATTACGACGTGGGCGACGTCATCGCGTTCAAGGGCATCGCCGAGGGCGTGGAGAATTCCAACTTCCTGCTCCAGACCGAGCGCGGCAGCTACATCCTCACCCTGTACGAGAAACGCGTGAACCGCGACGAGCTGCCGTTCTTCCTCGGGTTGATGGGGCACCTGGCGGCCAAGGGCCTCGCCTGCCCGACGCCGATCACCGGCGACGACGGCACGGCGCTGCGCGAGCTGTGCGGCCGCCCGGCGGCGCTGATCTCGTTCCTGCGCGGTCTGTCGGTGATGCGCCCCACGCCCATGCACTGCGCCGGCGTCGGCCGCGGCATGGCCGAGATGCACCGGGCGGTGGCCGATTTCGGCATGAGCCGCGCCAACGGCCTCGGCCTCGCCGGCTGGCACCAGCTGGCCAACGCCTGCCGCGACCAGGCCGAAGCGGTGCGTCCCGGCCTGATGGACATGATAGACGACGAGCTGGCCTGGCTCGACGGCGCCTGGCCTTCGCAGCTGCCGTCGGGCGTCATCCACGCCGACCTGTTCCCCGACAACGTGTTCTTCATGGGCGAGCAACTCACCGGCCTGATCGACTTCTATTTCGCCTGCAACGACTTCCTCGCCTACGACCTGGTGATCGCCATGAACGCCTGGTGCTTCGAGCCGGACCGGTCGTTCAACGCCACCAAGGCGCGCCGGCTGACGGCCGGCTACCAGTCGGTGCGGCCGCTGGAGCCCGCCGAGATCGCCGCCCTGCCGGCGCTGGCGCGGGGCGCGGCGCTGCGGTTTCTGCTGACCCGTCTCTACGACTGGGTCAACCAGGTGGAGGGCGCGCTGGTGCGGCCCAAGGACCCGTCGGAATATGTCGAGAAGCTGCTGTTCCACCGCCGGGTGAAAAGCCCGGGCGAGTACGGTCTGTGATGGCGCCAGAATCCAAAAAGGTCCGGATTCATACCGACGGAGCCTGCTCCGGCAATCCGGGTCCCGGCGGCTGGGGCGCGCTGCTCGAGTACAACGGCACCGAGAAGGAAATCTGGGGCGGCGAGAACCCGACCACCAACAACCGCATGGAACTGAAGGGCGCCATCAAGGCGCTGGAGGCGCTGAAGAAGCGCAGCGAGGTCGATCTTTACACCGACAGCGTCTATGTGCGCGACGGCATCACTAAATGGATCCATGGCTGGAAGCGCAACGGCTGGCGCACCGCCGACAAGAAGCCGGTGAAGAATGCCGAGCTGTGGCAGGAGCTGGATGCGCTGGTCAAGCTGCATGACGTCGACTGGCACTGGGTAAAGGGCCATTCGGGCCACGCGGAGAACGACCGGGCGGATGAGCTGGCAAGGCGTGGGCTGGAAGAGGTTCGGGGGATCTAATACCAACCTGCATTGATCATGACCCATGCGCCCACTTGCGCCGCCCGATGGTCATGATGTGCCAAGGCTGATCGACGAGCTTGTTCCAAGCCTCGCAGCAGTGGTCGACGATGTTGTCATATGAGGTGAAGACCCGGTTGGAGAG
>CAMDTB010000097.1 GCA_945907245.1 Rhizobium sp. Q54
GCACGTCGACCCGCTGCGGCCGGTCCGCCGTCGTCGACCAGTTCCGGCTCCAGTTGCGGTACCAGTTGATCGGGCCAGTGAAGCCGCTGCGTTTGAACGTGTCGGCGAAGACGCGCAGTTCCTCCTCGCCGACGATGCGCGGCGTGTCCCAGGGACCCAGCTTCACCCGGGCGACCAGGTCCGGCACGCGGTCCGCGTTGGGCATCTTCAGGAACTGGTCGAGCGAGACCGGATTCTTCCGCATCAGCACGTCGAACACCCGGTACGGATCGGAGTCGAATACCTCGTCGGCCTCGTGCGAGTCCTGGAAATTGACGATGTACATGCGGTCGCCGAACGCCTTGCGGAACAGCTCGATCGGATCGACCGGACCGCGTGGCAGGAACGGCACGCCAACCCCGATGATCCCGGCGACCCGCTCCGGATGCAGCAGTGGCACCTGCCAGACGACCAGCCCGCCCCAGTCATGGCCGCAGAAGATCGCCTTCTCGATACCGAAGTGGTCGAGCAGGCCGGTGAGGTCGGCGGTCAGGTGATGGATGTCATACGACTGGACGTCGTCAGGCTTGCTGCTGTCACCGTAGCCGCGCTGGTCGGGCGCGATGACGTGATAGCCGGCCGTGGCGAGCGCCGGAATCTGGTGCCGCCAGGAGTAGGCAAGTTCCGGAAACCCATGGCACAGCACGATAGGCACGCCGTCCTTAGGCCCCGCCTCATGCACGGCCAATTCGATACCGTTGGTCTTGATCAATCGAGCTTCGGGAAAACTCATGGCTTCACCCTTCCCAGGCTTCCTGATGAAAGCCTACGCGGACAGTCAGAGACTGCGCAATCGATTGTTACCGTACGGTAGCTAGTGGCTGAAGGTGATGATGATCTTGCCGGTGTGCAGCTTCTGCTCCATGCGGGCATGGGCTTCGTTGGCCTTCTCGGCGGGAAACACCGAATCCACCACAGGCCGCACCCCGCCATAATCGAACATCGGCCAGATGCAGCGCTTCAACTCGGCCATCAGCGCGCCCTTCTCGGCGACCGTGCGGGTGCGGAGCGTGGAGCCGGCGATGGTCAGGCGCTTCATCAGCACGGTCGAGAGCTTGATGTTGACGTCGTTGCTACCCAGCATGCCGACGCTGACCAGCCGCCCGTCCTGCTTCAGCAGGTCCAGGCTCTTCTGGATGTAATCGCCGCCAATGATGTCGACGACCACGTCAACGCCGGCGCCATCGGTGAACTTGCGCACTTCCTCGGAAAAATCGTGGGTCTTGTAGTTGATCGCCTTGTCGGCGCCGATCTGCTCGCACTTGGCGCACTTCTCGTCGCTGCCGGCGGTGACGATGACCTTCGATCCCAGGCCCTTGGCGACCAGGATCGCCGTGGTGCCGATGCCCGACGCGCCGCCATGGATCAGCACCGTGTCGCTGGGCCGCAGATGGCCGCGCTCGATCATGTTGGTCCAGACGGTGCAGAACGCCTCGGGAACCGCGGCGCCTTCGGCCATGGAGAAGCCGCGCGGCAGCGGCAGTACCTGCGGCGACGGCGCGACCGCGTACTGGGCGTAACCGCCGCCCGCCAGCAGCGCGCAAACCCGGTCGCCGACATTGAAGCGGTTGGCGCCTTCACCCACCTTGGCGATGGTGCCGGCGACCTCGAGGCCCATGATGGAATCCGGCTTGTCGGACCATCCCGGATAGGAGCCGTTGCGCTCCAGCATGTCGGCCCAGTTCAGCGCCGCGGCCTCGACCTTGATCAGGACCTCGCCCTCACCCGGCTCGGGCGTCGGGACGGTGGTCAATTGCAGGACATCCGGCCCGCCGGTCGTTGCGAAAGTCACGGCGGACATGGTGCTCGGAATGGCGTCGGTCATCGTATTCCCCTGTTTTGTGGGCAAACCCTACATGCCCGCGTGAATGTCGGACAGACGAAATCATGCAAATCCGGGGGAAAACGGGCTAAGCTGCGCGCTCCCGCAAGGAGGAAGCCGCATGATCCGACAGATACGCGTTCTGGGTGCCCTCGCGACCGCCGCGCTCGGCGCATTGATGGCACCTTTCATGACCGACGACGCCAACGCCGCGACACAGCACTCCGCCTATGATTTCGAGTTCGTCTCCATCGAGGGCGAGCCGATGCCGCTGAAGACTTACCAGGGCAAGGCACTGCTGGTCGTCAACACCGCCTCGTTCTGCGGATACACGCCGCAATACAAGGGCCTCGAGGCCATCTGGAAAACCTACAAGGACAAGGGCCTCGTGCTGGTCGGCGTGCCGTCGGACAGCTTCGCGCAGGAATATAACGACAACGCCAAGATCAAGAAATTCTGCGACGCCAACTACAGCATCACCTTCCCGCTGACCGAGAGCAACCCCGTGACCGGCAAGGACGCCCACCCGTTCTACAAATGGGTGCGCGAGGCGGGCGGCCGGACGGCGGTGCCGAGCTGGAACTTCAACAAGGTGCTGATCGACGCCGAGGGCAATTTCGTCCAGACCTTCAAGTCCGACGTGACGCCGGACTCGCCCGAGCTGCAGGCCGCGCTGGCCAAGGCACTGCCCAAGGCCACGAGCTTCCCGCAAAACTGACAGGCGGCCTCGGGCCGCCAACGTCCCACTCCTCACCGGATCGAGGGATCGTCCATGCCACGCGTCATCCGCCTGTCCATCATGGGCCTGCTTGCGCTTGCCCTCTCCGGCTGCTTCGTCAGCAAGACGGCGCTGATCCAGCCGGACCAGGCTGCCCCCATATTCGATGGCAAGACCGGCTATAGCCGCTCCAGCCTGGGCGATGACGGCCAGACCTGGGTCGAGGACGAGAAGGGTTCCGTAAGCAAGGTCGACGGCGGCTACGTTGCGCACGCCGGCGACGAGAAGGACGATGCGCCGATCGTGCTGCGGCGGGCGTTCGGCAACTTCTACGTCACCCAGCAGGCAGGGTCCGACGAGTTCTACTACGACCTCGCGCGGATCGAGGGGGACAGGCTGTACCTCTACCATTTCACCTGTGGCGACGAGGATCAACGGCACGTCAACGCGGGAGTGATCGATTCCCTGAGCGGAAAGGGCGACGACCTGCGCTGCAACGTCAGCGATTTCGGCAAGCTGGTCCAGGTGTTCAAGGCCCGCCTCGACGCCGGGGCGTTGGCAAAATCTCTTTATGTTATCAATTAGCTGTTACCAGTTTGGGTTAATGACGGATTGCGGCGCCTGCGCTATTGCGCGACACTGCAACCAGCACGCATCCTCGGGAGGGACGCTTTCATGGGCATGATCAAGGAATTCCGCGAGTTCGCGGTAAAGGGCAACGCCATCGACCTCGCGGTCGGCGTGGTCATCGGCGCGGCGTTCGGCTCCATCGTCGGATCGCTGGTGAAGGACATCATCATGCCGCCGATCGGCTATATTTCCGGGGGCATCGACTTCAGCAACTACTTCGTCAATCTTTCCGGCGGCGAATACGCCACGCTCAAGGCGGCGACCGACGCCGGTGCCGCGACCATCAACGTCGGCGTGTTCATCAACACGGTGATCAACTTCCTGATCGTGGCCGTCGCCATCTTCCTGATGGTCAAGGGCATCAACCGCATGCGCCGCAAGGAAGAGGAAGCACCCGCATCGCCGCCTCCGCCCTCTAAGGAAGAAGTGCTGCTGGCCGAGATCCGCGATCTGCTGAAGGCGAAGATCTAGCGCGGCGCCGGAAAAACCACGTCCTTCATGGCGAACATCATGTCGCCGCTGTCCCGGCGGCCGCGGCGGATCATGTCGGCCAGCGGCGACTGGGTCCAGCCGACATGGTGCGGCACTTTCGCCGTGAGCTCGTAGACGAAAGTGCGCTGCAGAATGCGCCACTCACCGTCCCGCTTCTCGAACTTGTCGAGGTAGCGGCCAGAGGTCAGGTTGTTAAACGGTTCCTGACCGTCGGGCCGGTTCTCGCTCATGCCGATGAAGTAGGTTTCGCCCCAGGCGCGGGTCTCGTCCTCCAGCTCGATATGGATGTTGCAGATATTGTGGGCCGCGCCGATGGCCGTATCCTTGTAGTTGCCGATCAGCCAGGCAACGAACTCCTCGACCGGCCCGTCGAAGAACGACGAATAGACCAGGGCATCGGGCCAGTAGGCGGTGCGCAGGATGTCGGCGTTCAGCCGGTCGACGCCCCGGCTTACCCGCGCCAGCACGTCCCGGATAGCGTCCTTGTCAATCACCGCCAGCAAGCGCTTGTATTCGGTATCGGTCAGTTCATTCATCGGTCGCTCCCCTTCCTATCATTCACTTGGAGTGCAGCCCGTTTACCTGACCGCCGTCAACAACCGTATTCCCGCCGGACGCCTGGATCGGAGACGGATTTGCACAACGGTCCGGCTGCCTTGCCGCAGCGGGGGTTGAATATTCCCAAGGCGTTGACTAGTTTGCCCTCCTTAAGGTCGGGTCCCTCTGGCAGCGTTTCGCTGTAATGTCGGACTGGAATCAAGCCAGTGGTCCGCCTATGCCAAACTCACGGAATAGTGTTGTCTGCCTTCTCGGCAGCGCCAGCGAGGTCTGCCGATGAGCGAAATGTTTTCTCCCGATGTGATCTCCGCCTTCCTTCAGGTCATCATGATCGACCTGGTGCTGGCTGGCGATAACGCCATCGTCATCGGCCTCGCCGCCGCCGGCCTGCCCAAGGACCAGCGCACCAAGGCGATCCTGATCGGCGTGGTCGCCGCCACGGTGCTGCGCATCATCTTCGCGCTGCTCACCACCAAGCTGCTGGCGATCATCGGCCTGCTGCTCGCCGGCGGCGTGCTGCTGCTGTGGGTCTCGTGGAAGATGTGGCGCGAGCTGCGCGTCTCCGCGCGCGAGGAAACGAACGCAGCCGAGGCGCTCGCCGAGGCCGACCTGAACCACGACGGCACCATCGCCGGTGGCCCGCAGCGCAAGACCTTCGCCCAGGCCGCCTGGCAGATCGTCATCGCCGACGTGTCCATGTCGCTCGACAACGTCCTGGCCGTCGCCGGCGCCGCGCGGGAGCATCCGTGGGTGCTGGTGTTCGGGCTGGTCCTGTCGATCGCGCTGATGGGCCTCGCCGCCTCGTTCATCGCCCGCCTGCTGCAGAAACACCGCTGGATCGCCTATGTGGGCCTGCTGGTCATCCTCTACGTGTCGCTCGACATGATCTGGCGCGGCGCCCACGAGGTCTGGCCGCATGTTCAGACGTATACCGGCGCGGGATAATCGGACCGGCGCTGTCCGGCACTGGCATTGGCTCCATCGATCTGGTCAAATGCGGTAATTACATGCCGTGACGGACTGAATCGGATATCTGGGGGGAGCGCCTGATGAGGTTCCTGGAGATCGTCGGTGGCCTGCTGGTCATCGCCCTTGTCGTTGCCGGAGTCTGGTGGATCGCCACCAGTGTCCGGATCAAGCGCGACGGGAGTAAATGACATGCCCGCAATCCTGCGCAACGCAGCCTTCCTGTTCGCCGTCCTGTTCGGCATCACCATCCTGTGGGGCTCCTGGTACACCATCGACCAGGGCCGCATCGGCGTGAAGCTGCGCAACGGCAAGATCGTCGACACGGTGGAGCCGGGCCTCGGATTCAAGACGCCGTGGATCGACGAGGTGGTGGAGTACTCGTCTCGCGTGGAAAAGGTCGACATCCCGGACGTGGCCTCCTACTCCAAGGATATCCAGCAGGCGGTCAACCACATCTCGGTGAACTACCGGATCGATCCCACCAAGGTGAAACGCATCTACACCATCTACGGCCGTGACCAAACCAGCTACGAGCAGGGCATCATCCGCCCGCGGGTGTTCGAGGCCTACAAGGAAGTATTCGGCCAGTTCTCCGCCGCAGACGTGGTCGGCCGCCGCGCCGAGCTGGCGCAGCAGTTCTCCGACCGGCTGATCCGTTCGCTGCCGCCGGAGTTCGTGGTCGACGGCATCCAGATCGAGAACATCGACTTCTCCGACACCTACGAGCAGGCGGTCGAGGCCGCCGCCGAGATGCAGGCGCAGACCCAGCAGGCCGAGCAGCAGGTAAAGCGCGAGAAGGCGCAGGCCGAGATCAAGGTGGTTCAGGCCAACGCCGAGGCCGCCGCCATCACCGCCCGCGGCAACGCCGAAGCCTCCGCCATCAAGGCCCGTGGCGAGGCGTTGCGCCAGAGCCCGGAACTGGTAGCCCTGACCGCCGCCGAGAAGTGGAACGGCGTGCTGCCGACGACCATGGTCCCCGGCGGCGCGGTGCCGTTCGTGGCGGTGCCGACCAACAGGTAACAAGATCTTCAGGGGGAAAGTGGCGATCCCTACGGGAATCGAACCCGTGTTTACGCCGTGAAAGGGCGTCGTCCTAACCGCTAGACGAAGGGATCATCGCGGAGCCCGGTTTCTACATACTGGCCCCAAACGGGTCAAGGGGCTTTGCGCCACGGACGATACGAAGACTCACATCAGAATGGCGCGTTGAACGCGCTGCGGCATCGGCGCGTTCCTTAGTCCTCCGGCAGCCCCACCATGCGCTGCTTCGTGTAGCCGACCTCCACGTCGCAGCGGAAGATCGGCACCACCGTGGACCGGGAAATCAGCCACTTGCCGTTGTCACAGCGATACTCGTCCTCGTAGAACACGGCCGTCCACAGACCGGTCGCTGGAGACTGGGTCACGACGAAGCCCTCCAGTTCCCAGGTGCCGGTCGCGGTCGTCGGAGAGGTAATGTCGATCACCGGGTTGCTCGCCTGATGCGACCACCAATCGAACGCCTTCACATAGACCTCGTGGAAGATGTTGGCGATCTCCTCGAGGCCGCGCTGGACGCCGAGGCCCACGTCGATCTCGGCGTCCTCGGTAAAGCACCGCACCACGCCGGCCCAGTCGGCCTTGTCGAGCGCGATGAAATAGCGGTGCTTGATGTCCCTGATGGCTTCCAGATCCTCGATCCGGCGAAGCCGCGCCGCGAAATCTCCGTCCATCGCAAACTCCCCTGATTGCCCGTTACCGAATCACCGGCGCATGCCCGGCGATGTACGGGACATAGCCCGTCGTCTTGCGGAGGTCGGTCCGGATCGAACGGAACTTCCAGACGCCGTCCTTCGACACGCATTCGAAGTGGTAGTCCTGGAAGTACCAGTTGTCGATCGGCGGCTCGACGCCCGGGTTGTTGACGACGGCGATGCAGCGCCACAGGCCGGAAGCGGTGTCGCCGGTCACCTCGAACTCGTCATTGACGACGAAATGTCCCGACCAGGTCACGACCTTGGCAAGGCCGGCCAGGAATGTCCTGATCGCCTCGCGGCCTTCGAAGCGCCCGACGATTTCGCCGCCGTCCCAAACGCCGTCATCGACGAACAGCGCGGAAATGCGGTCGGGATCGAACCCGCGGTCGCACAGATTGCTGTAGCGATGGCTCAGGGCCTTGATGGCCAGGATCGACTCCGCCAATGCGAGACGGCGTTCAGTATCGTTCATGGTCCTCCCCGCTTCCCCGATTACGGTCCCTCCCCGCAGAATTGACAGCGTGTCCGGAAAAAGCAACTGTCTCGGATCGCCGGGGAGACGAGGAGATCGTTCCATGAAGACTCGACAGTGGCTGCTGGAAAGCCGGCCGACAGCCGAGATCACCCGCGACAATTTCACGATGGTGGAACGCGATATCGGCGAGCCCGACATGGCGAAGGGCCAAATCCTGGTGAAGCATCAGATCTTCGCCTGCGCGCCGGCGATGCGCGGATGGATGCAGGCGGATCGGCCCAGCTTCGTTCCCGGCATCGATCCGGGCGATCCGATCATCACCCTCGGCGGCGCCAAGGTCATCCGGTCCAGCAACCCGGCGTATCCCGAAGGCGCCCGCATCTTCTGCGTCGGCGCCTGGCAGGAGTACCAGGTGCTCGATCCGTCTGTCACCGAGTGCCGGGTGATCGAGGACGACCTGTCTCTGGCGGACGCCCTCGGCATCTACAGCATGAACGCCCTGACCGCGTATTTCGGTCTCCTCAAAGTCGGCGAGCCGAAGGAAGGCGAGACCCTGGTCGTCTCCGGCGCGGCAGGCTCCACCGGTTCCATCGTCGTGCAGATCGGCAAGATCCTGGGCCTGCGCGTCATCGGGATCGCCGGCGGCGCCGAGAAGTGCGGCTGGGTGCTGAACGACTACGGCGCCGATGCCGTCATCGACTACAAGTCCGAAAACGTGGCCGAGCGGCTCGCCGCGCTATGCCCGAAGCGGATCGACATCTTCTTCGACAATGTCGGCGGCGACATCCTGCAGGCTGCCGTGGACAATATCGCCCAATACGGCCGCATCATCCTGTGCGGGCAGATTTCGGGCTATGACGCGGACCGCCCCGCGCCCGGACCAAGGGACATGATGCAGCTGGTCTATGGCAGCGTTCGCATGCAGGGGTTCCTGCTGCATGACTATGCCAGCGAGTTCGACAAGGGACGCGCGGATCTGCGCAGCTGGATCGACAGCGGCCGGATCAAGCACCGCGAGGACATCCGGCCTGGCTTCGAGAAGGTGCCGGAAACCTACGCCGCGCTGTTCCATGGAGAGAACCGTGGCAGCCTGCTGGCGTTGATCGACGACGAAGCGCTCAGGAAGCCGGGCGCCTAGGCACGACCATCAGAAAACCGGCGCGGCGTCGTCGATCATCAGCTGGCATTCCAGGCGGCCCATCCAGCGGTCGGCGCGCAAGTGGCCGGCGATGTGGAGCGCCTCGCCCTTCCCCGCCGCCGTCAGCAGGCCGGGGCCCAGCGGCCCTTCCATGGCGCGGAAGGCGATGGCCTTGAGCCGGCCGCCGTCCCTGCCCGAGACGATGCAGCTGACATGGGTTTCGCCGACGATGGTGGCCTTCACCAGCTTCGCCTGCGGCAGCACGAAGCGCGGTTCGCGGTGGCCCGAGCCGTAGGGTCCGGCCTGCTCCAGCATCTCGACGAGGCCGGGCGTGGCGCCCATCACCGACAGCAGGGCGTCGATCCGCAGGCCGCGCGCCTCTTCCGCGGTTCCGGCACGGGCGCCGAGATGGGCGTTGAAGAAGGCTTTCAGGTCGGGAATGCGGTCTTCGCGCACTGTGAGGCCCGCCGCCATGCTGTGGCCGCCGCCATTCTCCAGCAGGCCAGCCTGCGCCGCCGCGCGAACCGCCGCGCCCAGGTCGACGCCTGGCACGGAACGGCCCGATCCCTTGCCGATGCCACCGTCGACGGCGATGACGAAGGTGGGGCGGCGATATTTGTCCTTGAGACGCCCGGCGACGATACCGATCACGCCGGGATGCCAGCCGGAAGACGCAGCGACCATGATCGCGTCGTCGCAATCCTCGCCGACGCACATTATAGCCTCGGCCTGCACCGCCTGCTCGATCGCCTTGCGCTCCTGGTTGAACCCGTCCAGTTCGGCGGCGATCCGTCCGGCTTCCAGCGGATCCTCGGTGCTGAGCAGCCTCGCGCCCATGTCGGCGCGGCCGACCCGCCCGCCCGCGTTCACCCGCGGGCCGAGCACGAAGCCGGCATGATAGGTGCCTGGCGGCTCGGTCATGCCGCCCACATCGGCAAGCGCGGCCAGCCCGGCATTGCCGCGCTTGCGCATCACCTTCAGGCCCTGCAGGACGAACGCCCGGTTGAGCCCCTTCAGCGGCACCACATCACAGACCGTCCCCAATGCGACAAGATCAAGCCAATCCAATGGGTTGGGGCGCGTTCTTTCAGTAAACCATCCAGCCGAGTCGAGCGCGCTGTTGACGCCCGCGACCAGCAGGAACGCCACGCCGACCGCCGCAAGATGGCCGAACTGGGCGCGCAGGCCCTCATCCTCGTCCTGGCGGTTGGGATTGACCAGCGCGGTGCAGGGCGGCAGCGAGGGATCGGCCTGATGATGATCGACGACGATG
>CAMDTB010000098.1 GCA_945907245.1 Rhizobium sp. Q54
GAGCGGCGCATCATGTCGTCGGTCGCCGCCGGCCAGCGTCCCGGTCCCGAAGGCTCGGTGCTCTCGGCCACCGGCGTCGAGATCAACCAGCGGATCAGCGAGCTGGCGGTCGAGGCCATGGACTATTATGCCTCGCCGCTGCCACCGCCCAGCCCGTCGGGCATGGTCAACGACGATCACTATCCCGGCCCGGCCTATGGCGCGGCGGTGATGGGCAAGTATCTCAACAAGCGCGCCGCCTCGATCTATGGCGGCGCCAAGGAAATCCAGCGCGAGATCATCTCCAAGGCGGTGCTGCACCTTTAGTGACCTACAGCCCCAGCGGATGATCCGACAGCCAGTCGGAGTGGCGCTGCTTCAGTTCCAGCGCCGTTCCTGCGTTGGGCAGAAACAGGTCAACGCCGCCGTCATAGGGCGCGAACACCGCGCCGGTCGCCTGCGACATCCAGAGCGTCGGCCCGGCCTGTTCGTTCGCGATCGCCCATAGCAGGTCATCGAAAGTGCCTTCGCGCCACCGCGTCGGCCCAGCATGAACATCCCATGGATGCTCCTCGCCGTCGCCTTCATCAGCAAGGAAGCGGAAAGCGAACGAAAGGCCAAATTCTCGGCACGCCCGGAATGGATCGAATTCATCGGCGACGTCGAACGAACCCTCCGGCGTGACCCATTTCGTCTGGACCAGCCAACAGGCTCCGTCCTCTCCCAGTATCTCGCTCGCCAGGGTATTGGCTCGATAAAGCAATATCTCACGTTCTGCAGACGTATCCGCATATCGCTTAGACTCCGGAAGCGAATGGAAGCGCACCCAGCACTGCACGTCATCGGTCAACATCCGAACTTCATTGGTCAGCATCCGGTATCCGACCGGCTCGTGGTCTGGGTGGTAGCGCCGCCATGCCGCCTCGAAGATGCTTTCCATCAAATATTCCAAAGCATTTGCCTGTCGCGCAATCCTTGCAGGCGCATCGGCCGCAGAGCAAGCCGCTACACCGTGACTCAAAAATTACACTCTGGTATAAGAGAGTCGCGTGGTTGGGGATTAGAGAGAGCGTTATCGGGGAGACGACGAATGAACGTGGAAGTTGGCAGGATCGAGAGCAAGACTCCCGGCAAGTCCTACGAGGACATCATTCGGGGCGACAGCACGCCGCCCGCCGAGGTGCTGCTGCGCCGCTCCAACCCGCCGCAGGGCACCGACGACGTCCCGTTCTACCGCTACACCTCGCCCGAGTTCTTCGAACTGGAGATGCAGAAGATCTGGCGCAAGGTGTGGCAGTTCGCCTGCCGCGACGAGCATGTGCGCGAGCCCGGCGACTACTACGTCTACGACATCGGGCGCTATTCCATCGTCATCGTCCGCACCGAGGACGGCGGCCTGAAGGCCTATCACAATTCCTGCCTGCACCGCGGCACCAAGCTGAAGCCGTCCGCCTCGTCGGGCTATTCCGCCAGCATCCAGTGCCCGTATCACGGCTGGACCTGGAACCTGGACGGCACCTTGAACGAGGTGCCGTGTTCGTGGGAGTTCCCGCATCTCGACTACGAGAAGAACCGGCTGCCCGAGGCGCTGGTCGAGAGCTGGAACGGCTTCGTGTTCATCAACATGGACCTCGATGCCGTGCCGCTGCTCGAGTACCTGGAAGTGGTGCCCGAGCATTTCGCCAAGTGGGACTTCACCAACTGGTATCCCTATCTGCACATCCAGAAGGAGCTGAGCTGCAACTGGAAGACGGCGCAGGAGGCTTTCATGGAGGCCTATCACACGCCGCTGGTGCATCCGGAGATGACCCATGTGGTCGGCGACTGGAACATGCAGCACGACATTTTCGGCGACCATGTCAGCCGCGACCTGTGCGCGCTGGCCGTGTCCAGCCCCACGTCCAAGCTGGGCCTGACCGAGCAGGACCTGCTCGACCGCTCGCTGCTGGGCGACCCGGAGATCGTGCCGGCCGAGAAGCGGGTGAAGGTCGCTGAAGGCGAGACGGCGCGCATCGTCATGGCGCGCGAGATGCGCAAGACGTTCAAGGACACCTACAGCCTGGACCTGTCGCACCTGTCCGACGCCGAAGTGATCGACTCGCTGAAGTACAACATCTTCCCGAACCTGTTCATCTATGGCGGCCCCGGCCTCCCGCAGATTCAGCAGGCAAGGCCGCTGGGCATGGACGTCAACCGCTGCATCCTGGACGTTATCTCGTTCCGCCCGTGCAAGCCCGGCGAGGAGCCGGATCCGGCGCACGTGGTGCGCATCACCGAGGCCAATTCCTACAAGGACGTGCCCGGCGTCAGCGAGTTCATGGGCGATGTACTCGACCAGGACACCCAGATCCTGGCGTGGCAGCACGAAGGCATGCTGGCCAGCGAAAAGGGCGCCGAGACGCTCGCCCGCTACCAGGAATCGCGCATCCGCCGAGTCCACGAGACCATGGACAAATACCTGGCCCGGTAGGAGATCAGGCGGCGGGCACCATCTCCGCTTCCCAGCCCCGGCACGCCAGCAGGATCGGCTTGGGAACGGGCCGCTCGCCGTTCGAGTAGTAAGCAACCATGCGCCGGGAGATGCCGATCGCCTCGGCGGCCTTGGCGAGCGACAGCCCGTGCCGTAGCCGCCATTCCAGGAACGCCCGCGCGTCGTCATGACCGGTCGCCGACAACGTCTCAAGCCAGAGCGCGTCGGCACCGAGTTCAGCCCCGGACGGCCACGCCAGGCTGTGACCCCAGTCGCCGACCTGTACGGCGGCGAACGCCTCGGGTTCGCGAAGCGCGGCGAACGCCCGGTCGCCGATCAGCGGGCCCAGGTCGAGGTCAGCCGACACGCCGTTGGACCAGTCGATCCGCAGCGAGGCCGGCCCTACGGCCGCGACGCCCTTGATGGTGCGCATCCTGTCGACGGCGATCATTCGTTCAGGTCCTTCCAGGTCTGCATCAGCATGCTCCGATTGTCGCTTGCCCACCGCAGCGCTTCAGCGCGGACAGCTGCGGGCATGGTGCCCACGATGACCTCCAGGTCTGCGATGGACACGGAACACCGGAATGTAGGCCCCTCGATGTGAAAATGCGGCACGCCATGCTCACGGCCATACACGGCGATTTTCCACCGGCCTGTGCGATACAGCGTCACCATAAGCAAAGATAGTGCACTCATTGCACTAGATCAATATCAACGCGCCACGGTTCCTGACGGCCATCCGCGCTCGACGGCTCTCGATTGCGGCTTTCGCTTACTGCCCTATTGGCCCGCCCGCGCAAATGTCTTAAAACATTTACGCCTGCTGGTAGGGCAGCCGGATTCGAAACGAAACAGGGAAACGAGACATGTCAGTCGAGAACGCAGAGCGGTTCATCCGCTTCATGAAGGAAGACCCGTCGCTGGCTCAGAAGGCCAAGTCGGTCGGTCCCGAACACTTCGAGCAGGTCAGCGCCGAGGCCGGCGCATCGTGCACAGCCTACGACTTCGTCTGCGCGGTCATCGACGGCCTGAAGAAGTAACGGAGCGCGTCACCGCGATCCTGAACAGCGCCCCTCGCGGGCGCTGTTTTCGTTTTCGGCTCGTGAAGTCAGCCAGTAGCGAGCACTCCCGAACACAATCCGCGTCGCGGACACAAATCATCCGTTCAGTAAATTTTCAGCAACCATGCGGCATAGTCATCCGGAAATGAGGATGAACCATGCACAAGCGAGCAGAACTATTCCTGAAGGACTGGGCATTCCAGAATGTGGGTCAAGGCGATCCACTTAAGATGAAGGATGCCGAAACGGCGGAATGGGTGGCGCGACTGTTGGCCGCAGCGCGCGACGCCGGCGTTCCCGAAGCGGCGTTGCGTGAGTTGACCGTTCTCGGTTCCCTGATCGTCGGCGCGCGCGCCCTCGCCAACGGCATGCCGATCGTCGTGCTGCCGCGGGTTTCGCAGAGGCTGTCATGATGCACGCCACCTGCATCGCCGCGTTCCGAAACCAGAACCGGGGCGGCCATCGCCGTCCCGCCGATACCCGGTCCGGCGTTTCGCCAATGCCAAGGCCGACCGCGGTCGCCGAACAGCAGACTCACCAATGCGTGCTGCGTCAGGCCAACGCGACCGCGCACCCGGCCTTCTACACCCTCTGCGGCATTCTTGTCCCCAGCGGGAACGTTGCGCACAGTTGCGAGCCGATCACCTGCACAAGCTGCCGGCAGCGGTCCGGTGAGCCGCTCGCCTCCCGAGCATAGGGATTTGCCGATGCTGGCGTTGGCGGCGTGGAAGCCGCCCGCGCCGCATCAGGCGTAGGCCGTCACCAGCCAGACCTTCGCCGGCATGACGATCCCGCGCGGGGTATGGAATTGCTCGAACAGGGCCCGGAGTTCCTCGGTGCCCTGGTCGCGGATCGCCGGGTCCGCCTTCGCCAGCGCTTCGCCGACCGAAAGCACCGACAGGACGAAATCGACGGCCTGGGCCGGGCTGGCTTCAGCGCCGCCGACGAGCTGGTCGCCGGTCCATGAGTCGATGGTCACGCCGCTGAAGCCGGCCTGCTGCAGCAGGTCGCGGATGTAATCCGGATCGTCCATGGCGAACGGACCCGGCGCGCGCGGCACCGGCGCGGGCAGCTCGATATACTTGCCCAGCACGCCCGCCAGCGACGCCATCCAGCCATTGTCTCGCGCCGGCGCCCAGACCCCGAGATCGATCCTGCCGCCCGGAGTCAGCATGTGGTGGAGATTCGCATAGGCCGGATAAGGGTCGGCGAAGAACATGCAGCCGAAGCGGGAGAACATCCGGCCAAACGGCGCACCGGCCGGACGGGCGACGGACGCGTCCGCGTTCTCGAACGAGATGTTGCCAAGGCCGGCCTGCTGGGCACGACCGCGCCCTGCCTCAATGAGATCGCCGGAGATGTCGAGGCCCAGGACGCTTCCCGTGGGCGCGACGCGCCGGGCGATCTCCAGCGTCGTGCCGCCACCGCCGCAGCCGATATCGACGACCCGGTCGCCCGCCTTGAAGCCGGCATGCGCCATCAGCGCGGCCCCGGCCGGGCCGATCATGCTTTCGAAGCGGTCGAGCCGGGCAAGCCACTTCCTGCCCATTTCCCCCGCCCAGTCATCCGTCGCCAGTGTCTGGTCCGCCGTCATGTCTCCCCCTCCGACGTTCGCGTGTGACTGTACACTGCGATAACGGTCTGCTGGCCCCCAGTCGAGTCCAAGCAACCGATCGACGCCAAAAATAGGGACTCAAGCCGTCGACGTCTTTTCCCGCGCGGCTCTGGCAATTGGCGCCCGGCGGTTTATAACAACTGATATGTATTTCGCCACCAATTGACAGGCGGGCGTGGATCGGGGAATATTTTGGTCGTTTGTCCAATGTCAGGACGGGCAACAGGAGCGGAAAATGGGGAAAGACGAAATCGCCGGCATCAACACCGGCACCATGCCGATCAAGGACCGGCTGCGCGGCGACCCGATCACGGGCGACCGCTACTATTCGCCCGAATTCGCGAAGCAGGAATGGGACCACATGTGGACCCGGGTCTGGCACGTCGGCGGCCGGCTGAGCGATATCCCCGAAACCGGCGACTACGTCGTCCATAATTTCAGGCGCGAATCGGTGGTGGTGTTCCGCCAGGCCGACGGCTCCATCCGCGCATTCTATAATTCCTGCAAGCACCGCGGCAACCGCTTGGCCTGGAGCACGCTGGGCGGCGGCGAGCTGGTCTGCTCGTATCACGGCTGGCGCTGGGGCATCGACGGCACGCTGGAGCAAGTGCAGGACCCGGACGATTTCGAGGGCGGCGACCCCTGCGGCAAGCTGAAGCTGTCGGAAGTGGCGGTCGACACCTGGGGCGGCTTCATCTGGTACAACATGGACCCGAACCCGCGCCCGCTGCTGGACTTCCTCGACCCGATCCCGTGGCTGTTCCGCAACCGCGACCTGGAGAACATGGTCCGCGTGGTGTGGCGCACCTTCGACGTGGACGCCAACTGGAAGTTCTCGTCGGACAATTTTAACGAGTCCTACCATCTGCCGACGGTCCATCCCGAGCTCGCGACCACCACGGACGAGGACTACAAGAACACCATCTTCGAGATGTATCCGAACGGCCACAACCGGATGATCGAGCAGGGCCAGCCCTCCATGCGCGCGCCCCATCCGAACGAGGTCGAGCAGCCGTGGGACATGATGCTGGCGCAATGGGGCCTCGACCCCAAGGACTTCGCCGGACGCTCGCGCGACGGCCGCCTCGCGCTGCAGGAACAGCGCCGCAAGCTGGGGCCGCAGAAGGGCTATCACCACTACGCCAAGTGGACCGACGACGAGCTGACCGACTATTTCCACCACACCCTGTTTCCCAACGTGACCATGACCGGTACGGCGGACGGCGTGCATTTCTTCCGCACCGAGCCGCACCCGACCGACCCGGAGAAGTGCACCTTCGACTACTGGTGCCTGGTGCCGAAGATCGACGGCGCCGAGGAAGTGGCGACGATCGTCGGCATGCGGCCGCTGCGCGAGGCGGACTACGAGTTCATTCCCTATGGCAGCGGCCAGCCGATCCCCGACATGATGGAGTCCTTCCTGATCCAGGACCTGGGCGTCGCGGTCGGGCAGCAGAACGGCTTCCATTCGCGCGGCTACACCGACGCGTTCCTCAGCGGCCAGGAAAGCCGGGTGCGGCGCTTCCACGAGGTGCTCAACGACTACATCGAGGGCCGCCGCTAAAACTCTTCGCGGGAGGACACCATGGCGTTCGACGGACCCGCCGAGGACCGGCTGGCGATCCGGGAGCTCGTCGCTTCCTATGGCGACGCGGTCACCCGCAACAGCGCCGAGGACTGGGGCGCACTGTGGGCCGAGGACTCGGTCTGGGCCATGCCGGACTTTCCCGGCTGGGAGCTGATCAAGGGCAAGTCGGCCATCGTCTTGACCTGGGCCGACGCGATGAAGAACTATCCCTTGAACATCAATGTGCAGTCCCTGGGCGCGGTGAACGTGACCGGCGACACCGCCGCGGGCCGCGCCTACACGTCCGAGCTGGTGACCGACGCCACCGGCGCCACCTACCGCATAGCCGGGCGCTATGATGACCAATATGTGAGGCAGAACGGCCGGTGGCTGTTCAGGAGCCGCATGTTCAAGGTCCTGCATTCCGGCTGAGCCAAAGGAGACTCCGATGCCCTTCACCGGCCCCTTCGAGGACCGTCTCGCCATCCGCGAGCTGATCGAGTCCTATGGCGACGCCGTCACCCAGCGCGATGTGAACGCCTGGGCCGCCTGCTGGGCCGAGGACGGCCGCTGGTGCCTGCCCGACCTGCCCGGCTGGGAGGAGATCAAGGGCAAGCAGACCATCGTTGCCGAATGGCTGAAGATGATGGAGGCGTTTCACGGTCCCGAAGACAAGGCCGACGCCTGCATCTTCATCTCGACGCCCGGCGCGATCAACGTCACCAACGACACCGCGACCGGCCGCACCTACACCACCGAGAGCTATACCGACTCGGCCGGCGTCAGCCGCCGCATCCTCAGCGAGTACCAGGACAAGTTCATCAAGCGGCACGGCCAGTGGCTGTTCGCCGAGCGCAGCTGGAAGATGCTGCCCATCGAAGACGCGGCGGCGCTGAGCGCGGACGCCAGCAGCCGGTAACGGCGCGCGAGCGCAATCCGCGCTAGTGATCTGGCTACGTAGGGCCCTTGCTAGATCGTCCGGCCTGCCCGGTCTCCTTCGCGGAACGCCTCCATGGCCGAGCGCGGCGCGACCACGTCGCCGACCGTCCTGGTCGGGGCGTATTTTCGGAACATCTCGTAGAGCTCGATGCGCGGCGTCGGATGCGTGCCGGCGACGATGAAATCGCACTCCACCATGGTCTCCTTGCCCGAGAACACCTCGCGCAGCGTGACCTTGCCGTCGGCGATTCCGGCGAGCACCGTCGACGTCCGCACGTCCACGCCAAGCGCCGGGAACTCCTTCAGGTAATACAGCAGGTGGGTGAAGCCGGTATTGACGCCGAACTGCAGGTAGGGGGTCGCGACAGTCACGGCGCTGCCCCGCTTGGCGATGGCCTCGATCACCAGCGATGATTCGTAGTTGGCGCGGCGGTCGAGCACCACCGAACGGGTGCCGCTCATATCGAATTTCTGGCCTTCGAACAGGCCGGCGGCCGCGTCGTCGGACGAGATGACCGGCACCGAGCCATCGGTCGGCACGCCGATCTCGTTGGTCGAAATAGCGCCGGTCGCCATGATGATGGCATCGGGCTTGAAGTCGCGCACGAAGGCCTCGTCGACCAGTGTCTGGGTCAGGATGGCGACCTTGAGCAAGGCAAGTTCCTCCTCGACCCATGACACCGAGGCCAGCAGGTTGGACGCCGCGCCCAGCGGCTCCACCAGATTGAGCCGGCCGCCGATACGCGGGCCGGATTCGGCCAGCGTCACGTCATGGCCGCGGCGTGCGGCGATCTCGGCAGCCTTTATGCCGGCGGGACCGCCGCCGACCACGAGCACACGCTTGGGCTTGTCGATGGGCGTATCGAGCGCCTTGAACCGGTTCTCCTCGCCCACTTCGGGATTGTGGATGCAGGTGATGGGATAGGAACCCGTCCGGTCGATGCAGCCCTGGTTCGCGCCGGTGCAGGTGCGGATCCGGTTGATCTGGCCAGAGGCAACCTTCTTCACCAGGTCAGGATCGGAAATCTGCGCCCGTGTCATGCCGACGAGGTCGCAGTCCCCTTCCTGCAGCGCGCGCTCGGCAAGGTCGGGCGTCGGTATCTTGCCGACGCCGATCACCGGCACCAGTCCGGCGACCGCCTCGCGCAGGCCGCGCGTCAGCGGCAGGTACTCGCCGAACGGATAGCGGTAAGAGGCAATGGCGCGGGCATAGTGGCCGCCGCCAGCACCTTCGGAATGGTTGAGATAGCTGATGTGGCCGGTGGCCGCCATCTCGCCGGCGATCTCGCAAAGACGGGCATGACCGACGCCGCCATCCTCGGGCCGGATGAAGTCGTCGGCCGAGATGCGAAAGCCCAACGCCTTGTCGGGACCGATCGCCTCGCGCACCCGGCGGGCGAGGGTCTTGGCGAAATAGAGCTGCTCGCCCCACTTGTCGTCGCGGTGATTGGCGAACGGACTGAAGGACTGCTGGATGAGATAGCCGTGGGTGCCATGCAACTCGACGCCATCGACTCCGTTGGACACAGCGACCCTGGCGGCGTGCGCGAAGGAGTCGATCACCTCCTCGATCTCGGCGTCGGTCATCTTGTGCGAGGCTTCGCCCGCATCTGAAACGGTACCGGAAAACCCCCAGAGCGGATGATAGTCGTCGCGGCTGTCCGACTTGCCCTGTACCCCGAAGTGGAAGAGTTGGGAAACCACGCGCGCGCCGTGCCTGTGCAGGCGGTCGGAGATTTTCCGGAATTTCAATGCCATGTCGTCCGGATCGTACATGAAATGGTTGGGAATCTGGCTGGACGGATGGACATGCATGGCCGTCATGATGATCAGGCCGGTACCGCCCTCGGCCCGGCGCTCCTGATACGCCATGTAGCGCTCGCCGTCGCATCCCGGGCGATAGAAGTCCAGGAACGCCGAATGGGCGGTCGAGACGACGCGGTTCTTGACCTCGAACGGACCGACCTGGATCGGCGAGAGCAGCTTCATGATGTTTCCCCAACACGGCCGGCGAGCCGGCTCCGGTCGTGTCCCTTGACGTGGTGTAACTCGCCGGCGGTAGCAGCGCCGCTCGCGCAGCGCGCCCATCACGGGGCGCAGTAGCGAGTGAGCGGTGCTGCGGTGGTCCTCCACGGTCTTCGGTAGGGTTGGGTTTGTGGGCTCAAACCTGA
>CAMDTB010000099.1 GCA_945907245.1 Rhizobium sp. Q54
CGCCCGGCCCAGCGGCCAGGCGGCGAAGGCCAGCACGGTCAGCAGACCGTAGGCGGCGGCCAGCAGCAGCGGCTCGGCATACACGCCGGGACGCGCCGGCACCGGCAGCATGTCCTGAAGGTAGGCAATGGCGGCGAACGGGATCGCCGCGCCCAGCAGCAGTCCGACGGCAACGCCCACCAGCGCCAGCAGCATCACCTGCCAGAGATAGATCCGGAACACCAGGCCGCCGCCCGCCCCAAGGCTCTTCAGGGTGGCGACCGCCTCGCGCTTGGTGGCGAGGTAGCCGGCGGTGGCGTTGGCCACGCCGACGCCGCCCACCAGCAGCGCGGTCAGGCCGGACAAGGACAGGAACACGCCCAGCCGCTCGAGGAACCGCTTGATGCTGTCGGCCCCGTTCGAGCGGTCGCGCATGCGCCAGCCGGCGTCGGGAAAGCGGTCGTCCAGATCCTGCTTGGCGGCTTCCAGGTCGGCGCCCGGCGGCAGTTTCAGCCGGTACTGGTAGCGGACGATGCTGCCCTGCTGGATCAGCCCGGCCGGCCCCAGGCTGGCGTCCGAGACCAGGGCGCGGGCGCCGAGGGTGAAGCCGTCGCCCGCCTTGTCGGGCTCGGTGACGGTGACGGCCCGTATGCGGTAGTCGATCTCGCCGATCCGCAGCAGGTCACCGACCCTGGTCTGGGTCTTGTCGAGCACCGCCTGTTCGACTGTCACGCCCCAATGGCCGTCGCGCAATGCCAGCGCGTCGGCAAGCGTCATGGCGGGGGACAGCACGACCGTCCCGTAGAGCGGATAAGAACCATCGACCGCCTTGAGTTCGATGGTCGAGCGGCGCTCCACGTCGGCCGCCGCCATGGAGCGCAGCGTCGCGGTGCGGCTGACAGGGTAGCGGCCGGTGATGTAGTCCAGCGCGTCCTTCGGCATGGGCTCGCTGGTCATGCGCAACTCGATGTCGCCGCCCAGCAGCGGACGGCCATGCTCGCCGATGCCCTCGAGCACCGCGCCGCGCACGCCGCCGACCGCGGCGATGGCCGCCACGCCCAGCACGATGCACAACAGGAAGATGCCGAAGCCCCGCAGGCCGCCCCGCAATTCACGCAGCGCCAGACGCAGGGACAGCGGCATCAGGAGGCGGCTCCGGCGCGCACGATATGGGGCTCCGCGTCGATGCGGCCGTCGCGCAGCCTGACCTGCCGGTCGCAGCGCGCGGCCAGGCCGGCGTCGTGGGTGATCAGCACCAGGGTGGTGCCGCGCTCCGCCTGCAGCGCGAACATCAGCTCGATGATCGCGGCGCCGGTGCCCGCGTCCAGATTGCCGGTCGGCTCGTCCGCCAGCAGCAGGCCTGGCTGCGGCGCGAGCGCCCGCGCCAGCGCCACCCGCTGCTGCTCGCCGCCGGAAAGCTGGCCGGGATAGTGCTCGGTACGCGCGCCCAGGCCGACGACCTTCAGTTCCTCGGCGGCGCGGGCGAAGGCGTCCTTGTCGCCCATCAACTCGAGGGGCACCGCCACGTTCTCCAGCGCCGTCATGGTCGGGATCAGGTGGAAGGACTGGAACACGATGCCGATGCGACCGCGGCGGAAGCGGGCCAGCGCATCCTCGTCCATGCCGGTGATGTCCTGGCCGTCGATGGTGACGCGGCCGCTGCTGGGCTTCTCCAGTCCGGCCATGACGCTCATCAGCGTCGACTTGCCCGAGCCGGACGGACCGACCATGCCGGCCGCCTCGCCACCGGCGATGCTCAGGTAGATTCCACGCAGGATGTTGACGGGTCCGGCGCGGCTATTAAGTGTTAGGTAAATGTCGTCGAGATGGATCATGGGGGGCACGCATGCAGCCGGACACACGTCACCGATATGGGCTGCTGGGGCTCGTTGTCAAACTTTGCGCGGTGTTGCTGGTGGCGGGGCTGCCCTTCGCCGGCCGGGCCGCCGCGCCGGACGGCACGCTGCAGGTCGTTGCGCTGGGCGATAGCCTGACCGCCGGGTACGGCCTCGAGCCGGGCCAGTCGTTCGCGGCGAAGCTGGAGACGGCGCTCAAGGCCAAGGGCCTGAAGGTCAAGGTGCACAATGCCGGCGTCTCGGGAGACACCGCGAGCGCAGGGTTGAGCCGGCTGGACTGGGCGTTGGCCGGGGTGCCGGGAAAGCCCGACCTTGTGATCGTCGAACTGGGCGCCAACGACATGCTGCGCGGGGTCGATCCGGCCGTCACCACCAAGGCGCTCACCGCCATCATGGAGCGCTTCAGGAAGGACGGCGTGACGGTACTGATCGCGGGCATGAAGGCAGCGCCCAACATGGGCGCCGCCTACGTCAAGCAATTCGACGCGATCTATCCGGCTCTGGCGAAGAAATACGGCGCGGCGCTCTACCCGTTCTTCCTCGAGGGCGTCGCGGGCAACAAGGCGCTCAACCTGCCCGACGGCCTGCACCCCACCGCCAAGGGCGTCGATGTGATCGTGACAGGCATCGCCCCGATGGTTCATAGTCTGCTGGAGAAGCGGCCCGCCGGAGAGAAAGCGGTCGGCGCCGAGTAGTGGCGGCATCGAAGAGATTCGCTAATCGCATGCCGCGCCGGCATGCCGACAGGTTACGGTAGATGCCATGCTGCGATTGTTCGTCGCCCTGCAACTGCCCCCGGAAGTCCGGGCGCGCCTGACCGGCCTGATGGGCGGCGTGAACGGCGCGCGCTGGCAGACCGACCAGCAGCTGCACATGACGTTGCGGTTCATCGGCGAGGTCGACGAGGCCAGGGCCGAGGACATCGACAGCGCATTGCGCGCGGTAAGCTTCGCGCCGTTCCAGGTGTCGCTGCAGGGCGCCGGACTGTTCGGCGACATCCGCAAGCCGCGCATGCTGTGGGCTGGCGTCGGCCCGGAAGCGCCGCTGGCGCATCTGGCGCAGAAGATCGAGACCGCCATGGTGCGCATCGGCCTGCCGGCCGAGCAGCGCAAGTTCACGCCGCATGTGACCCTCGCCCGCTTCAAGGGTCCGAGCGGCCGCGTCGACCGCTTCCTCGCCGCCAACGACCAGCTCTGGTCGGCGCCCTGGACGGTGGAGCGCTTCACCCTGTTCCGCAGCCACCTGGCCCACTCGGGCGCCATCTACGAGCCACTCGCCACCTATCCGGACGAGGACGACGACCAGGATTCGGGCGAGGAGCACGTCGCACTGCTGAACCGCACACGGGGTATGGTGTAGCAAGCGTCCGGTTCCGGCTAGAGCAAGAGCCCAGAGGTTGGCTCGCTTCCGACAGACGTCCTTTTCTACGGTGATTCTGCTTCGCTACGCTCGCAGAATCACAGAAATCAAAACCTTCAGGATGTCGACCTAGGCGGCTACCTATCTGGTCCGGCAGTTCGTCTTCCGGACAGGCAGGCGGGCGGGCCTAGAATTCCTGCTTCAGCTCCTTGGTCGCCTCAGGCGTCAGCGTCCGGCCAGCGGCATGGGCGACGTTGTCCTTCTCGTCGACGTCCAGGTTGATGGTGCCGTCCTTCTGCACCTCGCCATGCCGGGCGAGAATGGCGGCCAGCCGGCCGGTGGCGGCATCCTTGGGGTCGACGCCCTTCGCCGAGACCGCGAAGGCATATTTGGCGGGCGGGCCGGTTTCCTCGCGGCGGATGTGGAAGCCGAGACGCGCCGCCCTGAGCCGGGCGACCGCCGGCTGTTCCAGCGCCACGTTCATCATGTCGACATCGAACTGGTACCGGCCGCCCTTGTAGCCGACCAGGCTGGCGAGCGCGCGCTCGGCGACCAGGGTGCCGGTGGCGCCCTCGATGCTGAAGCTGAATGGAGCGTCCGCATGCAGCATCAGGTGGTCGCTGTTGAAGGGCTGGAAGATTCCGGTCAGCGACGGGGTCGACACCCAGTCGTCGCCCCAGCTCACCTTCACGCCGTTAATCCGGACGTTGAGCCGGAACGGAAAGCCGTCGACGCCAGCCACCGTCTGGCGCAGCACCGCGCCAGGCGGTAGAGACCTCGCGAGCACCTCCGGGAAGGCGGTCGCCAGGCGGGTCGCCTCATTATGCCACCAGAAGGCATAGACGCCGAACAGGGCGCCCAGGCCGCCGAACAGGGCGAGATATCGGTTGATCATGGACAGCACTTCCCATTTGCCTGGCCGACTTACTAGGATGACGCCGCGCCAAGAGCAACCGGGGACCATGAGCGAACACGACGAGGTGTGGATTTTCGGCTACGGCTCGCTGATGTGGCGGCCCGGGTTCGACTATCTCGAAGCCGGGCCGGCGCGGCTGCACGGCTTCCACCGCTCGTTCTGCGTCTACTCCTGGCATCACCGGGGAACCCGGCAGCGGCCGGGGCTGGTGTTGGGGCTCGACCTGGGCGGCTCCTGCCTCGGGCGCGCCTACCGGGTTGCGCCGGAGAACGCCGAGGCGGTCATCGCCTATCTCGACGAGCGCGAGATGGTGACCGCCGTCTACCGGCCGATCCGGCATCTGGTGCGCCTGCCGGACCGCATGGTGACGGCGCGCGCCTACGTGGTCGACCGCGGCCATCCGCAATATGCCGGCAAGCTGTCGCTGGAGGAACAGGCCCGCCAGATCGACGGCGCGCGCGGCGTCTCCGGCGTCAACATCGACTATCTGGCGAGCACGGTCGCCCACCTGGACGAGATGGGCATCAAGGACGGTCCGCTGCACGAGGTGTGGCGGATGTTGGGAGAGCCGTCAGCCTAGCCGCATTTCGAGTAACCGCACGAAATGCAGGTGTCGCAGCCTTCCTGGCGGATCAGGGTCGGCGCGCCGCATTTGGGGCAGGAGCGCATGTTGGGCAGGTCGCCGGTGTCGCCCACGGCGAGCTTCATGCGCTCGGCCTTGGTGCTGAAGTCCTGCTCCTTCTTGATGAAGCCGATATCGATCAGGTGCTGCTCGATGACCTCGCCGATGGCGGCGAGGAGCGAGGGCACGTAGTGGCCCTTCACCCAGTGGCCGCCGCGCGGGTCGAACACCGCCTTCAGTTCCTCGACCACGAACGACACGTCGCCGCCGCGCCGGAACACGGCGCTGATCATGCGGGTGAGGCCCAGGGTCCAGGCGTAGTGCTCCATGTTCTTCGAGTTGATGAAGATCTCGAACGGCCGGCGCCTTCCGTCCTGGATCACATCGTTGAGGGTGATGTACATGGCGTGGTCGCTGTCGGGCCACTTGATCTTGTAGGTCTTGCCGGGCAGCGCCTCGGGCCGGTCGAGCGGCCGCGTCATGTAGACCACGCCGCCCGCCTCGTACTCGTCGGCGTGGCGCGGCTTGGGCTGATCGAGCGGCAGCTGCGGCTCGTCGGCATCCGGCTTGGTGGTTTCCAGCACCGAGCCGGTGACGTCGTTGGGCCGGTAGGTGGTGCAGCCCTTGCAGCCCATCTCCCAGGCCTGCATGTAGACGCCCTTGAAGTCCTCGAACGAGATGTCCTCGGGGACGTTGATGGTCTTGGAGATCGAGCTGTCGACGTATTTCTGCACCGCCGCCTGCATGCGGACATGGTCGTCCGGCGTCAGCGTCTGGGCGGTGACGAAATAGTCGGGCAGCTGCGCCTTGTCGCCGAACTGGCGGATGTATTGCCGGTAGGCGTAGTCGGAGACCGTCTCCTCCTTGCGCGAGCCGTCCGGCATCAGCACCTTGCGGGTGTAGGTGAAGCTGAAAACCGGCTCCAGCCCCGACGACACATTGTCGGCGAACAGCGAGATGGTGCCGGTCGGCGCGACCGAGGTGAGCAGGGCGTTGCGGATGCCGTGTTCGCGGATCGCCGCCTTCACGTCCTCGTCCAGTTCGGCGATGGTGGCGCCGGCCAGGTATTTGTCGGCGTCGAACAGCGGGAACGCGCCCTTCTCGGCCGCCAGCGCCGCCGACGCCAGATAGGCGGCGCGCTGGATGCGGCGCATCCAGATCTCGGTGAGCTCGACGGCGGCCGCCGAGCCATAGCGTGCCCGGCACATGATCAGCGCGTCGGCGAGGCCGGTGACGCCGAGGCCGATGCGGCGCTTGGCCTGCGCCTCATGCGCCTGCTGCTCGAGCGGGAAGCGGGACGTGTCGACCACGTTGTCCATCATCCGCACGGCGGTGGTCACCAGCGTGTCGAGTTCATCCAGGTCGACGGAGGCGTCCTGGGTGAACGGCTCCTTCACCAGCATGGCCAGGTTGATGGAGCCGAGCAGGCACGCGCCATAAGGCGGCAAGGGTTGCTCACCACAAGGATTGGTAGCTGATATAGTTTCAGTATACCACAGGTTGTTGCGGCTGTTAATGCGGTCGATGAAGATCACGCCGGGCTCGGCATAGGCGAAGGTCGCCCGCATGATGCTGTCCCACAGCTCGCGCGCGGCCATGGTCTTGTGGACGGCGCCGCCGAACACCAGGTCCCAGGTGCCGTCGGTCCTGACCGCTTCGATGAACGCGTCTGTCACCAGCACCGACATGTTGAACATGCGCAGCCGGCCCGGGTCCTGCTTGGCGGCGATGAACGCCTCGATGTCCGGATGGTCGCAGCGCATGGTGGCCATCATGGCGCCGCGCCGGTGGCCGGCGCTCATGATCGTGCGGCACATGGCGTCCCACACGTCCATGAACGGCAGCGGTCCGGAGGCGTCGGCACCGACGCCCTTCACCCGCGCGCCCTTGGGCCGCAAGGTCGAGAAATCGTAACCGATGCCGCCGCCCTTCTGCATGGTCAGCGCCGCTTCGCGCAGATTGTCGAAGATGCCGCTCATATCGTCGGGGATGGTCCCCATGACGAAGCAGTTGAACAGGGTGACGTCGCGCGCGCTGCCGGCGCCGGCGACGATTCGTCCGGCGGGCAGGAACTTGAAGCCGTCGAGTGCCTCGTGGAAGCGGGCCTCCCACTGGGCGCGCTGCTCGGCCGGCTCTGGCTCGGCCAACGCGCGGGCGATGCGCCGCCATGTGTCGTCGACGGATTTGTCGACAGGCGTGCCATCCGCGGCCTTGAGCCGGTATTTCATGTCCCAGATCTGGGTCGAGATCGGTGCCGTCGCGCTCATCTGCCGTCCATCGGTTGGGCCGGGGATGATAGGCCGGAATCCCCGGCGCGGCAACCTTCGTTCCTGTTATGTTTCCATGACGGGGTTGGCGGCGAAAGCCGAATGCAGCCAAAGGCCTGCCGAGTTATCCCCGGGATTCACCGGCTTGTTCATGTTCTTGTCCACGGAAACCGGATTCGGCCAGCAGCGCCGCCGTCGCGGATTCGATGCGTTCCTCAAGTTCGGCCATGAACGCGCGGCGGTCGAGGCCCGGCATGATCGGCGGCAGGTACTGGAAGGTCACGGTGCCCGGATGCTTCCTGAAGGCGTTGCGGCCCCACAGCAGACCGGAATCGATCGCAACGGGCACCACCGGCAGGTTCAGATGGCGATAGAGGCCGGCCACGCCTGGCAGGTAACGGGGCGCGGCGCCCGGCGCGGTGCGCGTGCCCTCGGGAAAGATCACGATCGCCCTGTTCTCCGCGGCGGCGCGCTCGGCGGCGCGAAGCATCTGGCGCATGGCGAGGGACGAGGCCGACCGGTCGACGGGGATCATGCCCATGCGCAGGCTGTACCAGCCGTAGATCGGGATGGCGAGCAACTCGCGCTTCATGACCACGGCCGGGTTGGGCAGCATCAGGCTCATCACGATGGTCTCGTAGGCCGACTGGTGCTTGCAGGCGACGATGACCGCACCGGCAGGGATGTGCTCGCGTCCGCGCACCCGGAAGCGGATGCCGAGGACATGGCGGGCCAGAAGCTCCGTACCGGCCGCCCAGATGAATTGCGCCCTCGACGACCAGCGCGGCGGCCCCAGCAGCATCGGCGACATGCCCAGCACAACGACCGTCGTCCAGAGCCAGAACAGCAGGTTGAATGCCAGCGAACGCAGCAGGCTCATTTGGCGGGCACCCCGGCGATCCGGTCGTAGGCATTGACCTTGAACCACACCACCAGCAACTTGTTGAACTCCTTCGACAGGATGCGCGCCGACGCGAGGTCGCGCCACCAGAGTTCCGGCCGGACGCGCTCGCTGAACACCGGGTGCGGCACCAGGACCAGATCGGGCGCGACGCGCCGGATCTCCAGCAGGCTCCGGCGGATGTGGAAATCCGACGTCACCACACGCAGCGAATGGTAGCCGTACCGGCGCGCCCAGGCAGCGATCTCCTGGGCATTGCCGACCGTGTCCTGCGCCTCCCGGCCGACGTCTATGCAGCAGTCGAACAGCTCGGCGTCGGTCTGGCCCCTGAGGTCGAGCGCCTCCTTCAGGTCGGGATCGTTGGTCCTGGCGTTGACCCCGGAGATCAGCAGCCGCCCGCTGTGACCGGCGGCGAGCAATGCAAACGCCTCGTCGAGGCGCGACCGGCCGCCGGTGAGCACGACGATGCCGTCGGTCGCGCGCAAATTGACCGGCGGCTTGTCCGGAATGCTGCTCACGAAGGCGATGAAGCTCATCAGCCAGGCCGCGGCGGCGAACACGAGAAGGACGGCGAACCTGCGCATGCTCAGTTCATGTCGGAAAGCGCGCGCATCACCGCGAAGCGGGCCGTCAGCATGGTGAGCAGGCCGGCGACGATGGGCAGGACGAGGAGGCTGGCCAGCACCTCGGGCGGCGGCACCAGCTGGGGCAGCAGCGCGCCCTCCAGCCGCTGGTTGATCAGGTGCACGATGCCCATGCCGGCGCCGAGCGCCAGCAGGCCGATGATGGCGCCCTTGATGCCCACCCACAGGAAGCGCCATTGGAACGCGCCGGCGATGGTGCTGTCCTTCGCCCCCATCATGTGGACGATCTCGACGGTCTCGCGGTGGGTCGCGAGCCCGGCACGGGTCGCGAAGATAATGATGGCGACGGTCGCCAGCCCGACGAGCGCGACGATCATGCCGCCCACCCACTGCACGATGCGCATCAGTACCAGCAGGTCGGCAAGCCAGCGTTCATGGGCGTCGACCCGGGCGCTGGGCGCGACCTTGGCAAGCGCCGCGCCCAGCGCGGTCACATCGACCGACTGGCCATCGGCGACCCGGACATCGATCAGCGCCGGAATCGGGAGGTCAGGACCCACATTGCCCTTGCCCAGCCAAGGCTCGAGCAGGGCGGCGACCTCCTCGCCGGTCTCCTCCTCGGCCGACGCGACGCCGGGCGTCTTGCGCAGCTCGGCAAGCGCCGCGGCCACTTCCTGGTCGCGCGCGGCGCTGTCGGCATTGATCACCTGCACGGTCAGGCTCTGCGCCAGTCCCTGGTGCCAGGTGCGCGCGGTCATCTGCAGGCCGAGCGCCACCAGCATGGCGAGCCCGGCAAGGAAGACCATGACCGCGATCACCCACGGCAGCAGGCGTCCGTGGATATTCTCTGAAGGCAGGAAGCGTATCGGTCTCAGCATGGCTCGGCCGTATCGGGTTCAGTCGCGGGCCAGGCCGACCGCCTGAGGGAACGCCTCGGGCAGTCGGAGCGCGTCCGGAAGATCGTTCGGCGGGTCGACGCCGGGTGGGAGTTGTACCAGTTTTCCGGCCTCGAGATGAAGCCTCGGGACTTCGATGCTGTCGACCAGGCCCATGTCATGGGTGGCGATCACCGTCGTGGTGCCCAGCCGGTTGAGCTCGATGAAGAGCCGCAGCAGCCGCGCGGCCATCTCGTCATCCACATTGCCGGTCGGCTCGTCGGCCAGCAGCACGGTCGGGCGGTTGATCACGGCGCGGGCGATGGCGACGCGCTGCTTCTCGCCGCCCGACAGGGTCGACGGCCGCGCCAGCATGCGGTCTTTCAACCCCACCCAGACCAGCAGCTCCTC
>CAMDTB010000100.1 GCA_945907245.1 Rhizobium sp. Q54
GCGAAGTGATCGCGGTCGGCCCCGGCGCGCGCAACGACAAGGGCGACATCGTCCCGGTCGAGGTGAAGGCCGGCGACCGCGTGCTGTTCGGCAAGTGGTCCGGCACCGAGGTCAAGATCGACGGCCAGGAGCTGCTGATCATGAAGGAGGCCGACATCATGGGCATCATCGAAGCCCCCACGGCCGTGAAAGCCGCCGCTTAATCAATTTCGGGAGACTAAGACAATGGCTGCCAAGGAAGTCAAATTCGGCGCGGATGCGCGCCAGAGCATGCTGCGCGGCGTGGATATTCTCGCCAACGCGGTGAAGGTGACGCTGGGTCCCAAGGGCCGCAACGTCGTGATCGACAAGAGCTACGGCGCACCGCACATCACCAAGGACGGCGTCACCGTCGCCAAGGAGATCGAACTTCAGGACAAGTTCGAGAACATGGGCGCCCAGATGGTGCGCGAAGTCGCCAGCAAGACCAACGACATCGCCGGTGACGGCACCACCACCGCCGCCGTGCTGGCCCAGGCCATCGTGCGCGAAGGCGCCAAGGCCGTCGCCGCCGGCTACAACCCGATGGACCTGAAGCGCGGCATCGACCTGGCGGTCACCGCCGTTGTCGCCGACCTGAAGGCCCGCTCGAAGAAGGTCTCGTCCAACTCGGAAATCGAGCAGGTCGGCACCATCTCCGCCAATGGCGACAAGGAAGTCGGCGAGATGCTCGCCCGCGCCATGGAGAAGGTCGGCAACGAGGGTGTCATCACCGTCGAAGAGGCCAAGGGCATGGATACGGAGCTGGAAACGGTCGAGGGCATGCAGTTCGACCGCGGCTACCTGTCGCCGTACTTCATCACCAACGCCGAGAAGATGCTGGTCGATCTGGAAGACCCCTACATCCTGCTGCACGAGAAGAAGCTGACCAACCTGCAGGCCATCCTGCCCGTGCTGGAAAAGATCGTGCAGTCGGGCCGGCCGCTGCTGGTGATCTCCGAGGATGTCGAGGGTGAAACCCTGGCGACCCTGGTCGTCAACAAGTTGCGCGGCGGCCTGAAGGTCGCGGCCGTGAAGGCGCCGGGCTTCGGTGACCGTCGCAAGGCCATGCTCGAGGACATCGCCGTCCTCACCAACGGCCAGGTGATCTCCGAAGACCTCGGCATCAAGCTCGAGAACGTTACCATCGAGATGCTCGGCCAGGCCAAGCGCGTCACCATCTCCAAGGACGACACCACCATCATCAACGGTGTCGGCACCAAGGAAGCCATCGACGCGAGGGTCTCGCAGCTGCGGGCGCAGATCGAGGAAACCACCTCGGACTACGACCGCGAGAAGCTGCAGGAGCGCCTGGCGAAGCTGGCCGGCGGCGTGGCGGTGATCAAGATCGGCGGCGCCACCGAGGTCGAGGTGAAGGAGCGCAAGGACCGCGTCGAAGACGCGCTCAACGCCACCCGCGCCGCGGTCGAGGAAGGCATCCTGCCGGGCGGCGGTACCGCCCTGCTCTACGCCACCCGCGCGCTTTCGGACATCAAACACGCCAATGACGACCAGCGGGTCGGCGTCGACATTATTCGCCGTGCGTTGCAGGCCCCGGTCCGCCAGATCGCCGAGAACTCCGGCGCCGACGGCGCCGTCGTTGCCGGCAAGCTGCTGGAAAGCACCGATACGAGCTTCGGCTTCGATGCGCAGACCGAGACCTATGTCGACATGGTCAAGGCCGGCATCATCGACCCGACCAAGGTTGTCCGTACAGCGCTGCAGGGCGCTGCTTCGATCGCCGCGCTGCTGATCACCACCGAAGCGATGGTGGCAGCACGTCCGGAGCCGCAAGGCGCCGGTGGCGGCGGCGGCATGCCCGACATGGGCGGCATGGGCTTCTAGGCCAACACGACCTCGACGACGGGAGGGACCGCCGGTGGCGGTCCCTTTTCGCACCTTCAAATCGCGACTTGATCGACCACCTGTCACTCCCGCAAATGGAACGCCTTCATGAATGATGATTGGAACCGCCACCGTGAAATCCAGGAGCTCGGCGAGTCGATACAGAACGAGCGCGACGCCATGGCGAAGCTCAAGATCAGCGACCCTGTCCGGAACGACCACTCGGCAAGACTGAACACCTTGCTGAGGACGAGAGACAAGCTGAAGGACAGCTGATCCTCCAGTAGCGGAGCAAGCCGAAGTGGAATGGCTAGCCGACCCGTCAACCGAGGCGCGACATCCACTTTCCAAGGTGGGCGACGCCCGCGCGCTGGCACAGGCGATCGTGGACACCGTGAGGGAACCGCTTCTGGTGCTTGATCAGGAGCTTTGCGTCGTCGTGGCCAGCCGGTCCTTCTACTCCAGGTTCCAGATGCTGCGCGAAGACGTGGAAGGCCGTGCGGTCTATATGCTGGGCGACGGCCAGTGGGACATCCCCGAGCTTCGGATATTGCTCGAGCAGATCCTGCCGCAGCATTCGGTCATGGAAGGCTACCAGGTCGAGCACGACTTCGCGGCCTCAGGCCACCGCATCATGCTGCTCAACGCCCGCAGTGTGTTCTTCGAGAGCAGCGCCGAACGACTGATCCTCCTCGCCATGGAGGATGTGACCCAATGGCGGGCCGCCGAAAAACTGGCGAACGAAAGGCTGGAACAGTCCAAGGTTCTGCTTCAGGAAATGCAGCACCGCGTCGCGAACAGCCTGCAGATCATCGCCAGCATCCTGATGCTCAAGGCGCGCACCGTCCAATCGGAAGAAACCCGCCTGCATCTTCGCGATGCCCATCAGCGGGTTATGTCGGTCGCCGCCGTCCAGGAACAGCTCCAGGCTTCCGGGCATGGCGACTCCATCGAACTGGCGCCCTACCTGAACCGGCTTTGCGAAACACTTGGGGCCTCGATGATCGGCGACGCCCGGCCCATTTCCCTGATCGTTCGAGCCCAGGCCGGAAGTGCCCTGTCGCATGACGCCGTCAGCATCGGCCTCATCGTCACCGAACTGGTGATCAATGCGCTCAAGCACGCGTTTATCGACGACATGCCGGACGCACAGATCGTGGTCGCCTATGACCTCAACGAAACCGGCTGGCGGCTGTCGGTCACCGACAATGGATGCGGCAAGGCGCCTGCCGGCAGCAGCGCAAAGCCGGGGCTTGGAACCAGCCTGGTCGACGCGCTCAGCAACCAGCTCGACGCGAAGGTTGAGAGTTCGAGCGGGGCCGGCGGCACACAGGTCGCGATCACCCACAGCGTCTTTACGCCGCGCCAATCCGACGCCGCCTGAAAGGCGTCTCTCCGACAGATGAATCAGGCCTTGCGGGAAACTGCCACGATACGTCGCAGTTCATCAAAGGTGAGCGTCTGTCCACCAGCCAGAATGCCGACCCCGACGGCCGGCGCACCGATGTCCCGCGCATGTCGCAGGGTCTCCTCCGCAGACGGAAACTTGGCCTGCATCGGTTCGCCGCGGGGACCCTTCCAGGTCAAAATGTAGTGCATCGTACCGATGTCCGTGGCCCGGCGCAGGCGGCGCCGAGTTCATGGTGCGCGCCCGACGGACTAGAAATCCGATGCATTGAGCGTGTACCAGACCTGGCTTCCCCGCCGGTACAGCTTGGTTGCGACCTGAAGGATCTGCTCGCGGTTGAAGTCGAAGGCGTCGAGATAGCCGGCCTCGGCGGGCTCATTGCGCCGGGCGATGCGCAGCAGGGCGTCTTCGCTCACGCCGAAAGAAACCTCCCGCAGATCGTCATGTCCGCTGAACCGGACACAGCGCCGCGTGGAGTCGTGATAGCGGCTGGCATTGGGAAAGCTGAGCGGCATCTGGCGCTCCTATGATGCGAGGACATTGATGATTCAGGCTATCGCCCCAAGGCGTTTGGCCATCCCGTTCGGCGGCGTACGTATCGGTTCAGGGCTTGGGCGAGACGCAGCCGCCTTCCTGGCGCCGGTACGGCTTATTGCATTCCCAGGCGTTGCCGGAATGGTCGAGGTGGGCGTTCGCCGGCACGACGACGCTCACGCAATCGTCGCCGGACTCCCGGTATCCCCGGGCGCATTCCCACCGTGCACCGTAGGACGAACTCGAAAGGTAGCCGTTCTTCGGCACCTTTATCGCATGGCAGGCGCCGTCCCTAGCCAGGTATCCGCGATCACAGCTCCAACCTGATCCATAGACGACGTCGGTGAGAAACGCGTTCCCGGGCACATTGATGGCGATGCAGGCCTTGCTGGTCTGACGGTAGCCGCGCTCACACTCCCAGCCGTCGCCGGCTGCGGTCAGAAAAGCATTCTCGGGTACCTGGACGCCGATACATGCGCCTTCGACCAACCGATGCCCTCGAGCGCAATCCCAACCTCGGCCATAGGTATCGTTGGTGGGAAACGCATTCTCCGGCACGACGACCGCCACGCAGCCGGTGGAGCCGGCCCGCTGATAGCCCGGCTTGCACTCCCAGCCCGAGCCATAATTCGTGGCACGCGCATTTTCCGGGATAGTCCCGGCGCTCCACGCCGGTTGCACGCCCACCAGCGCCGCCATGAGAACGAAGGCGAACCCGACAGGCCATCGCCGAGGGAAAGACATCCTGGCCAGCTCTAGCATTCGGGTGTTGCCTCTTGCCGGGTCGGCCCACTCGCAAGGTCGCGCGCGAGGGCCGCGTCGAACTCGACCGGATCGACGGTCAGGGTCCGGGCGCCGCCAGGCTGGGGATGGAGGCGGACATAGGTCGCGACACGGCGATAGGCGACGAATGACAGGCCGACGACAAGTTCCTCGTCGGTCTCGACATCGTACTCACCCTTTGGGAACACCTCGCCGGAACCACCGAGCAGGAAAGGTCTGACGAAAGTCACGGTCGTTCGGCTTGTTCGCAGCGTCGCCACGGATTCCTCGCGGTTGATATGTGGATCGGAATGACAGGAGGACACGCGACGCGTCCGCCTGCGTCACTTCAGGGCGAGTTGACGCTCCGCCTGGGAAATGGCGTCCTTGAGTTGGGTGTAGCGAAATCCGGCGACGTAGAAGTAGTCGACCGGCACGCGCGTGATGCCGAGCATCTCCATGCGGCTGACCTGGTCCGGGCTGAGCGCCTGGCCTTGTTCCACGGGTGACGAAATGACGATTCTCCTCGATGGAACGGCATACGGAACCAGCGTCGAGCCGGGCGCCCGTACGGAGGGCGCGCGCTGTCGTTCTGCGGGCTTATCCGCTGCCGTGGTTGTCGGGTTGACTGAGTGGGCGCGGCTCTCTGATCCGCGGGGGATGAGCGAGCCGTCTCCCATGAGTTAGCGCGCTTCGGCGGGAATGTAATGGCGACGCGAATATAAATGCTTGCCGCAAGCAGATCGCAGGACGTGGACTTTACAGATGGCGGTCGGCGCCCGGCAAACCGGCCTGAAGAACCGGCGCGGGATTGCCGGGGAACGCCAGACGGGCTAACGTTCCGTCAGAGTTCTTCCCGCGTCAGGGCATCGGTCCAGACCATCGCGGCAAGCGAGAAGCGGACGAACGGTGCTGTCACGACTGGGCGGGGAGGCTCGGGGCCACTGTCGACTATCGGGGAATCTGAAAGCGCCAAGGCTGACGACAAGCCTGCTTGGTCCGTCGGCGGCCGGAACTATGTTCTGGTCCTGTTGACCGCCGTCGCGGCGATCAACTTTCTCGACCGCCAGATCCTTGGCGTTCTGCTCGAGCCCATTCGGGAGGAATTCGGGCTGGCGGACTGGGTGCTCGGCCTGCTCACCGGATTCGCCTTCGCCGTATTCTATGCGTCGCTGGGCATTCCCATCGCCGCCCTGGCCGACCGATTCAGCCGCCGCAACATCATCGTCATCTGCACCGGGATCTTCAGCGTGATGACGGCGGTCTGCGGCGGGGCGCAGAATTTCTGGCATCTTTTCCTCGCCCGCATCGGTGTCGGCGTCGGCGAGGCCGGCACCATGCCGGCGTCCCAGTCGCTCATCTCCAACCTGTTCCCGGTACACAGCAGGGCCACCGCCATGGGCCTGCTGGCGACGGGCGGCAATATCGGCTTGATGCTGGGGCTGCTGATCGGCGGGTGGGTCAACGAATGGTGGGGCTGGCGCTGGGCGTTCGTCGCGGCCGCCGCGCCAGGCCTGTTGCTGGCGCTCACGATCTGGCTGACGGTGAAGGAGCCGAAGCGGCCACCAAACCCCGACACCGGACCCAAGCCGCACGTGGTCAAGGAGACCCTTGCCAGCATCGCCTACATGGCGCGCGTCCCGTCGCTGCGCTGGTTCACCGCGGGCGGCGCGCTATATGGCCTGACGGGGTATGGTCTCTATACCTTCATGCCGTCCTACTTCATCCGCTACCACGACCTGACAACCGGCGAGGCGGGGACTGCCATTTCGATCATGACCGGCGTACTCGGCGCCATCGGCACCTTCGTCGGCGGGTATGTCTGCGCCAAGCTGGCGGCCCGCCGGGGCATGCACTGGAACGGCTGGCTGCCCGCGATCGCGATCACCCTGAGCGCGCCGTTCATGATCGCCATGCTGCTGTCGGACAATACGTGGTTGGTCATGGGGCTGTTCATCGTGCCCGGCTTTCTTTCCAGCGTCTATGCCGGCCCCACCTGGGCGATCATCCAGGAACTGGTGTCTCCTGGCCGCCGGGCGATGGCGGCGTCGGTCTACATGCTGATCTACAATCTCATCGCGCTGGGTCTCGGACCGGTGTTCACCGGCACTGTCAGCAGCCTGATCGAGCCGACGGTAGGCGAGCAGTCCCTGCGATACGCCATGGTCGCGGTGGTCGTGATCAGTCTCGTCGGCGCCTACGCCTATATGCGGGCCGGACGGACGGTGACGCGCGATCTGGAGCGGCTGCGCGACCGGGCGTGACCTACTCGGCGGCGATGTCGATGCCCGGCGCGTCGCGCTGGGGCCAAAGCAGGTTGAGCGTGGCGCGGTGGATCAACCACTTGCCGTCCACCTTCTTGTAGATGTCCTGGTAGACGCCGAACAGGATGATGGGGTTTTCCACGCCCTCGCGGGTGTTGAAGTCCATGATGAACCACTTTCCGACGGCGTCCTCGGGGCCGAGGACGTCGATGACGTGGTTGGTGCCGCAATGCAGCCCGCCATAGCGCGGCTTCTCCGGCGGCGAATAGCGATGGTAATTGGCCCGGATCTGCTCCCGGCCCACCCAATGTCCGCCATACTTCTCGGCAAACTCACAGACCCCATCGACGGTGAACAGATCGGCCAGCTTGTCGATCTCCTTCCCATCATAATAGTGGGACCAGTTGGCGCGCAGTTTCCTGATCTCTTCGATCGCCAGCAGTTCGTCGAGCGTCATCGCACTTCCCCATTTGATGCATCGTCCGAAGCCTACCCCGGCTTTTCTGGTCGGTCGACCAATAAAGACCAAGTCCTGAATTGCCGGGAGGGACGAGGACGCCCCTGCCCGGCCAAGCCTGGCATCTCGCCGACCTGCACGCGATTTTTGCCGCAGGCATGGAACCGGTCACGCACCGTGGCCATTCACGTCCATGAACCTTTATGCGCTGTTCCTCGACTTTGTCGGCCTGGTCATCCTTGCCGCGGCCTGGCTGCCACTGCTTCTGCGCGCGCTGCCCCTGTCGCTTCCGATCTTCTGCGTACTGCTCGGATACGGCGTGTTCAGCATCTTTTCGCCCAGCAGCGAGACCCACCCGAGTTCCTACCCGGAGGCGACGGAGCGGATCACCGAGATCGTCGTGATCGTGTCCCTGATGGGTGCCGGGCTGAAGATAAGGCGCCCGTGGGGATGGCGCCGCTGGCTTCCCACCTGGCGTCTGCTGGCGGTGACGATGCCGCTGTGCATCCTCGGGATGGCCCTGACCGGATGGTGGCTCGTCGGGCTCGCGCCCGCTGCCGCCATGCTAATCGGCGCGGTGCTCGCACCCACGGACCCGGTCCTTGCATCGGACATCCAGCTCGGGCCTCCCGGGAACGAAGAGGAAAGCGAGACCCGCTTCGCGTTGACCTCGGAGGCAGGCCTGAACGATGGCCTCGCCTTTCCCTTTACCCACCTCGCCATCGCGGTCGCCGCCGTGGCGGCCGGGGGGAGCTTCTCGACGGAGCTGAGCAATTGGGTGCTGTATTCGGTGGGGTGGAAAATCGCGGCGGGAATCGCGCTCGGCTACCTGTCCGGCCGCCTGTTCGCGAGTCTCATGTTCAGGCTGCCGAATGCGGCGCGCCTGGCATCCGGCGGCGACGGCTTCGCGGCCGTGGGCGCCACGCTCGCCGCCTATGGGTTCACCGAGCTGGCTCACGGCTACGGGTTCCTCGCCGTATTCGTCGCGGCGGTCACCCTGCGCCGTACGGAGACCGGCCACGTATACCATAAGCAGCTGCACGATTTCGCCGAACAGGTGGAACGCCTACTGATGCTGCTGGTGCTGGTGCTGTTCGGCGGCATGATCGCGGCTGGCCTGCTGGAGGCGCTGACCTGGCCCGCCGTCCTTGCCGGCCTGGCATTTCTTTTCGTGATCCGCCCCGTCTGCGGTTGGATCGGCCTGACCGGCCTGCCGCAGCCGAGGACCGAAAAGGCAGTCATCGCCTTTTTCGGCATCCGCGGCATAGGCTCCTTCTATTATCTCGCCTATGCCCTGAACCACTCGACAATCGATGGCGCCGACCAGCTCTGGGCGCTCGTCGGTTTTGTCGTTCTGGTGTCGATCGTCGTCCATGGGATCACCGTCACACCCCTCATGAAACTCCTTGAGGGGCGGCCGAAGCGGGCGGAATAGGTTTCGCCGGTTTCAAGCCGGTCGGGCGCTTCCTTCTCAGTTCATCAAGCCTTGCCGGCCTGCCGGCGTCATGGTCGCAAAGCCGGCGAGACCTCGCGCCACTCGCCCGGCGCCAGCCCCTCCATCGTCCAGTCGCCGATGCGCCACCGGACGAGGCGGAGCGTGGGATGGCCGACCGCCGCTGTCATGCGCCGCACCTGCCGGTTTCGGCCCTCGGTGATGGTGATGGACAGCCACCGGTCCGGGATCGCCTTGCGGAACCGCACGGGCGGCTGCCGCTCCCAGATGTCCGGCGGCTCCATCCTGGAAACAAGAGCCGGCCGCGTCGGACCGTCACTGAGGTCGACACCGGTTCGGAGCGCCTCCAGGCTGTCATCGCCAGGAACGCCTTCCACCTGCACGAAGTAGGTCTTGGGCAGCTTGAAACGAGGTGCCGAGATTTCCGCCTGCAGGCGACCATCGTCGGTGAGAAGGAGCAGTCCCTCGCTGTCCTTGTCGAGCCGCCCGGCGGGATAGACGCCGGGAATCTTCAGGAAGTCGGCAAGAATTGGATGGGTGCCACTTCGGTCGGTGAACTGCGACAGCACCCCGAACGGCTTGTTGAATAGAATGAGCCGCGCCATCGTTCCCTCCGTTCGGAAGACGATAGGCGTCAGCGGGATTTCAGTAAACTGTCGGCGCCATGCACGCGCTCCTCAGCACGCGGCGGATTTCGGGCCGTGAAAGTATTTCACGGCCTGCCGAGGTTGGTGGCACGGCCCACCGCAGAAAGGGGTATTGTGGCATGGAGGCCTTCAAGGGCCTCCTCAATATCTCGATCTATTACAAATTATCTATCGGTATACACAATCTATTCTAAGATTATATCTGAGAATAAATCGATTTTATATTTCGCGTATTACGAATAACTGACCAACATAGCGCATATTTCCTCGATAATTCATGACATATATTCAA
>CAMDTB010000101.1 GCA_945907245.1 Rhizobium sp. Q54
CTCTCCAACCGGGTCTTCACCTCATATGACAACATCGTCGACCACTGCTGCGAGGCTTGGAACAAGCTCGTCGATCAGCCTTGGCACATCATGACCATCGGGCGGCGCAAGTGGGCGCATGGGTCATGATCAATGCAGGTTGGTATAAGTGCTTTTCCTTGCAGTCGTTTCGGCGGAAGCTGCGGCTAAACGACTGGAGGTCAAGACATGCGGTCCATGATTCTGTCCGCTGCGGCCAGTGCCACCATCCTGCTTGCCACGGGCGTCGGCGCGGCGGAGAAACTCGGATATCCCGCCCAGGAATTGCTGGTGACCGGGTCCGACGTGCTGGGACAGCCCATCGCCTACCCAGCCGGTGTACCCAGGATCACATCCGCCATCGTGACGATCGAGCCGGGAGGCGAAGGCCAACTCCACAGCCATCAGGTGCCAATGTACGCCTATGTGCTGCAGGGCGCGGTGACCGTGAACTACGGTGGCCACGGCACCAAGGTGTTCCACCAGGGCGAGGCTGTGATGGAAGCCCAACAAGTCCCCCACAAGGGCATGAACAAGGGAATGGAGCCGGTCGCCCTGCTCGTCGTCTATATGGGCGCGGAAGGCACGCCGAACGTAACACCCGTGAAGTGATTATTCCGCCATGTGATCGGGACGGCTGCCGGCGGCGCGGAACACACGCCGCCGGGCCGGTGCCTATTCCTCGATGGTGATCGCCCCGGTGGGGCAAACCTCGATCGCCTCCCTCGCCTCGTGAACCAGGGCATCGGTCGTCAGATCATCCACGAGGATCTTCGGGAATCCGTTATCGGTACGCTCGAACAGGACGTTGTGGTTGTAATAGCACTCGCCCGCCTTCTCGCATTTCTTGTAGTCGACCCTGAGCTTCATGGCGGTCACTCGGGATCGAATTCCAGCCACAGCTCGGCCGGCGACCGGAAGCCGCCGGAGTCGATGTTGGGCGAGAAGATGCCTGCGTGTTCCTTGAACTTGGGCCGGATGTTCTTCAGCGAGTTGGCGAAGTAGGCACAGGCCAGCACGGCCTCCTGACGGGCCATGGCATAGCCCATGCAGAAGTGCTGCCCCATGCCGAAACCGAGATGGCCGGGCTTGCCGTCCTTGTAGCGGCCCGACCGGTTCTCGCGTCCCATGTGAAGGTCGTCCCGGAACGCGTCGAACGTATCGGGATCCTTGAACACCCGCTCATCCCGGTTGCCGGCGCCGAGATAGATGAGCACCATGGCGCCCTTCGGGATCACCTCGTCATAGAGTGCCATCTCGTTGACGGTTCGGCGGCCCTGGGTGTGCACGACCGGGTCGTAGCGCATCATCTCGGTGAACACGTTCTCCCACAGCTCGGGGTTCGCCTTCACCCGGTCGAACTGGTCCGGGCGCGTGTACATCATGTGATACATCATGTTGGCGATGGCCTTGTCGGTGGTGTCGCCACCGGCGGCGAGCAAAAGGGCGACGAAGCCCTTGATCTCGTCCATGTCCATCTTCACGCCGTCGAGCTCGGCCGCGATGATCCGCGACAGCAGATCCTCGCCGGGGTTCTTGCTGCGTTCGTTGATCAGCGGTTCCAGGTACTCCCACATCTCGTTGCGGGCGGCGATGCCGCGCGCCAGATGCACGCCGCCGAAGCCGAGCCCGGCGATCAGCGCCTGATACCAGCCGACGAACATGTTCTCGTCCTCGCGCGGCAGGCCCAGCATGTTGGAGATGACGCGGATCGGGAACTGGTGGCTGAACTGGGTGACCAGCTCGACCTCGCCCTCCTTGCGGAACTTGTCGATCAGTTCGCGGGCGATCATGTCGATCACCGGCAGGAAGTCGTTCAGCTTCTGGCCGACGAACTGACCGGCGATGACGTTGCGCAGCCAGCGATGCCGGTCGCCCCGGCCATATTCCAGGATGTTCGGCCCGAACACATGGCGCGAGCCGAACTTGTAGGGTCCGTCCTCGTCATAGATGCCGCGGGTATAGGCCTCGCTGTTCTGGAACACGGCGTCCACGTCCCAGTATCGGGTGATCACCCATCTGTTGTGGAAGCGGTCGTGATAAATCGGGTGATGGTCCCGCAGGCGCTTGTAGAGCGGGAACGGATCCTTCTGGAAGCCTGGCGCATCGAACTCACGCGGATCGATGTCGTGCTTCAGGCGTTCATTGATCATTTCTTCGACGGCCGACATGTGCTCTCCCCAGCCATATCGCATCGCAACCTGTGGCGATGCGCGACACCGGAGCGAATGCTAGCGCAACGCCCGACCGCTGGACAAGCACGTATGAAGGTGAAAAAGCCGATTCAGAATTCAGCAACGACGATGGCGATCCGTCGCGATGCCTCCTATCATTCCGGGCGACACGCAAACCGGGGAGACGTGGGATGAGCGACAACGGGATGGGACGACGCGACCTGTTGAAGGGGGCGGCCGTCGCGGCCGCGGCGACGGCGACGCTGGCGGCGGGCGCGGCGCGCGCCGAGGCGCCGAAGGGCCGGTTCGCCGGCAAGACGGTGCTGATCACCGGCGGCACGTCGGGCATCGGCGCGGCGACGGCGCACGCCTTCGCCGCCGAGGGCGCCAACGTGGTGATCTGCGGCCGGCGCGAGGCGCTGGGCAAGGAGACCGAGGCGGCCATTCGCGCCAAGGGCGGCAAGTGCACCTACATCCAGGCCGACGTCCGGGAGGAAGCCCAGGTCGCGAAGCTGGTGGACGCCACGGTCGCCGCTCATGGCGGTCTCGACATCGCCCACAACAATGCCGGCATCGAAGGCCCGTTCTCGTCGTTCGTCGACGTGAAGCTCGACGGCACGATGGGTTATCACGATACGATCCGCACCAACCTGGACGGCGTGTTCTACGGCATGCGGCACGAGCTGCGGGTGATGCTGCCGAAAAAGGCCGGCGTGATCATCAACACCGCCTCCATCGCCGGCAGCAACAGCCTGTCGGGGAACGCCACCTACGCGGCCAGCAAGCACGGCGTGCTCGGCCTGACCAAGTCGGCGGCCAAGGCGCACGTCAAGGACGGCATCCGGATCGTCTCGGTATCGCCCGGCGCGGTCGACACGCCACTGCTGCGGCGGGCGCTGGGCGGCAACGTGCCGACAGGGCGGATCGGCAAGCCGGAGGAGATCGCCGCGCTGGTGCTCGCCCTCGCCGCGCCCGAGTCCGCCTATATCACCGGCCACGACTACATCATCGACGGCGGCAGCACGGCTTAAGGAGTACGATAATGAACGACATCGAGAGACTGCTCGCCATCGAGGAGATCAAGCAGCTCAAGGCGCGGTACTTCCGCTCCATGGACACCAAGGAATTCCAGACGCTGCACACCGTGTTCGCGCCCGATGCCACCTTCGACTTCCGCGAGGCGCTGCGCGATCCGGTGCTGGGCACACCCGAAGGCGTCACCGAGCATGCGCCGGTCACCGGCCGCGACAACATCGTCAACTACATCGCCGGCGCGCTGGCCACCGCCCAGAGCGCCCATCATGGCCACACGCCCGAGATCGAGTTCACGTCGGACACCACCGCCAAGGGTATCCATCCCATGGAGGACACGGTTCTGAACGGCTCGTTCTTCTTCCGGGGCTACGGGCATTACCGCGAGACCTATGTGAAGCTGGAAGACGGCTGGCGGATCAAGACGTCGCAGCTCACCCGCCTGCTGGTCAGGGTCGAGAGCCGCTAAACGGAAACGGGGGCGGGATCGCCACTCCATACATCAAGGCGATCCGCCCTCGATAACCTGCGGCCAACGTGACAACCCGGTGAAACGGGCGTATCCTCAATTCGTTAATTGCTCGAGGTTCTGACGATCCGTCAGCCACTTGGGGGAGCGGTTGGCGTCATCGTGGTCCTCGTTCGCGTCACGAAATGGGGAACGGAGCGATGATGGACATGACCCGCACGGCCGCCGATTACGACGCGCCCGCGATCAAAAAAATTACCTACAGGGATTTGAAGGACGCGCTTGCCGAAGGCTACGCGGACTACACGGAAAACCGCACCGACGTGCTCTTCCTGTGCCTGATCTATCCGTTGATCATGTATGTCGCCATACGCCTGGCCTTCGGCTACGGCGTGCTGCCGCTGATCTATCCCGTCTTCACCGGCGCGGCGCTGCTGGGTCCGGTGGTCGCGGTCGGGCTGTATCATGTGAGCTGGCGGCGCGAGCAAGGTCTGGAGACCCATTGGCGCGACGCGTTCAGGGTGTTCCAGCATCATTCCATCGGCAGCATCGGCCTGATGACGCTGATCCTGGTCGGCCTTTATGGCGCCTGGCTCATGGCAGCCATCACCATCTACGAATTCACCCTCGGCTCGGGGGCCGTCTGGTACCTGTCGCCTGCCGAATTCGTACGCGAGGTGCTGGCGACGCCACAGGGATGGACGCTGATCGTCGTCGGCAATGTCGTGGGGCTGGTGTTCGCGGTGATCGCACTGTGCATCAGCATGGTGTCGTTTCCCATGCTGGTGGACCGGGACGTCGGCCCGGCGGCTGCAATCGTCATCTCGGTCCGCGCGACCCTCGCCAACCCGGGGCCGACCCTGGCATGGGGTCTGATCGTAGCGGTGATGCTGTTCCTGGGATCGTTGCCGTTCTTTCTGGGACTCGCCGTGGCGATGCCGGTGCTGGGCCATGCGACCTGGCATCTATACCGCAGGATGATCCAGCATTGAGAGGGGCCGTCGGCACACGCTCAACTAAGGCAAAGAAATCGCGCGCTTCGCGATAATGCCCTGCCCCTGCCAAAATGCAGCCATAGGTTGCGGCGATATTCCCTCTCGTTGGCCTCGTCAGCCCGGTCGCGAGTTCGGAATTCAGCCCCCAAGCCCTCTCCGAACACGCGGCCGGGCACTCTATTGAGGCTCTCCTGCCGACGGGCATCAGCGCCACTTGAACTCCAGCACCTCGCCATCGCGGGTGTCGCAGCGAAACGGCAGATCCCTGGAGCTCCGGCTTTCGCGCTCCCGGCTGCTGAGGATGACCCCCTTCACCTTGATCCGGCTGCCATCCTTGCGATCGATGTCCTCGATGCGCAAAAGCCTCGCATAGCCGGCGCCATCCGCATACGCCTCGCGGACAGCCCACTCGACGCAGACATCGACGGCCACGTCCTTGGGTTTACCCATGGGCAGCGGCGGCAGCTGGGCGGGAAAGCCCGGCGCGCCGCCATGCCGCTGATCGGCGACGCATACAAGCTCGCCATCGATATTCGCCAGGTCGCCCCAGCAACGGTCGATCTCGAACGCCGTCTTGCGCCATTTGCCGCTGCTGTCGCGGCAACTAGCCTTGATACGCGCGGAATCCCCGTCGGGATCCTTGAGCTTGATGTCCTTGCAACTCTGCTGGTAGGTGCCGGGCGGAATCGCCGCCGCGGGCGGGATGAGCGCCAGCGTCAGCAAGGCTGCCCAGATGCCGGCCCGAAGCGTCGATGACATAAAACCCCTGTCGGTCATTCCCCATAGAAGATTGCCGTTCGGCGCGGCAGTGCAAGGGATATCAGGAGAGATGGGACCCGGGCGCTAGCGGGCCAACTTCAGGTCCGCGACAAAACGGGCGTATTCCCGCGCCTTGGCGTCCTCGTCGGGCAACCGCAACAGGTAGGATGGATGTACCGTCGGCAGCACGCCGACGCCGCCCCGCGTGACGATGCGGCCCCGGTTCGTGCCTACGGGCATAGCCTTGCCGGCCATGCTGTGCAGCGGGGTCGCGCCGAGAGCGACCACCAGCCGGGGTTTCAGCTCCTCCAGTTCGCCGGACAGCCAGAACCGGCACGCCTCGATCTCGCCGGCGTTCGGGCGCTGGTGCAGCCGCCGCTTGCCGCGCGGGGTGAACTTGAAGTGCTTCACCGCATTGGTCACGTAGATGGATTTGGGGTCGATGCCCGCTGCCTCGGTCGAACAGAGCGCCGGCCGGAGCGTGCCTGCTCCTGAAAATCCACGGCTTTCAGGAACTCATCCGCCGCTGGACCGTTGAACGAGGACTGACTCCTCCCACTACCGAAAGGATCCTCCCATGGGTGGCACTGCTGACAAGGTAAAGGGTACTGCCAACGAAGTCGCCGGCAAGGCCCGACAGGCCGCCGGGCGCGCGACCGACTCGCCGAAGACCGAAGCCAAGGGCGTCGCCCAGGAAGCCAAGGGCAAGGTGCAGAACGCCATTGGCAAGACCAAGGACGCACTCAAGAAGTAAGCACCAAGGAGGGCGCAAGCCACCTGATGTGCTTCAAAAGCGGCTCCTTCGGGAGCCGCTTTTTCGTTGTGCATTCTTACGCCGCATGGCCCACCGATCCCCACACTGAAGCTAGGGCGCCAGCCGGGCAGAATGCAGCGATCAGTCAGGCAGCGTGGCTACCGCTTGCGCGCCTTGCGCGCGGCATAGCGGGCGTCGCGCTTGGCCTTGCGCTCGACTTCCATCTCGACCTCACGGGCCGCCTTCTCGACCAGTTCGCGCTCCTTGCGGGCAATCTCGGCGAGACGCGCCGCTTCGCGCTCGGCGGCGGTACGCTTTGCCTCTGCCTCGCGACGCTCCTTGTCGGCGGCACGCTGGGCGCGCTTCTCGGCCTCGCGCTTCTCGCGTTCCTCGGCGGTAGCCTTCCTGGCTGCCTGTCGCTCGACGAACGCCGGATCGTTCTGCGGATTCTTGGCCTTGACCCGCTCGAGCAGCGCCTGCTTCGCCTTGGCCTGCTCGCTCAACCGGTCATTCAAACTGCCGGTTTCCTTACCCTTCATGCACCTTAACCTTCGTTACCAGGCGCCATGACAGGCACCGTGTCCATATAGAACAGGGTGTTTACGACCGAATCGGTCGCCGAGTCCAGATTTCAGGCGTGGTAGAGCCGTGATTTAAAGAAGTTCAGGCCAGGGCCGCATCCAGCGTGGGATGCATGTCGATGATCTTGGAGAAGCCGCTGACGGTGAACACTTCCTGTACACCCTGGGTCAGCGAGCACAATACGATCTTGCCGCCCTTGGCTTTCGCCGCCTTCGCGGCGCTGAGAAACACGCGCAGGCCGGCCGACGACACATAGGTCAGGCCGGCGCAATCGATGACGACCAGGCTCGACTTGTCGACGAGCGGCAACAGGGCGGCCTCGAAGGCCGGAGACGTCAGGCTGTCGATCCTGCCTGCCGGGCGGACGACCAGCTTATCGCCAATGGTTTCGTGGGTGATTTCCATAATGATCCTCTTGGATGCTGGTTCGTAAGGCTCAGAGCGGCGCCATGAACAGGATCGGCGAGGCCGTCCTGATGTCGGAGATCACGGCGGACACGGCTTGCGCGATCAACTCGAGGTTGCCGACCTCCTGGATGCGGCTGGACAACCGCTCGATCTCGGCCGGCGACATGAAGAGCTCAAGGATGCGGGTCTCGTAGGCCAGGCTGATCAGGGCCACGTCCTCGGAACTGGGGATGTCGTCGCTCATCAGCACTGACAGGATGCGCAGCTTGGCTTCCTGCTGGATGACGCTGCTGAGCGGCGGATAGCGGCGGCTCTTCAGCACCCAGAGGAAAGACTCGTCCTTTTTCGCGAGGATGCCCTTGTCGACGAGGCGCTGCAGCGCGGCGGCATGGACTTCCCGCGCCACCTCCATGACGTCATAGACCGCCGTCTGGATCGGAATCCTGTCGCCCTTCCCGGTCAGGTAGGTGAGCGCCATGTCGAGATGGGCTTCGCCGGTCGGCTCCTTGCTGACGATGAACAGGTCCTTCACGTCGTTGTCGATGCGGCCGCGGAAGGCGAGATCGATCAGGCTGGCGCCGGCTACAGCGGCGCGGACGGCCAGCTCCTCGCTCCAGCGCAGCAGCTTCCCCTCATCGTTGACGGTGAGAAGGATGATCTCTTCGCAGACAGTAATGGACATGGACCGCCCCTGAATCGGAAATGCCTCAGGCAGGTTGGATGCCGGAAGCGCATGCTGGACTCCCCGTCCGGCGGCAAAGTCGCCGCCAGCCAGTTGCCGGGAGACGTTAGCCGCTTTTCGCCAAAAAGAGAACATGGCTTTTGCCGCGAACAACGGCGTCATGGCGCCTCTTCCTCACCCTTCAGCACAAACGCCATAAGTCCTTTTGGATATATAATCTTGCAGGATAACCCTTACTTATGGCTTGAATTGAAGTATCGTTGCGCCCGCCACTGACGAATGTGGCCGAATCCAGCCAAACCGGCGATAGTATCCTCCGGGCTCTACTGGACGAACTCACCTCGGATCGATCGGACATGATGGACGGGATCAGGATACAGCTTGTCGGGGAATTCGCTGCATCAGTGGCGCGCGAGGCGGGGCGAGACCGATGAGTCTGGCGTTCGAGACGGTCATGGCCAACGACATGGCGGACCTCGGCCGGCTGCCGCCGCAGCTGGAGGCTTTCGCCGAGCAGGCCGAGTTGCCGCCGGATGTGGCCATGCACATCGACATCGTGCTCGACGAACTGCTCGTGAACACAATCAGCTATGGCTATCCGGACGGACGCGCCGGCAGGATCAGCCTGCGGATGCAGGTGGATGACGATGTCACCATCGTCATCGAGGATGACGGCGACGCGTTCGATCCGCTTTCGGTCGACACACCCGATCTGGACGCCGACCTGAAGCACCGCGACATCGGCGGACTGGGCGTCCATTTCGTGCGCTCCATGATGGATTCCATCGATTATCAGCGGGTCGACGGCGTCAATCGCCTCACTCTCACCAAGCAGCTATCAAGGTCGGGCCAACACCATGACACCTGAGACGCGCAAGGGACTTCCCTGGAAGTGGTTGAGCCGCCTGGGCATACGGGGACGGCTCGCGCTGATGGGCTTGCTGCCGATGGCGCTGCTGCTGACGGCACTGATCGGCACCCTGGGCTGGAAGCTGTTCGAAGCCTACCGCACCAGCGGCGAGGACCTCGTGCAGATGGAGGTCCATGAGGTGGCCATGATCTACGACGGCTCGGCGCGGGTGGCCAACGCGGTGCCGCAGGTGATGGCGCTGGCGCAGGAGAACGGCCTGTTCGGCAAGCGCCGTGAATCCCTGCAGTTTCACCGCGCGGTCCTCGAAGCGTTCCCGGAGTTCCTGGGGTCGGCACTGTCTTACGAGCCGAACGCCGACGGTCAGGACAGCGCCTTCGCCGCACAGGCGACCGAACTGGAGCGCAAGGCGCTCGACGCGAGCGGTCGGCTCACGGCGTACTGGTACCGCGACACGCAGGACGGCGGCGCCATCAAGATGTCGCCGCTGAGCGGACTCGATACCAGCTTCTACTACCGGGGCGTGAAGAACCGCTTCGAGAACCATCTCGAATCCGCAGGGGTGGCGGTCGAGGGCGGACTGAGCAAGCTGTGGCACGACCGTGCACCCGGCGGCACCAGCCCGATCCGGCCCATGGTCACCGAGCCGTACCTGTATGAAGGGAAGCTGATCGTGGAACAGGTGTTCCCGATCACCATGGATGGCAAATTCCGGGGCATCACGACGGCGGACCGGTCGCTCGACTGGATCGAGG
>CAMDTB010000102.1 GCA_945907245.1 Rhizobium sp. Q54
CCTCGTGGGTTCGCCCGTGGTCCACGCCGTCGAGCAGGACCTGACCCGCGCCCATGCCCGAGCAGTCGAGGCGATGCTGGCGAAGGAAGCCCTTTCCGCCGCCGATATCGATCTGGTCGGCTTTCATGGCCAGACCATCCTGCACCGGCCGGCGGAACGCTGGACCTGGCAGATCGGCGATGGCGGCCTGTTGGCGCGCGAGCTGGGCATTGCCGTGGTCAACGATTTCCGCACGGCCGACGTGGCCGCCGGCGGCCAGGGCGCGCCGCTGGTGCCGCTCTATCACCAGGCGCTGCTGCGCTCGGCCGGACTGGCGGACGGCGACTGGCCGGTCGCCATCCTCAATATCGGCGGCGTCTCGAACATTACGTGGCTCGACCGGGACGGCTCGGTCATCGCCTTCGACACCGGCCCGGGCAATGCGCTGATCAACGACTGGCTGAGCCGGCACACCGGCGAGGCTTTCGACCGCGACGGCGCCGCGGCCGCGGCCGGCAGGGTCGACGACGCGGTGGTGCGCGAGGCGCTGCGCCATCCGTACTTCGCTCAGGCCTTCCCCAAGTCCCTCGACCGCAACGATTTCCCGGTCGGCATGGTCGAGGGCCTGTCGCTGGAGGACGGCGCCGCGACGCTGACCGCGGTGACCGTGGCCGCCATCGCGGCCAGCCGCGAGACATTGCCCGATGCGCCCGGCCGCTGGCTTGTCTGCGGCGGCGGCCGGCACAATCCGGTGATCATGGCGGGGCTGCAGCGCACCCTGCAGGTGCCGGTCGACCCGGTCGAATCCATCGGCTGGCACGGCGATTTTCTCGAAGCCGAGGCGTTCGCGTTCCTCGCTGTCCGGTCGATGAAGGGCCTGCCGCTGAGCACGCCGACCACGACCGGCGTGCCCGAGCCGATGACCGGCGGAAAGTTGTTCGCGCTGGACTAGGGGGCGAAGGGATTGACGATCCTGACTCCGTCGATGACTTGCCCGTGCCGCATGTCCTCGGAGTACAGCACATCGCACCCCGTGCCGGCTGCAGATGCAATGATCATCGCGTCGTAAACGCCATAGTTGAGCCGGGCCGCGATCGCGAACGCCGCATCGTGGGCATCAATGGTAAGGGGCGCAATCTCCAGAACCAGCGACCGTATGATTTCCAGCGCGTCACCGATTTCAGCCCACGTCTTGTTGAACTTGCGTCTCGCGACCGAGGCGAACTCGTTGAGCACCTGTACGCTGATGACGGCTCCGGATGCCACGAGGAACTGGGCGGTCTCGACCTTGGGCCCATCATCCAGGACAGCGTAGATCAGGATATTGGTGTCAAGGAACGCCCTACCGTTCATGGACCTCGTCCCGGTCGAAAACGAAACCGGGAGGAAGCTTCCATTTCAGACTGCGAAGTTTCTCGAGCGCCTGCCGCTGGCTGTCGTCGCGGACGATTTTGAACTCTCGCGATCCGGTGATATGGACTTCGATTTGGTCGCCGTCCTTCAATTCCAGCGCCTCCACGACCGCCGAGGGCAGGCGGATGGCGAGGCTGTTTCCCCACTTCGCGACACGCATGCCTAGCTCCATGATATACATGTATGAGCGTATATCATATTCAGACTGCTTCGGAAAGATCAGGCCTTCAGGCGCTTGTCCAAGTAGCCGTCCACGGAACTGATGAGCTGTTCCATGTGGTTCTCGTAGAAGTGGCTGGCGCCGGGGATGGTCGTGTAGTCGACCTTGATGCCCTTCTGCGCCTGCAGCTTCTCGGCCAGCTTGGCGGTGGCTTCCTGCGGCACAACCTCGTCGGCGGTGCCCTGGATGATGATGCCCGAGGACGGGCAGGGTGCGAGAAAGTTGAAGTCGTACATGTTGGCCGGCGGGGCGACCGAGATGAAGCCCTGGATTTCCGGCCGGCGCATCAGCAGCTGCATGCCGATCCAGGCGCCGAATGAGAAGCCGGCGATCCAGCAGCTCGGCGCGTCCGGGTTGTAGGTCTGCAGCCAGTCGAGCGCCGAGGCGGCGTCGCTCAGTTCGCCGATTCCGTTGTCGAACTCGCCCTGGCTGCGGCCGACTCCGCGGAAGTTGAATCGCAGCACCGCGAAGCCACGGCGCGCGTAGGCGTGGAACAGGTGATAGACCACCTTGTTATTCATGGTCCCGCCATGCCGCGGATGCGGATGCAGGATCAACGCGATGGGAGCGTTCTTTACTTTCGGCGGTTGATAGCGGCCTTCAAGTCGGCCGTCCGGGCCAGGAAAGATGACCTCGGGCATTCACAATACTCCCAGCTTGTCTTTCATGTCGGTCACCCGGCGCCAAAACGCATTTGGTGGCGGTTCAAAAATGCAGTAGAGCCAGAGCATTGCTGACGCATCTTGAAGCGCGCGGGAATGGCACTCAGATAACCCGTAACCTGACGACTGCAAGAGGTTGGCCCCGGCACTTGCCGGAAATCGCAGCGCGGCGTGTTATATAGCATCGTCCCTCAGCGAAATGCGAGCATCGGATCATGGCATGGGCTGCAATTCTCCGATTGGTGGCGCGGGCGTCGGCCCCAAGGGGATCATGAGCGGCTTCGCCTACCTGGATTACAACGCGACCGCGCCCGTCCGTCCCGAGGCGGCGGCGGCCGTCGCCGAGGCGTTGGGGCGCGTGGGCAACCCGTCCTCGGTGCACGGGGCCGGACGCGCCGCGCGGGCGTCGGTCGAGCAGGCGCGCGCCCGGGTCGCCGGTCTGGTCGGTGCGAAGCCGTCCGAGGTGGTGTTCACCAGCGGCGGCTCGGAAGCCAACATGGCGGCGCTCACCCGAACCGGCGCCGCGCGGCTGATCGTTTCGGCGATCGAGCACGACTCCGTGACCGAGACCGCGGCGGCAAGCGGCCTGCCTGTCCAGACCGTACCCGTCGATGGCGACGGAGTCGTCGACCTGGCGGTACTGGACCAGTTGCTGGCGCAGGCGCCCCGCGACGGCGGCACGCTGGTATCGCTGATGCTGGCCAACAACGAGACCGGCGTGATCGAGCCGGTCGCCGCGGCGGCTGCCATCGCCAGGCGCCACGGTGCGCGCCTCCACTGCGACGCCGTCCAGGCCGCCGGCAAGATTCCGGTCGACTTCAACGATCTGGACGTCGATTACCTGACCCTTTCCGCCCACAAGCTGGGCGGACCGCAGGGAGTCGGCGCGCTGGTGGTGCGCGAGGTCTGCGCCCTGACGCCGCTGGTGCGCGGCGGCGGGCAGGAACAGGGCAGGCGGTCGGGCACCGAAAACGTCCCGGGCATCGCCGGCTTCGGCATCGCCGCCGACCTCGTCGGGTTGCCCGAGGCAACCGCGGCCCTGCGCGATGCCTGGGAGGCCCGGGTAAGGGCGGCTGCGCCGGAAGCCCTCATTCTTTCGGCTGGCGCGCCAAGGCTGCCCAACACGAGCTGCGTCGCCCTGCCGGGCATCGGCAGCGAAACCCAGGTGATGGCGCTCGATCTGGCGGGAGTGGGCGTCAGCGCCGGTGCGGCATGTTCGTCCGGCAAGGTGAAGGCCTCGCGGGTGCTGGCCGCCATGGGCTGCGACGAAACCGTGGCCGCCTCGGCGATCCGGGTCAGCCTGGGCTGGGCGACGACGGAGGATGACATGAACCGGCTGTTCGCGGCGTGGTGTGCGCTGCGCGAGCGCATGGCGCGGCGGAAGGCGGGATAATGAAGACCGACATCCAGCTGCCGATCTATATGGACTACCAGGCAACCACGCCGCTCGATCCGCGCGTGCTCGACGAGATGATGCCGTTCCTGACCACCAAGTTCGGCAACCCTCATTCCAGCAGCCACAAGTTCGGCTGGGAATCCGCCGACGCCGTCGAGCGTGCGCGCGGGCACGTGGCCGCGCTGATCGGCGCCGGGCCGAAGGAGGTCATCATCACCTCGGGCGCCACCGAATCCAACAACATGGCGATCAAGGGACTGGCGCGCTTCTACCGCAAGCACCGCAGCCACCTGGTGACCGTCGCCACTGAGCACAAATGCGTGCTGGAATCCGTCGCCGCCATGGAGCGGGAAGGGATGGCGGTCACCTGTCTACCCGTGAATCCGAATGGTCTGATCGATCTCGACGAACTGCGCGAGGCGATCACCGGCGAGACCCTGCTGGTGTCGGTGATGGCGGTGAACAACGAGATCGGCGTGATCCAGCCGCTGGCCGACATCGGCGCGATCTGCCGCGAACGGCGGGTGTTCTTCCACACCGACGCGGCACAGGCCGTCGGCAAAATCCCGCTCGACGTCGAGGCCATGAACATCGACCTGATGAGCATCTCCGGCCACAAGCTCTACGGGCCCAAGGGAATCGGCGCGCTGTATACGCGGACGAAATCCCGGCTGAAATTCGACCCGATCCTCAGCGGCGGCGGGCAGGAAGGCGGGCTGCGCTCGGGCACCCTGTCGCCCGCGCTTTGCGTCGGCCTGGGCACGGCATGCAAGGTGGCGGCCGGCGAGATGGATGCCGAGCGGGAGCGCCTGAAGCGGCAGTTCGACAGGTTCACCGGCGGCGTCCTCGCCGGCGTGCCGGGCGCGGTGCTGAACGGCGACAGCGAGCGGCGAATTCCCGGCAATATCAGCGTCGGCTTCCCCGGAGTCGACGGCGCGCTGCTGCTTGCTCAGCTGCGCGAACTGGCGGTGTCATCGGGGGCGGCCTGCGCCTCGGCGGTCGCCGGGCCGTCCTATGTGCTTCAGGCGCTGGGAGTCGAGGAACGACTGGCCCAGGCGACGATCCGGTTCGGCATCGGCCGCTTCACCACCGACGCCGAGATAGAACACGCCATCGGGACGGTGGTGCGCAAGGTGGCCCAATTGAGAAAGGCGGCATGATGCCGAAGATGATTTTCGTCAGCGCGGACGGCAGTACCCGGAAGGAAGTGACCGCCCGGTCGGGCCAGTCCGTGCTGGAAATCGCCCATGAGAACGACGTCGACATCGAGGGGGTGTGCGAAGGCTCTATGGCCTGCTCGACCTGCCATGTGATCGTCGACAAGGCGTTCTACGCCAAGCTGCCCAGGCCGAACGAGGACGAGGCCGACATGCTGGACCTGGCGTTCGGCCTGCGGCCCACCTCGCGCCTCGGCTGCCAGATCCTGCTGACAGATGCGGTGGACGGACTCGTGGTCCAGCTGCCGGGCCGGACCGTCAACATGATGGACGTGTAGTGGCTGTCAGCGCCGAATACAGCGCCTTTGTGCTCGAGTTGCTCGAGCCGGTCGACGGCGTCAGCCTGCGGCGCATGTTTGGCGGCGCTGGCCTGTTCTGCCACGGCGTGATGTTCGGCCTGATCGCCGGCGACCGGCTCTATTTCAAGGTCGGAGACGGCAACCGAGCCGACTTCGAGAGTGCCGGCTGCGTCCCCTTCAGCTATGCCACGAAGAACGGCCAGCACGGCATCCTGTCCTACTACGAGGCGCCCGATTCCCTGTTCGACGAGCAGGACGAGATGCTCGACTGGGCCCGCAAGGCGCTTGATGAAGCGCTCAGGGCGGATGCGAAGAAGCCGGCGCCGTCGCGGAAACGGACGTAGCCGTCGCGGCGATCAGCGGCCCTCGAACTTCGCCGGGCGCTTCTCGCGGAACGCGGTGGTGCCCTCGGTGTAGTCGAAGGTCTTCGAGGCGCGGATCTGCAGGTTGTATTCGAGCTCGAGCTGCTGGTCGTAATTGTTGGCCCAGGTGGCGGCCAGCGCCTTGCGGATGAAGGAATAGGCCTTGGTCGGGCCCTTGGCCATGCGCGCGGCCAGCTCCATCACCGTGGGCATCAGCTTGTCGTCGTCGAGCACCTCGGAGATCATGCCCCATTCCAGCGCCTTCTCGGCGGGGACGCGCTCGCCCAGCATCATCATCCGGGCGGCGCGGGCCTTGCCGATCAGCCGGGGCAGGATGAAGGTGCTGCCCGCGTCGGGCACCAGGCCGATATTGATGAAGGCCTGCATGAAGTAAGCCGAGCGCGCGGCGTACACGAGGTCGCCGCTGATGGCGAGGCTCATGCCGGCGCCGGCGGCCGGACCGTTGACGGCGGTGATGATCGGCGCCTTCAGGTCGCGCATGCGCTTCAGCATGGGGTGATAGTAGACGTCGAGGGTGGCGACCGTATTGTCGGGATCGTCCGGATCGGCGGGCTTGCGGTTCTTCAGGTTGGCGCCGGCGCAGAAGGCGCGGCCTTCGCCGGTGATCACCACCGATCGCACCTTGCTCTCGCGGTCCTCGAGGATGCCCAGCACCTCCTTCAGGCTCTGCAGCATGGGCAGGGAGACGGCGTTCATCGCCTCCGGATCGTTGAGCTTCACGACGGCGACGCCGTCATTGATGTCGAGCGAAACCTTGTCGAATTCCATGTGCCGTCTCCCTTGATTGAGATCATCCCGCTTTCAGGGAACATGAAAGCGGGCAAGATGATCGCCCCTTAAGTGCCTGAGCAGCCAGTTGGCTGCTCTTGGTGGTTCTGCTTAAAGCGGAAGCCGGACGCGGGCAAGACGGCATTGCGCACGCGACCGGGACGGCCGCGTGCGGTCAGCAACGACGGGGAGGGATCAGGCCGCCTTGGCCGGCGGCTTACGGGGTGCGCGCGGCTTGCGGGCCGGCTTCGGCTTGGCGGGCGGCGCATCCGCCGCGGTCTCCGTGGCGGGAGTAGCCGGTTCGGCGTCGGCCTTTGGCTTCGCGGCGCGCCTGCGCGGCTTCGCCATGGGCTTTTCCTCGGCGGCGGGCGCAGCTTCGGCGGCGGCTGGCTCCGGCGCGACGGCTTCAGCGGCGACGGCCTTGGTGGCGCGCGGCTTGCGCACGCGCTTCGGCTTGGCGGCGGGCTGTTCCTCGACCGCGTTCGCGCTGGCATCTAGATCCGGCACGGCCTGATATTCGGCGGGCTCGATATCGGTGGACTCGACATCCGTGGGCTCGATATCGGCGGCAACCTCGGCGGCAGGCGTCTCGGAAACAGCCTCACGCGGCTTCTTGCCGCGCGACCGGCGCTTGCGCTTGGACTTGCGTTCGCCTGTCGGTTCCGTTGCGTCGGCCTCCGGCTCGGCGGCGGCTGCTTCCGGCGCTTCGGCCGTCTCGGATGCTTCGGCTTCGATCACCTCGAAGTCGACCTCGTCCTCGTCGTCGTCGGCCGTGATCGGCACGATCTTGAAGGTGCGCAGCAGGAACTCGGGCACGTGATCACCCAGGCCGACGACAGGTTCGAAGTCGTCGTCGCGGGAGTGCCTGCGGCCGCGATCGTTCCTGTCGTCACGGCGGGGATCGCGGCGCCGGCTGTCATCCCGGCTCCTCTCGTCGCGGCGGCTTCTGTCGTCGCGGCGGGCTTCCTGGCGGCGCGGCTCGTCGCGGCCAGAGTCCTGGCGCGAATTTGAGTTCTGGCGCGGTTTTGAGTCCTGGGTCCTGCGCGGCTCGTCCATGTCGTCCGCCTGATCCTGCGGCTGCGCTACCTGCGGCGCGTCGGCCTGCGGCTGGGCAGCAGTCTCCGGCGCATCGCTGCGCTTGCCACCCCGGTTACGCCGGCGCCGCTTGCCGCGCTTCTCCTCGGAAGCGTCGTCCCGGGCGCCGTCGTTATTGGCCGCGTCGACGGGGATTGTAGCACTTTCGGCGGCTGCGGGCGCCACGGATTCGGACTTGGGTGCGTTGCCGGCCTGGGTGTTGCCGGTGAGCGTACTGATCGCCTTGCCGATCAGGCTCTGCACGTTGCGGAGCCACTTGGAATCAGCCGGTGTGGAGATCATGAAGGTACGTCCGCTGCGTCCGGCGCGGCCGGTGCGGCCGATCCGGTGGATGTAATCCTCGGCGTGCGACGGCACGTCGTAGTTGAACACATGCGACATCGCCGGGATGTCGAGGCCGCGCGCCGCCACGTCGCTGGCGACCAGCAGGCGCAGATTGCCGCTCTTGAACTTCTCGAGTACTTCCGTGCGCGAGCCCTGGTCCATGTCGCCGTGCAGGGCCGCGGCGTCGAAACCGTGCTTGACCAGCGAGCGGTAGACCACGTCCACGTCGCGCTTGCGGTTGCAGAACACGATGGCGTTCTTGATTTCCTCGCCGCGCAGCAGCTCGCGCAGCTTGGCGCGCTTGGCGCCGGCTTCGCTGGTGTTCATCGGCACCAGGAACTGCTCGACCGTCGAGGCGGTGGAGGACGGAGGCGCCACTTCGATCCGCTTGGGATCGGTGAGGAACTTGGACACCAGGTTCTGGATCTCGCGCGGCATGGTGGCCGAGAAGAACAGGGTCTGATGCTTCTTGGTGATCAGCGAGCAGATGCGCTCGACGTCCGGAATGAAGCCCATGTCGAGCATGCGGTCGGCTTCGTCGATCACCAGGATGTCGACGCCGTTCATCATCAGCTTGCCGCGGCCGAAATGGTCGAGCAGGCGGCCCGGCGTGGCGATCAGCACGTCGACGCCGCGGTCCAGCTTGCGCTCCTGGTCGTCGAAGCTGACGCCGCCGATCAGCAGCGCCATGTTCAGCTTGTGGTATTTTCCGTAGGTCTCGAAGCTCGCGGCCACCTGGGCGGCGAGCTCGCGGGTCGGCTCCAGGATCAGCGAGCGCGGCATGCGTGCCCGGGCACGGCCCTGGGAAAGGATGTCGATCATCGGCAGCGTGAAGCCGGCGGTTTTGCCGGTGCCGGTCTGGGCGATGCCCAGCACGTCCCGTCCCTGCAATATGACGGGTATCGCCTGCGCCTGGATCGGCGTCGGCGTTGTATAACCGGCTTCTTCTACGGCCCGCAGCGTCTCCGGGGCCAATCCGAGATATTCGAAGTTCACGTCAGCTTTACCGTTTCACCCTTGAACGCGCATGCCCCAACGACACGCGGCCCACGTGTCCCGAAAGTCTCGTCGATGTGGGCGATCCGTCGGCCGAGCCAGCTTGTGTGTCATTCACGCCGCGCAAAATAGGCGCTTTACCTGCGAAGTCAATGCCGTATTCGACCGGTCTGGCCTGCCTAACCTGTCTTATTCATGAGGCGTTTGGCCCGGGCTCTTACAGCTTGGTTTGAGGTTTTGCGCTTTACGCGGGACGCAGCTTCTGGTGGCGCTGGGAGCGGCGCGATTTTGCAGGGTTTGGCGTGGTTGCGGGGACAGGTTCTGATCG
>CAMDTB010000103.1 GCA_945907245.1 Rhizobium sp. Q54
TGGCACTTTCTGTCCGGTGTTCGAGAGTGGTCTAAGCACCTATTCTCTACACCAAATCAGTAGGTTAAGCTACGTTCGCCGACCCGGAATAGCCCGGCTGATGAATAATTCGGGCTAGGATGACTTTTGGGGAGAGCGTCGAATCCGGCTGTTTCCGCAGGGAAGCATCGGCTTCGGCCAACCGTGCAGAAATCCGTGACCTGATGTCCGTGGGGCGGGACGCCCCGCACCTCTTGGGGCGGACCACCGATCTGGGGAGACACCACCTAAATGGTTAACGAAGAAATCATCGCGCGCCAGAAGGCGCTGCAGAAAACGCCCATGCTGGAGCGCATCGCCTCCATCAAGGACCAGCTGGCCGCGGCGGGCGACGAGGCGCAGCGGCTGCGGCATCTGCCGGGCTGGGCGTCGAATTTGATGGCCGATATCGGCATCTACCGCTACGTGCTGCCGCCCGAGCTGGGCGGCGAGGATTTGCGGGCGCGCGAGCAGATCGAGATCATCGAGGCGTGCTCGGCCATCGACGGGTCGGTGGGCTGGTGCGTGCAGATCTCGTCCGAGATCAACGGCCTGGTCATCCGCCAGATGGGGCCCGAGCTGGCGAAGACGATCTTTAACGACTGGTACGCGCTGGTGTGCTCGGGCCTCGGCCCGCCCAACGGGCCCAATCCCGGCCGCACCTGCCGGCGCGACGGCGACGGCTGGCGGGTCACCTACCAGGGCAGCTTTGCCAGCGGCTCGCCCAACGCCACCTGGAACTACCTGATGGCCGCGATGGCGATCGACGAGGCGACCGGCAAGCCGGCCGAGTCCTCGTTCATGTTCCCCAGGGGCGAGTTCGAGATCGTCGACACCTGGGACACCTCGGGCATGCGCGGCTCGGGCAGCCACGACGTGCGCATGGTGAACCAGTACGTGCCGCCCGAACATTTGCTGCCGGCGCGCTCGCTGGCGCCCAGCGAGCTCTATGCCAACCCGACCTACCGCAATCCGACGCATGCGATTTACAACAAGGCGGCGGTGGCGCTGGGCGTGTGCCGGGGCGCCATCGACAATTTCATCCAGCTGGCCATGGGCAAGGTGCCATGGGGTCTTTCGACCACGCTGAAGGACCAGGCCGTGGTGCAGTACCGGGTCGGCGAGGCGCAGGCCAAGCTGATGGCGGTGCGCGCCTTCGTCATGGACACCCAGGACAAGCTGGAGGCCCATCTGGGTCCGCTGCCCAAGGACGGCGGGCGGCTGGTGCCGGAATGGGAGTATTTCTGGCCCGCGCTCCTCGCCTGCGCCCACGCCGCGCAGACCTGCCGGGAAGTGGTCAGCATGATCAACAACACGGCGGCGACGACCGGCTGCCGGATGGACAGCCCATTGGAACGTCAATTGCGCGACGCGCAGCAGGCGGCCAATCACGCGCTGATCTCGTACCGGCACTACGAGAACATCGGCAAGACCTTCTTCGGCCACGAACCGGCCGACAGCTACAAGGTGCTGATCCAGCCGGTGTGAGGCGCCTCAGCCCAGCGTGGCGACCGCCTTCACCTCGACCAGCGCGCCGGCCATGGCCAGCCCGGTGACGCCGACGGCGGTCCAGGCGGGCGGGTGGCCGGGCAGGTGCTGCTTCATGGCGGCGGCGAAGGCCTGCACGTGCTGCGACACGTCGCCGACATGGAACGAGCCGATCTCGACGATGGCGGTCATGTCGCGGTCCACCTCGGCCAGGATGCGGGCGATGTTGGCGAACGCCGCGTCGATCTGCGCCTCGAGGCCGTCGGCCAGCACCCGGTTGTGGGTGCCGAGCTGGCCCGAGATGAACAGCAGGTTGCCCGCGGTGCGGCCGGGGACGAAATGGAACGCCTCGACCACCTTCTCGGTACCGGCGGGGATGATTGCCTTGCTCATGGGGATGCCTCGTTGATTGCGTTTTCGCGCGCTACCCTAAGGGCTGGCGCGGGAAGATCAAGGGTGGTGGGGATTTGCTCACCACCAAAATCCCGTCATCCCCGCGCACGCGGGGACCCAGCTCTTCGTAGGGCTGGTTGCGTGCGACAGCAATAAGGGTTTCTTCGTGACCGAGCGGTTGAGAGGTTACGTGACGGCCCCGACTGGGTCCCCGCGTGCGCGGGGATGACGATAAATTTTGATGTTGGGGCGCTATTTCCCCACCGCGTCCCGGTTCTTGCAGCTGTCCGGCAACCCGCCGTCGGCCAGCGTCTTCAGCACCTGCGCGGTCAGCGCCGGGCCGGCGGCCTGGGCTTCCTCGTTGTGGCCGATGGCGTGCGGGGTGAGGATCACGTTGGGCAGGTCGCGCAGCGGATGGTCCGGCGGGCACGGCTCCTTCTCGAACACGTCGATGGCGGCGGCGCCGAGCTGGCCGGACTTCAGCGCTTCGACCAGCGCGGCCTCGTCGATGATCGCGCCGCGCGCGGTGTTGACCAGCAGGGTGCCGGGCCGGACTTTCGCGAACTGCTCGCTTCCCAGCATGTGCCGGGTCGACGGGTTCAGGCTGGTCAGCACCAGGATGGCGTCGCTCCGCTCCAGCAACTCGTCGAGCGGCACGAAGCTCACGCCCGGCACCGGCTGACTGGCCGAGCGGCTGTAAACGATGAAGCTGCAGCCCCACGCCGCCAGCCGCTTGATCACCTCGCGGGTGATGCCGCCCCAGCCGATGATGCCGACGGTGCGGCCCTTGAGGATGTGGCGCTGCAGCGGGTCGGTCTGGGCGTTGGTGCGCAGCAGCGCCTCGGTCTCGTGCAGGCGGTAGAGCAGGGCGAGCAGCAGCATGATCGTCGACTCGGCCATGCCCTCGCGGTTCTCGGCGACCTCGGTGTTGCACACCGCGATGCCGCGGCGGCTGGCCTCGCCCGCGTCGATCCAGTCATAGCCCAGCACCGGCGAGACGATGGCGCGCAGCCGGGGCATGCGGTCCATCTCCGCCGCGCGGCAGAGGACGCCGGTGGACAGCAGGATCTCGACGCCCGACAGGTCGGCGATCTCGTCCATGCGGGAGACGTCATTCCGCACGCAGTCGAGGCCGAGGCCGCGCAACGCCGAGGCGATGGCGTCCGACAGCCCGGCCGCGCGCGGAATGCCGATGACGGCGATCACCGGATCACACCGCCGGCAGGCCGCCGACGCCGTCGTCGAGCTGCACCCGGCAGGTCTTCAGCGTGTAGCAGACCAGGGTGTACTGGCCGACGGTGAAGACGATGTCGAGCATCTGCTTCTGGTTGTAGTGCTTCGACAGCGCGTCCCAGGTGGCGTCGCCGATCTCCGAGTTCCTGAACAGCTCGTCGGTGGCCTGCAGCAGCAGCTTTTCCTGCTCGGTCCAGGCGCCGCCCTTGGGCCAGGTGGCGATGGCGTGGATTTCCTCGTCATTCAGGCCGGCATTGCGGCCGATGATGACGTGCTGGCCCCATTCATAGTCCGACTGGTGGTTCCAGCCGGTGCGCAGGATCAGGATCTCGCGCTCGCGGCCGTTGAGGGTGCTCGTGAAGCCCATGATGTGGCCGGCGAACCGGTTCCACGGCTTCAGCAGGTCCTCGTGATGGGCCAGCGTCTTCATGATGTTGACGCGCAGGATCTCGGGACCGTTCTGCATCCAGTCGGGAAGCTGGTCGACGGGAAGCGGCTCGATGCGGGCGGGGGATTTGATCGCCATCTGTCGTCTCCTCAGCGGAACTTGCCGTAGCTGCCCAGTTCGTAGCGCATGGCGCTCACGCTCTTGACGGTGATGCCCTTCATGCCTTCCTGGAAGTCGGCCATGTGCTGGGTCTTGAAGTGCTCGGCCAGCGCCTCGTCGGATTCCCATACCTCGAACGCACGCACCAGGCCCGGCTCGTTGAAGTCCTCCGAGAAGGCGTAGGTGATGCAGGGGCCCTTCTCGAGCGTGTTGGTCTTCTCGACCATGACGGCCGCGAACTCGCGGATCTTCGGCAGGTCCTTGGGGTCGATGCGCAGTTCGGCGCTGATGATGATGGCCACTGTTTTCTCCTCGTTTCACAGGTCACGAACCCTGCTGCGCGGCACCCGATAAGTCAACGGCGCAGGCGAGCTTACCTTTCGGTAACGGCGGGTCTTGCCTTGCGCGCGGCGGGCCGTTAATCCGGATGCGGCAATCGAACCAAACAGGGAAGACGATCATGAAACTGCAGGGACAGTCCGCCATCATCACCGGCGGCGCTTCGGGTCTGGGCGCGGCGACGGCGCGCGAGCTGACGGCCAATGGCGTGAAGGTCACGCTGTGGGACCTGAACGAGGAGCTGGGCAACAAGGTCGCGGCCGAGATCGGCGGCGCGTTCGCCAGGGTTGAAGTGGCGTCCGAGGACGACGTGCTGGCCGGCATCGAGGTGGCGAAGAAGGCGCACGGCATCCCGCGCATCCTCGTCAACTGCGCCGGCATCGGCAAGGCCAACAAGATCGTCGGCAAGGACGGCCCGATGCCGCTGGCCGACTTCCAGCGGGTGGTGAACACCAACCTGATCGGCCACTTCAACTGCTCGCGCCTCGTCGCCGCCGAGATGCAGACGCTGGATCCCATGGAAGACGGCGAGCGCGGCGTGATCGTGCAGACCGCGTCGGTCGCGGCGTTCGACGGCCAGGTCGGCCAGATCGCCTACACCGCCACCAAGGCCGGCATCGTCGGCATGACCCTGGTCATCGCCCGCGACCTGGCGAATGTGGGCATCCGCTGCAACACCATCTGCCCGGGCATCTTCGCCACGCCGCTGATGCTGCGCGCCCGCGACGAGGTGCTGCAGTCGCTGGCCAACTCGATCCCGTTCCCCAAGCGCCTCGGCAAGCCCGAGGAGTTCGCCTCCATGGTCCGCGAGATCTGCACCAACACCATGCTGAACGGCGAGACCATTCGTCTCGACGGCGCGATCCGCATGGCGCCGCGCTGATCCAAAGCGCGGCTTGCGCCGCGACGTTTTTCGTACAACACTCGTCTTAATTTACGGGGGCCGCTGGCCCCCGTTTCGCAAACGGGAGAGTGCGATGACGGCGGCTGCAGTGGAAAAGTGGGATCATGAAACCGACCTTCTCGTGGTGGGCACGGGCGCGGCCGGCCTGACGGCGGCGGTCGTCGGCGCCAACGAGGGCCTCAAGGTCCTGGTGGTCGAGAAGACCGACAAATATGGCGGCACCACCGCGTTTTCCGGCGGCGTCGCCTGGATTCCCAACAACCCGCTGATGAAGGCGGCCGGCATTCCCGACACGCCGAAGGACGCGGTCACCTACCTGAAGCACAACATCGGCAACCGGGTCGCGCCGTCCAAGCTGGAGACCTTCGTCGAATACGCGCCGGTCATGACCGAGTACATGACCGAGAACAGCGAGCTGAAGTTCCAGATGATGGAGGACTTCCCCGACTACCGCCCGGAAACGCCCGGCGGCTGCAAGGGCGGTCGCTCGATCGATCCCAAGGTGTTCTCCGGCCGCAAGCTGAAGGACTACGACAAGCTGCGCCTGCGTCCCGGCAGCATCCCGGGCGGCGTCGTCGGCTCGGTCAAGGAGCTGCGCCGGCTGGCGTTCTTCAAGTCCGATCCCAAGGGCCTGCTCGACGTCTGGTACGTGATCCCGCGCAACATCTGGAACCGGATCGCCGGCCGCCAGCACATCTCCAGCGGCCGCGCGCTGGTCGCCCGGCTGCGTTACACGCTGCAGGAGAAGAACGTGCCGCTGTGGCTCGAGACCGGCCTCGACGAGCTGATCACCGAGAACGGCGCCGTCATCGGCGCGCGGGTGACGAAACAGGGCAAGAGCCAGACGATCCGGGCGCGCAAGGGCGTGGTGATCGCCGCCGGCGGGTTCGACCACAACAAGGCCATGCGCCAGCAATATTTCGACAAGGCCACCGACGCCTGGGCCTCCGGCGCCTACAGCTCGGGTGCGCCCGGCAGCATGGGCGACGGCATCCGCGCCGGCCAGGCCGTCGGCGCGGCGCTCGACCTGATGGACGACATGTGGTGGATGCCCTCGTCCAACGAGCCCGGCGCCAAGGCGCCGACCATCCACGTGTTCGAGCGCGGGCTGCCGCATGTGATGATCGTCAACAAGAAGGGCAAGCGCTTCGCCAACGAGGCGCGGCCCTACAACGAGCTGGGCCGGGTGATCTACGAGGACGACGCGCCGCCCGCCTTCCTGGTGTTCGACAACGAATACCGCAGCCGCTACACGGTCGGCACCATGCTGCCGGGCATGACGCCGGAGCGATTCATTCGCGACGGCTACGTCAAGAAGGCCGACACGCTCGAGGACCTGGCGCGCCAGTGCGGCATCGACGCCGAAGGCCTGAAACAGCAGGTCGCGCGGTTCAACGCCATGGCCGAGGCCGGCAGGGACGATGATTTCCACAAGGGCGAGAGCGCCTTCGACCTCTATGCCGGCGACAAGTCGAACAAGCCCAACCCATGCCTCGGCCCCATTGCCAAGGCGCCGTTCTATGCCATCGAGATCCAGGCCGGCGACCTCGGGACCAAGGGCGGCCTGCTGACCAACGAGCGCGCCCAGGTGCTGCGCGAGGACGGCACGGTGATCGGCGGCCTCTACGCGGCGGGCAACAGCTCGGCCTGCGTCGTCGGCAACTTCTATCCGGGCGGCGGCGGCACCATCGGCGCGGGCATGACCTATGCCTATCTCGCCGCCATGCACGCGGCGGGCAAGGTCGGCGATCCGGCGAAGGCGCTGGCCGCGGCGGCGGCGGAGTAGGCGGCGATGAGCATCTATGTGGTCGCCAACATGAAGGTCCTCGACCCGAGCTGCCTCGAAGCCTACGGCGCCATCGCCGGTCCGCTGGTCAAGCAGTATGGCGGCGAATACGTGGCGATGAGCGCGGCGCCCGAGATCGTCGAGGGCGACTGGCCGGAAGGCTTCCAGACCATCATCCTCAAATGGCCGTCGCGCGAGGCCTTCAGGGCGTTCTGGGATTCGCCCGAATATGCGAAGGCCAAGGAGATCCGGAAGGGCAAGGTCCTGCTCCACAACGTCATCCTCGACGCCGCGGGATAGATCTTACTTCACCTTCAGGTAACTGGGCGTCGACATCACGCGCTCGCGGTACCAGACATAGAGGCCGCAGCTGACGATGATCGCCGCGCCGACCCACGTCCATTCGTCGGGGAACTCGCGCCAGAACAGATAGCCCAGCGCCGTCGACCAGATGATCTGGCTGTAGGCGAACGGCGCCAGCACCGACGCGCCGGCATAGCGCAGCGCCCGGATCATCAGGAACTGGCCGGCAGTGCCGCCGATCGACATGGCGATCAGCAGACCGACGACGGCCAGCGTCGGCGTCTTCCAGAAGAACGGCAGCATCAGCGAACAGCCGATGAAGCCGACGATGGCGGTCAGCATCAGCGTGGTCAGGGTGGAATCGTCGCGCTGCACCAACCTTGTGGTGATCACCGCCACCGACCAGCCGAAGGCGCCGGCCACCGCGAACAGCGACGCCCAGTGGAAGCTGTCTCCGCCCGGCCGGATGATCACCAGCGCACCGGCGAAGCCGACCAGGATGGCGATCCAGCGATGCTTGCCGACCTTCTCCTTGAGGAAAATGATCGACAGGATCGTCACGATGAACGGGCCGACGAAATTGATCGACGTCATGGTGGCGAGCGGCAGGAAATGCAGGCCCGAGATGAAGAACACGCCGGCCGCCAGCATCCCCAGACCGCGAAGGAACTGGCTGCCCGGATGGCGCGTTCTCAGTACCGAAATGCCGCCCTGCATGACCACCAGCGGCAGCAGCAGCACGATCTGCGACAACAGCCGTCCCCAGGTGATAAACACCGCCGGATAGCCCATCGATCCCAGCAGCTTGGAGACCGTGTCCATGCATGAGAACGTCACGAACGCAGCCAGCATCAGCATGATGCCGCGCATGGAGTTCTCGGCGGGCTCGGGGATCGAGGGGTGGGTCACATGGGCTCCGGCAGGCAGGCGAGGCTGTATATGGCAGTCGCCTCCTTCGGTTGTCACGCCGATTGTGCGGCGTCGACCGGGTTCACAGCCAGACCCTCGGTGGCGTCCGCCATCCTTCAGCTGAACTTTGTCTCGACCACCGGTCCAATCACCGGCATGTTCCTGCGCATGACCCTCACGGCTATCATGTCGATCACCGTCGCCGGTTCGGAGCAGACGCGGGGAGCCCCGGCGCTCATGCCGGCCCACGGCGGCAGCAAGGAAATCCAGGATGCTCCAGCGTACTTCTAGCAGTCCCGACCCGGTTCGGCAGACCATCGATCTGCCCGGGCATGGCTCGTTCTCGGTGCTGCACTGGGACGGCGACCGGGCCAAGTCGCTGCTGGTATTCGCCCATGCCACCGGATTCAACGCCGGCACCTACCGCGAACTGCTGGGCCCGCTGACCGACGGCTTCCGCATCGTCGCGATCGACCAGCGCGGCCACGGCCTGTCGACGGCGGACGCGGAGCCGGACGATCTCGGCAGCTGGGACACGTTCCGCGACGACCTGGTGGCCTATCTGGACCATCTCGGCGAGCCGGCGTTCCTGTCCGGGCATTCCATGGGCGGCCGCGTCGCCATGCTCGCCGCCGCCAGGCGTCCCGACGCCGTGCGCGGGCTGGTGATGGTCGAGCCGGTGCTGATGCACCCGAATGTGTCGCGCCTGTTGGCGACGGCGCGCCGGTTCGGGCGTCCGCCGCCCAATCCGCTGGCGCAGGGCGCCGCGCGCCGCCGCGCCGTGTTCGGCACCCGGCAGATGATGTTCGACGCCTACAAGGGCCGCGGCGCCTTCGCCACCTGGCCGGATCAGGTGCTGCGCGACTACATCGACGGCGGCACGCGCGACCTGCCCAATGGCGAAGTCACGCTGTCCTGCGCGCCTGCATGGGAATCCGCCACCTTCGCCTCGGCCGGCCACGCCTTCTGGCGGGCGCTGGGCCGGGTGCGCTGTCCGGTGCACGTGCTCTATGCCGAGCACG
>CAMDTB010000104.1 GCA_945907245.1 Rhizobium sp. Q54
ATATCGAGGACCTGGCGGCCAAGGCCGCTCCCTACTCGCTGATGATGATGAAGCGGCAGGTCTACCGGCACCTGGCCATGCCGCTGGGCGAGGCCGTGGCCGAGACGACGCAATGGATCGCCGAGAGCACGTCGCGGGACGACTTCAAGGAAGGCGTGAAAGCCTATCTGGAGCAGCGCCCGCCCCAGTTCGGCCGCATCAAGGTCGACTGAGCAAGCCACCCGATTCCGACCGAAGGCCGCCGCGAGCGTCGCGGCGGCCTTTGTCATGCGCGGAGCCCGGCGGTGGCCAGCGTTTGGGCGACCCGCCTAAACCTTGATCTTTCTGACCAATGATGTGCCACAATGGCGGTGGTACATCGCCCTAGGGCGTCCGTTTTGCTGGACTTGTTGCGGTGGCACGGAGCTTGCTTCGATGGGGTATGGGAACTGAACCGCAGGGCCGACAAGGGTGACCGACGAGATCGCATGACCAAACCGCCAGCTTTCGATGAAATGACCCTTCCGGACGGGTCCGTGCGATCCGTCTATGACAATGTCGACAAATGGCTGCGTGAGGCGGCGACCGACCGGCTGGACCTGAAGCGTCGCGAGGCGGACACCATCTTCCGCCGCCTGGGCATCACCTTCTCGGTCTATACCGAGGGCGGCGATCCGGAACGCCTGATCCCGTTCGACATCATTCCGCGTGTGTTCGGCGCCGACGAATGGGCGCGGCTGTCCGCTGGCTGCGTGCAACGCGTGCAGGGCATCAACGCCTTCATCCGCGACATCTATCATGACCAGGAAATCTTGCGCGCCGGCGTGGTGCCGTCGGAGCAGGTGCTGAAGAACGACCAGTTCCGGCCGGAAATGCGCGGCATCGACGTGCCACGCGACATCTACGCCCATATCGTCGGCATCGACATGGTGCGCACCGGCGAGAACGAGTTCTATGTGCTCGAGGACAACGCCCGCACGCCGTCGGGCGTCGCCTACATGCTGGAAAACCGCGAAGTGATGATGCGGCTGTTTCCCGAGCTGTTCGCCGGCCAGCGGATTGCCCCGGTGGATACCTACGCCACCGAGCTGCTGCGCACCCTGTCGAGCGTGGCGCCTTCCGGCGCGTCGAATCCGACCATCGCGGTGCTCACCCCGGGCATCTTCAACAGCGCCTATTTCGAGCATGCGTTCCTGGCCGAGGGCATGGGCGTGGAACTGGTGGAGGGCCAGGACCTGTTCGTCGACGACAAGAAGGTGTACATGCGCACGCCCGCCGGTCCCAAGCGGGTCGACGTGCTGTACCGCCGAATCGACGACAGCTTCCTCGATCCCCAGGCGTTCCGGCCCGATTCGGTGCTCGGTGTACCTGGGCTGATGAGCGCCTACCGTGCAGGCAACATCAACGTCGCCAACGCGGTCGGCACCGGCATCTCGGACGACAAGTCGATCTACACCTATATGCCCGAGATCATCCGCTTCTATCTGGGAGAGGAGCCGATCCTCAACAACGTGCCGACGTTTTCCTGCCGCAACGACGAGGACTGCAAATACGTTCTCGCGCATCTCGACGAGCTGGTCGTCAAGGAAGTCCACGGGTCGGGCGGCTACGGCATGCTGATCGGTCCCACCGCGACACAGGACCAGCGCGAGGAATTCGCCAAGCGGATCAAGGCGACGCCGCATGTCTACATCGCCCAGCCGACGCTGGCGCTGAGCACCTGCCCCACTTTCGTCGACAGCGGCGTGGCGCCGCGCCACGTGGACCTGCGGCCATTCGTGCTGTCGGGCGACCAGGTGCGCATGGTGCCGGGCGGCCTGACCCGCGTGGCGCTGCCCGAGGGCTCGCTGGTGGTCAATTCCAGCCAGGGCGGCGGGACCAAGGACACCTGGGTGCTGGAGGGTTGAGCATGCTGAGCCGCACCGCGGATAATCTGTACTGGATGGGCCGCTACATCGAGCGGTCCGAGAACAACGCCCGTATCCTGGACGTAGCGCACCGCATGTCGCTGCTGCCGTCGCTGACCGGCGAGCACCGCACGGAATGGCAGTCGGCGATCACCATTTCGGGCGGCGAGACCCATTTCGCCGAACATTACGGCACGCCCAACGAGACCAACGCGGTCTATTACATGACGCTGGACCGCGACAACTCGTCGTCGATCTATTCCTGCCTGCGGGCGGCGCGCGAAAACTGCCGCGCCATCCGCCACGCCGTGCCGACTGAGGTGTGGGAAGCGGTCAACACCACCTGGTTCGAAATCCGCGACATGACCCAGAACCGACTGCTGAGCCGCGGCGCGCAGCAGTTCTACGACTGGGTGAAGGAACGCTCGAGCCTGTTCCGTGGCGTCACCGTCGGCACCATGCTGCAGGACGATTCGTTCCATTTTGCCCGGCTCGGCACATTCCTCGAACGCGGCGACAATACCGCCCGCATCCTCGACGTGAAGTTCCACGTCCTGCTGCCCATGGGCGAGCAGATTGGCGGCGCGCTGGACTATTATCAGTGGACCGCCCTGCTCCGCTCGGTGTCGGCGCTGCGCAACTACCGCCACGTGTTCGGCTCGGAAGTGGTGCCGTCGCGAGTCGCCCAGCTGCTGATCCTGATGGAAGCCATGCCCCGGTCGTTGCATCACTGCCAGGCCGAGATCGTCACCCACCTGGACGCGCTGGGCGTGGCCTATGGCCAACGGCACGAATGCCACCGCATGGCGGGCGAAGCCCATGCCAAGCTACGATTCGGCAAGATCGAGCACATTTTCGACGTGGGCCTGCACGAATACCTGACCGACTATATCGAGCGGAACGCCAATCTGGGCGTCCAGATCGCCAAGGATTTCCTGCTGACGCGCGAGCCGGTGATTGCCGAGCCGGCCAGCCAGGGCCAGACACCCGGCATGCAGACCCAGACCATGGGCGGCATGAGCCAGACGCAGTCGGGGTAGTCGCCTTCCGCTGAACGACGTATTGGCACCGGACAATTGCGCGCTGCAACATGGCGGCATAGTCTGTCGGCGGCGATCAGCGCCCGAGGAGTACCCCTTTTGACCTATTGCGTCGGCATGCTGTTGTCTTCAGGCATGGTGATGGTATCGGACTCGCGTACCAACGCGGGCATGGACCACATTTCCACCTTCCGGAAGATGCATGTGTGGGAACAGCCAGGCGAGCGCGTGGTCACCCTGATGACGGCGGGCAATCTGTCGATCAGCCAGACCGTGGTGAACCTGCTGAAGGAGGGGATCGCCGATTCGGACGGCACCACCGAGACGCTGCTTACGGTGCCCTCGATGTTCCGCGCCGCCCAGCTGGTTGGCGCCGCGGTGCGCCAGGTCCACTCCATGTACGGCGAGGCGCTCGAAGCCGAGTCGCGGGGCTTCAACGTGTCGCTGATCCTGGGCGGGCAGATCGCCGGGCGCGGCCTGCGGCTGTTCCAGATCTACTCGGCGGGCAACTTCATCGAGGCCACGGTCGAGACGCCCTTTTTCCAGATCGGCGAGACCAAGTACGGCAAGCCGATCCTGGACCGGGTGCTGAACTTCGACACCCCGCTGACCGGCGGCATGAAGATCGGGCTCATCTCCATGGATTCGACCTTGCGGTCGAATACGTCAGTCGGTTTGCCGCTCAACCTGGTGGTCTATGAACGGGACAAGCTGGAGCTGACCATCAACCGGACCATCCGCGAGGACGAGCCCTATTTCAACACCATCCGTCACCTGTGGTCGAACGCGCTCCACAATGCCTATGTGGACCTGCCGGAGCCGGACTGGCGCCAGACCGCGCTTCAGGTATAGCCGCCTGCCTCGATCGGCGGTTTGCCCGCCAAATCCCCATTGACCTGACGAAACGCTGAACATCACGGCGAGGGAGAGACGCGCGTACCCGTCTGCGTTCCGCCGGGCTCTCACGGCAACGCAAAGAAAAAGGGCCGGAACCCGAGGTTCCGGCCCTGTCCTTGAAGCTGTCGATGCGATCAGTCGCCGCTGCTGATCACGTTGATAGCCGAGTTGCCGATCGCCGTGGCGCCGATGCTGTTGCCGCGGACGCGGAACGAGCTGTTGGTGCTGTTGGCGTTCAGCGTCAGGCTCTCGCCGATACCGATAACGGTGTTGGTGACGGAAGCGGTGATGGTCGTTCCGTCGTTGGACTGGCTGTTGCCGATCGCCGCGCTCGGGTGCTGGAAGGTGCCGGTATTCAGCACGAGCTGGTTGACCGCGTCGTTGCCGGTCGCGACGGCCCGTACCTCGTTGTCCTGGACGCTGAGAGCGCTGAAATCGACACCCGTCGTTTCGTTCAGGCCGTCGATGCCGATGTCCACATCCCGGATGGTCGAGGAAACCGTGACGTTGTCGGTACGCTGATCGTTGATCAGGGCATAATCGGCGCCCGTGAACGCGACCCGCGACGTCGCGCCGGGATCGATGGTGACGCCTGCTCCCGAGCTCTCCTGCAACGTGGCGCCGGCGGTGGTGATCAGCAGGTTGCTCGACCGATTGGCGCCGGAGACGGCCTCGACGATGTTGCCATCGACCGTCAGCGAACTGCTCGTCGCACCCTCGTCCAGGTTGCCCGTGAAAATCCCCACATTGTCGATGCTCGCCGACACCGTGCTGCTGTCGAGCTGCTGGACGTTGGCGAGGGCGGCCATGGCGTTGCTCGATGAACCGGCGTTCAGCGACAGCACATTGATCGAGGTAAACCCGCGTGCCTCGGCCTGGACCAGGTTGTCCTCGACCATGACGGCATCGTTGTTGTAGTCCTCCGCGGCCGACGCGCTGATATAGGAGTTGTTCACCGTGGCGGACATCGTCGCGCCGTCGCCGAACTGCATGTTCAGCACGTTGAAGCCCGCGTCGAGTTGGATCGTCGGGTCGGTGCCGCCGGTGATCGGCGACGAACTGCCCGCGCCGGCCTCGATCGAGGCGCCGGCGACCGCGATCAGCGAATTGGTCGCGCTGCCGCCGATCGCCTGGCCGCGTCGCTGGGCCTGGCGACCCGGGTGCAGCCCATCGTCAACACGGTGCTGACCAACGTCCCCGGGCCGCAGATGCCGCTCTACTTCTGCGGCGCCGAGATGGTGAACCAGTTCAGCCTGGGCATCGTGCAGGATGGCATGACCCTGTTCCACGGCATCCTGAGCTACAACGGCAAGCTGTCGATCACCGCCATGTCGGACCGGGAGGTGATGCCGGATCCGGCCTTCTACCAGGAATGTCTCGACCAGGCGTTCGAGGAACTGAAGGCGGCCACCATCGGCAAACCCGTCCCTTCCATGCCGCAGGCGGGTAAAAAGAAGTCCGCCAAGTCCAAATCCGTCAGACATGCATAATTTTTGGGCAAGTGATTTTGCATGGCTAAATTATCAGCAGAACATGGCGGTGCCGCCGAATCGCGTGGTAGCGTAATGCTTCAATCCTCTTTGGAACGGAGCATGCGCATGTCACGAGCGATGATCAGGTGCCCCGAGAGCGGCCGGATGATCTACACCGGCGTGAACCTGGAGTGGGACGAGGTGGCCGCCAGCCGCTTCGTCGGCGAACAGTTGGCCTGCCCGCGCTGCGGCGCCACGCACGCCTGGAACGAAAACGACATCGAGCTTGACGAGGACGGTTGCGGCGACTGATCGCGCCGTCGCGGCTCTAAGCGACCGTGAGCGGCCAGATCAGCGGGACCACGAACAGGGTCGTCACGCCGACGATGACGTTCATCGGCAGTCCGATCCGCAGGAAGTCCGAGAACCGGTACCCGCCGGGACCGTAGACCAGGGTATTGGTCTGGTAGCCGATCGGCGTCGCGAAGCTGGCGCTCGCGGCGAACATCACCGCCACCACGAAGGGCCGCGGATCGAAGCCAAGCTGGTGCGCGAGACCGATGGCGACCGGCGTCATCACAACCGCGACGGCGTTGTTGGTCACCAGTTCCGTCAGCAGCGACGTCAGCGCATAAACCATGGCCAGGACGGCCCAAGGCGGAAGATCCCGCAGCATCGGCGTGACGGCGTCCACCACCAGGGCGATGGCGCCGGAATCCTCCAGCGCCTTGCCCACCGCGAGCATGGACAGGATCAGCACCAGCAGGCGCCCATCCATGGCGCCGAACGCCTCCTTCGCGCTGAGGCAGCGGGTGAGTAGCACCACGGCGACGCCGATGACGGCAAGCCCGGCGATGGGCAGGAAGTCGATGGACGCCAGCAGGATCACCATCAGCACGGTGAACAGCGCGATCGGGCTGTGGCTGCGGCGCAGCGGCGTGTCGGCCGGTTCGGACAGGTTGAGCAGGTCCATGTCCTCGGCAAGGCGCGCAAGATCTTCCGGCGCACCCTCCAGCAGGATCGTGTCGCCGGCCTCGAATGGAATGGTGCCGGTCATGCCCTTGAGGTTCTCGCCATGCCGGTGTACGGCCAGCACGTAGCTGCCATAGCGCCGCCGCAGCCGCAGCTCGGTCGTCGACATGCCGATCATCGGGCTGGAGGGCGCCACGAGAGCCTCGACAATGATGGCCGCGCGTTCGCCGGCGGCCGTCAGGTCATCGGCGGGTCCCAGGTCGAGATGCTTCTCGCCGCGCAGGCTGAGTACCTCGACGGCGCTCGATTCGAAGACCACCCTGTCGCCCTGGCGGATCACCAGCTCGTGCATGTGGTCGCGGTTCGACCGGTCGTCGCGCACGATGTCGATGATCCGCAGGCCGCGATTGCGGAACATGTCGATCTCGCTCAGCGCCTTGCCGATCAGCGCCGAACCTTCGGTGACCACGCCGTCCGCCAGGTAGCGCTGCTTGCGCTGGCTGCCGAGGACGGAGGCGACCGTGGTTCTGTCGGGAAGCAGCCAGGGTCCGGCGATCGCCATGAACAGTCCGCCGACCGCCGCGACGGTCATGCCGAGGGCGGTGATCTCGAACATGCTGAACGGCTCGAGGCCCTGCGCCCTGGCGACGCCATCGACGAGAATGTTGGTGGACGTGCCGATGAGCGTGCACGTTCCGCCCAGGATCGCCGCGTAGGACAGCGGAATCATCATCTTCGACGGCGACCGCCCGAGCCGCTGCGCCAGCGACAGCACGGCGGGTATCATCACCATGACCACAGGGGTGTTGTTGACGAACGCGGATGCCGCGATGGTCAAGGCGAGCAGCACCGGCAACGCCAAGGCCGGAAGCCGGCCCGCCAGCGCCTTGATCGCCCTGTTGACCTTGTCGAGCACGCCGGTGACGACGAGGGCGCCGCTGAGGATGAACATGGCCCCGATCGTCACCGGCGCACTGTTCGACATCACCGACAGCAACCCGTCGGTGTCGAGCAGGCCAAGCGCCAGGCAAAGCGCCGCCCCGCCGATTCCCACCACCTCGGGCGGATAGCGTTCCGTCACGAACAGCGCTAACATGCCGGCCAGGACGGCCAGCGCGAGGAAAGGCGCCAAGGTCTCCATCAGTGCCGGCATCCTCCATGCTTGCCGCGGCCGCCATCGCGCAGTCGGCGGCGAGGCGTGCGCAATGATATCTACGGTAAGCGGTTCGGCGTCAACGCAAGCTTGCGCATCACCCACCGAGACGACGTGATACAAGTATCGCAGCAGGACCGGGCCAAATCATGCACGTCGACTGGATCATCATCGCCGTCTTCGCCGCGGTCTATGCCGGGATGGCGCTGGGCCGCTGGCCGGGGCTGGCGGTAGACCGCACCGGCGTCGCCATGATCGGCGCCATCGCCCTGCTGGTGACCGGCGCGGTCGACGGCGCGGCGGCCTACCGATCGATCGACTTCCCCACGTTGGCGATCCTGTTCACCCTGATGGTGCTGTCGGGGCAATACGCGGCCAGCGGGTTCTTCGACCGCGTTGCGTACTCGCTGGGCAATGGGCGCCGCTCGCCCGAGATGGTGCTGGCCATGGTGATCGCCATCTCCGGCGGACTGTCGGCGCTGCTGACCAACGACGTGGTGGTATGGGCGATGACCCCGTTGCTGATCGCCGGCCTGCGGCGGCGCGGGCTCGATCCGCTGCCCTACGTCATCGCCGTCGCCTGCGCCGCCAACGCCGGGTCGGCGGCGACGATCATCGGCAACCCCCAGAATCTGCTGATCGGCGAGCGCGGCGACCTCGACTTCTGGACATTCACGGCAGCGCTGATCATTCCGGCGCTGATCGCCCTGGGTGTGGTCCACGCCGTGATCGTGCGCTCGCGCGCCTTCCGGCGAGTCGTCACCGATCCCACGCCGCTGCTCGACGGCCCGACCCCCGCCCGAATCGACAGGCCGGCAATCGTCAAGGCGATCGTGGCAACGGCCGCGATCCTGTTGATCTTCAGCCTGACCGAGGACCGTGGCACCTGGACGCTCGCCGTCGCCGCGGCGCTGCTGGTCAGCCGCCGACGCACCACCCGGCGGCGCCTTGCCGAGGTCGACTGGCAGTTGCTGCTGCTGTTCGCCGGGCTGTTCGTGGTGACCGGCGCGCTGGGCGACAGCGACATGATGCGGCACTGGGCGGGCGCGCTGACGGCGCACGCCGATATCACCTCGACCGGCGCGCTGGCCGCCGTGTCGCTGGCGGGGAGCAACACCATCGGCAATGTGCCGCTGGTCATGCTGCTGCTGTCGGTCATTCCGGGCTGGACCGTGCCAAGCTGGCACGCCCTCGCCCTGTTCAGCACCCTGTGCGGCAATTTCCTGGTCGTCGGCAGCGTCGCCAACATCATCGCGGTCGAGCGCGCCCGCGACCAGGGCGTCGCCATCGGCTTCATCGACTACGCGCGCATCGGCGTGCCGGTCACCCTGCTGTCGCTGGCGGCGGCGTG
>CAMDTB010000105.1 GCA_945907245.1 Rhizobium sp. Q54
ATGCGCTCCATCGGCATGGATCCCGAGCCGTTCAATGGACGGGTGCCGGAGATCCGCCGCGCGGTCAGTACGTTCAAGCGCGAGAACCAGGACAAGCTGGGGATGGACTATTCGGACCTCAACGACGACCAAGTCGTCGACGACTACCACTATTACATCTTCCCCAACATCACGATGAACATCTTCGCGGAATGGACCCTGTTCTTTCGCCAGCGGCCGCACGAAAGCGACCCGAACAAGATGTATTACGACGTGCAGTTCTTCAATTACGTGCCCAAGGGTAAGCCGCGCCCGCCGCTGCCGGACCATGACCAGTTCAAGCATGGCGAGAAGTCGCTGGGCCTGGTGCTGGACCAGGATTCGGTCAACCTGCCGCACGTCCAGAAGGGCACCAATTCGTCGGCGTTCGAAGGCCTGTGGATCAGCCACCAGGAGCGCCGCATCCGCCACATGCACAAGACGCTGATGGACTATATCGGGGAGAACGGGAAATGAGCGACGTCATCGGAATTCACCACGTGGCCATCGCGGTGCCGGACATCGAGCTGGCGCACCGCTTCTATGTGGACATCCTCGGCTTCGAGGACGCCAAGATCGGCGGCTGGGACGCCGGCAATGAGTGGATCGATAACATCGTCGGCCTGAAGAATTCGGCCGGCAAGTCGTTCATGTGCCGGGCGCCGAACTGCTACATCGAGGTGTTCCAGTACACCAGTCCCGAGCCCGCGCCGCAGGACCCGAAGCGGCCGGTCAACGAGTACGGCTACACCCATTTCGGCATGCAGGTGAAGGACATCGCCAAGGTCTACGAACGGTTGCTCGAGGCCGGACTGACCTTCCACGTGGCGCCGGACCGCATGGTGACCAACGAGAAAGGCGAGCGTGTAGGCTTCTCGGCCACCTATGGCCGCGACTTTTTCGGCAATGTCTTCGAGATCATGGAAATCCGCGAAGGCGCCGACATCAGGCCGCTCTAGCACTTTGGAAGCGATCATCGCTCTGCACTCAGGTGGAACCACCTGAGTGCAAGGATGAACCAGGAACCGTCTGCTTGCCGAGGTCGTTGGGGGTTTACACCAACGAACTTGGAGGAAGCGATGAAGTGGGGACTGTTGTGGCTGCTGGGCGTGCCGATTCCGGTTCTGATCCTGCTGTATTTCCTGTTCTAGCCTGACAAAGGGGGCTGGCGGTAGCCTCCGGTCCCCGGCTACATTACCTGCACCCATGACGAATCTTGAAAGGGGAGACGGGTAATGAGCGACGACCTTGTGGCCGAACTGAAGGCGCTGCGCGCCGAAGTCGAGCGGCTGAAATCCAGGGACGAAATCCTGCAGCAGATCACCCGCTACGGGCGCGGCCAGGAATGGCTCGATCCCACCCTGATGGACGAGGTGTTCTACGACGACGCTCATGTCGATTTCGGCTTCTTCGTCGGCGTCTGGAAGGACTACAAGCCGGTGCTGATGGACATCGAGGCCCACGGTGAGACCACGTTCCACCTGTGCGCCGCGCCGGCCATCGAGTTCGACGGACCCAACAAGGCCTATGCCGAGGTTTACGGCATCGCCGGCGGCCGCGGCTACGAAGGCAAGACCAACGTGTTCGGCGGCCGCTATTTCGACGTCTGGGAGCGCCGCGACAGGCACTGGAAGATTGCCAGCCGCATCTTCAAGCTGGACTGGCACATCGATCACCAGTTCCCGCAGGGCGAGGCCGTCATGCATCCGGAGCTGGAACCCGCCAAGCCCCGCTCGCCGGAGAACAAGCTGTTCCGGCGCATGGGCCAGGACGTGACGGGCTAGGACGGACGCACTAAAGGCCTTTCGTATCGGCGAGGCAGCTCCATTACCGTTGTGGTGCCATGAAACCAAAAGCCTGACCGGAGCGTTACCGAGCGTAGCTGAAACCAAACGGCCCCTGCTGGCCAATGGAGCGAAACATGCTCGGTACCATTCTGCTTATCATATTGATCCTCCTGCTCATCGGCGCGTTGCCGGCGTGGCCGCACAGCCGTAATTGGGGATATGCTCCCATGGGTGGCATTGGCCTCGTTTTGGTGATCATCATCGTGTTGCTGCTGCTGGGGCGGATCTAGATCCAGTGAAGAGATTGCTTCGCGCAACCGGCGCCGGCGTTGCCGCGCTCCTGACGACACTGCTGACCGCGCCGGCCGTGCAGGCGGACAATTCATTCCTAGGACTGGACTTCGGGCAGTCGGACCTGCTCGACGATGTCGGCGACTTTTGGACCGAGGTAAGCGACGATTTCAGGGTCAAGCTCGGGGTCGGCACCTCGGTGGCCCCGCGCTTCGAGGGGTCGGACAATTACCGGGTCCGGGTGATGCCGAAGTTCTCCGTTCGATACAAGAACATCGTCGCGCTCAACAACACCCGCATCCGGGTTTTCATCATCCACAACGACAAATTCGTCACGGGCATGCAGGCCCGTTACCGTTTCGGACGGGACGAGGACGCCTCTCCGGATTTGCTCGGCCTGGGCAATGTGAGCGATTCATTCGAGCTTGGCGGGTTCGCCGAGTGGCGTCCGGGCTGGGCCATCGTCGGTGTCGAGGTGGGCCGCGACGTGGCCGGCGGCCATGACGGACTGCTTGCGGCGGTCTACGCCGGATCCCAATATTCCCTCGGCGGCGGCTTCTATCTGCAGGGCGGCGCCCAGGTCACCTGGGCCAGCGGCAACTTCATGGGGCGCAATTTCGGCGTGACCGAGGCCCAGAGCATCGCCAGCGGCCTGCCCGAATTCGATGCCGGCTCGGGCATCAAGGATGTAGCCGCCCGCATCGGCGTCCGGTTCAACCGTTGGAAGAACTGGGACTTCAACACCTACGTCGCATATTCCCGCCTGATGAGCGACGCGTCGGGCAGCCCGCTGGTCGAGTTGCGCGGCAGTCCCAACCAGCTCATGTGGTCGATCTCGGGGCAGTACAAGTTCTGAACCGGGATTACCCGGCAACCGCCACCGAAATCAGGTACAGCACACAGCCCACCAGACCGCCGACGATGGTGCCGTTCACCCGGATGAACTGCAGGTCCCGGCCGATGGCCAGTTCGGCGCGGTCGGTAAGGGTCTTCGGGTCCCAGCTGCGCACCACCTCGGTGATGAACGCACCGATCTCGCGCCGCCACGGCACGATGCCGGTGCGCACCGCCTCGTCCAGCCAGACGTTGAGGCGCTCGCGCATGTCGGGCGCCTCGTCGAGAGTCCGGCCGATGGAGCGGATGCCGTCGGCGACCGTGGCGCGGAGCGATTGCGAATGGATGCCGGAGCTGTCCTCGAGTTGGGCGCGCAGATGCTGCCACAGATTTGCCAGGTAATCCTGCGTCGCCTGGCTGTTGAGGATGCGCTCGGCGAAGTCGCGGACCTGCTGCTGGGTGGCCGGCCGGGTGCGCAGGTTGGCGATCAGGTCGTCGACGGCGGCGTCGAATTGTGCCCGTACGGTGTGGTCGGGGTTCGACATGTCACCCAGGAAGTCGGTGATGCCGCCGACGATGGCGGTCGCAACCTTGCGGTCGACGCTGCGCGGAATCCACCATTTGCTCTGGGCGTCGACCTGGTCGTAGATCAGGTCGGAGTTCTCCTCCAGATAGCGGCGGGCCACGATCAAGGACTGGTCGAGCAGCGCGTGGTGCTGGTCGCTGTCGCGCAGCAGCGCCAGCACGTTGCCCAGCACCACCGGCAAGTTGACGCTTTCGAGCTGCCGGCTCAGCGCCCGATGGAAAAACGCCCTTACGTCCGTGTCGCTGACGGTCGCCATCATGCGCGGCACGGCCGCCACCGCCCGGTCCGCGATGGTGCGGGCAACGCCGGGGTCGCTCATCCAGCGGCCGATGCGGCCGGCGACGTCGATCGTCCGGAGTTTGGCGGCGACCGTCTCCGGCTCGAGGAAGTGCCGGGTGACGAAGTTGCCCAGGTTCTCGCCGATCCGGTCCTTGTTGTTGGGTAGGATGGCGGTGTGCGGGATCGGAATCCCCAGCGGGTGCCGGAACAGGGCGGTGACCGCGAACCAGTCGGCGAGGCCGCCGACCATCGCCGCCTCGGCGCCATTGTGCACCAGGCCGATCCAGAAGCTGTCGACGGGCCAGAACAGCGTCGCTGCATAGACCGCCGCCATGGCAAGCAGCAGCAGACCCGCGCCCAGGCGGTAGCGCCCGAGGGCCCGGCGCTGCGCCTCTTCCCATCCGAAGGTTGTTTCGCTATTTAGGGCGGTCACTGGCCGGCTCCTGATATTTTCAGCATTGCTACACTAGCGTAACGCCTCGTCATCGCGTCAGGTCCCGTCTCATCCTGGGGAGCGAAACGGGATTTCGTCGTGGTGGCGTGATAAGGTCAGCCGGTCCTGGAGGAGTCGCCCGTGCAAGAAGTCGTCGTTCCGTGCCCCGCCTGCGGCAAGACCGCCTATCAGGCGCCGGAACGTCCGCCGACGCTGGGGGAGATGGTCGGCAGCCTGTGCCCGCATTGCGGCCACGCGCTGACCAAGCCCGAACTGCAGAAACACTTCCAGGAGCAGATCCTGAAGGAAGCGGCGGCACTTCTGTCGCGCATGCCGCAGCGGAAGTTCTGATCCCGCAATCAAGCCTGCATGTCAGGCTGGACGCCAGCCGCGCCGGCGTCAGATCGCACACGGAGAACAAGGGAAGCCCCATGCTGCTGAAGAACCGCACCATACTCGTCACCTTCGCCACTCACTGGGCCGGCCCCGAAATCTGCGACGGCCTGATCGACGAAGGCGCCTTGGTGGTTTGCCAGGATCCCGACTTCGCCGACCGCGCGCGGGCCGAGGCGTTCGTCGCCGGCCGCGCGAACCTGACCGCCATTGCCGACGAGTCGCCAGCCGAGATCATGGCCGCCGCGCTGGCGACGCTGGGGCATCTCGACGTGCTGGTCAACAACGACGCCTTCCCGGCGATCCGCGCGCCGGTGGAGTCCGCCGATCCGCAGGATTTCCGCGACGCCATCGAGGCGCTGATGGTGTTTCCGTTCAAGATGGCCGGCGCGGTGGTGCCGCACATGAAGGCACGCAAAGCCGGCAAGATCCTGTTCCTCACCTCGGCCTCGGCGCTCAACGGGCTGGCCAACTATTCCATGTACGCGGCGGCGCGCGCGGGCGCCAACGGCCTCGCCAAGTCACTGGCGCGCGAGCTGGGCAGGGACAACATCCAGGTCAACGCCATCGCCTCCAACTACATCGAGAACCCGGACTATTTCCCGCCCGAGCTGCTCGCCAACAAGGAGGCCTATGCCAAGATGGTGAAGAACATCCCGCTCGGCCGCCTCGGCAAGCCGCAGGAGGCGGCGCATCTGGTGGCGTTCTATTGCTCGGACCGCAGCGACTTCATCACCGGCAACATCATGCCATTCTCGGGCGGCTGGGCGTAGGCTCCGGCTTATGCCGGGCGCTCGCCCGTCGCCAGCCAGCGGGCGCAGTCGTCGCCAAGCTGCTCGCGGGCCACGGCCTCGTAGCGGGCGCAGTCCTCCGGCGTCAGCGTATCCCTCCAGCGCCCGTTTGTGCCCTTGTTGATGAAGGTGGCCGCGCCGCCGTCCCAGAACACGCCGCCCAGCGGCGCGGATTTGGCGGCGTGGGCCTTCATGTAGTTGAAGCCGCAATGCTCGACGATGGCGGGGAACCGGCTCTCGTCGATGGCGATGTCGAGGAACCCGGCGATGCGCCTGATCTCGCCCGGCATGTCGCGCTTCAGCGCGTCGAAATGGATCAGCAGCACGTTGGGCAGATGGCGGATGTGCCACCACGAGCGGATGTTCTCCCAGAACGGCCAGAACGGGTGGCCGTCGCGGTCCATCCAGTCGAGGAAATACCGCCGGATCGATTCCGGCGGCTTCCCGATCGGCGGCCCGACCCGGCCGGGCGTGTCGTTCAGCATGTCGTACCAGGTCTGGTTGGCGTTGGCGTGGTGGTTGTACATGCTCCACACCACGTCGCGCCCGTCGCGGCCGATATAGACGTATTTGGCCCGCGGCGAGAACACCAGCGCATCGACCGGCAGGTGGGTCTTGAGGAAGCGCCGGTGGCCCTGCGCCTCGATGGCCGGCAGCTTGATCTCCTTGGGCGGCACCCGCAGATCGACCCAGGGCGACATCTCGCCCACGTCCACCTCGGTCGAGCCGTTGAACAGCAACTGGCCGACGATCTGCTGCGTCCAGGTGGTGCCGGACTTTGCGTAGGTGCCGACGATGATGTCGCCGTCGCGGAAGCGGAAGCCGTTCCAGACGGTGGAATCGAAATGGTGATTCTGGAGCTCGCGCGTCTTGCGCGGCCAGACGAGGTTACTCATGCGCGGTGGACCCTTTCAGGTGGGATTCTCCAGATGGACGGCCAATCCGCCCTTGGTTGAGCGGTATTCTGCCCGGTAAACGCCCATCGCGCACCTCCTCGTTGCTGTTTCTTGGCCCGCCACCGCTTCATGTCGGGGGAGCGACTTCAGGCGCTGCTGGAACGTTCCGAGCCCCGGTTGAAGGACCTGATCAGGCTCCGGGGACTCTACCTGAAATCCGAATTCATGCGGGCCATGATCGCCCCCTACAAGCCCTACGACAGCCAGGGCGAGTTCGACGTCCTGGAGGCTTGCGGGGCGGAGGCCTTGGACAACCACGCCCTGACCCGCTGCCTGCAGAGCTTCGCCTACGACGCGGGGTAGGCGAGCCGCGCCCGCCTGGGATCGCCAACGCGCGAGCGGCGACGGGTCCCCGCCTTGTCAGGCCAGGAAGGCCTCGATCGCGGCCATGAACAGCTCGAACTGGTCGTGGTGCAGCCAGTGGCCGGCTTCGGGGAGGTTTTGTCAGGTTGACGGCAACCGGCGCAAAGCCCCCTTCCCGACCAGCAGATCAGGCAGCGGCAGTCGCAGCCGCCCACGTCCGGTGAGCTTCAGCACGCAGGTCGCCGTCGCGGCGTCAGTCATCTCCGAGGCCACTGTCGATGCGGATCAGCAGGTAGTCGTTGGTTTGAAACTGGATATATCGGACCTCCTCGGCGAGTCCTCGGATCAGCCGCAGCGACAGGTTGTCGGCCAGGTTGTCTGGATCCGAGGGAGGCAGGTCGGCGATCACCTGCTCCAGGTTTTGTGCGAGACGGCCGCCGATGAACTCCAATTCGGCGTCGTCGTCGACCTTGCGCATCACCAGTCGTAGCCGGCGTTCACCGTCGCCGTCGTCGACCGGCGCACGTTCGGCCTGCTCGAGGAAGAACAGCAGCGCCTCCTCGACCAGCAGCATCAGCCGTTCCTCGGCGCGCTGATCCCAACCCAGACGGGTGGCGAACCGTCTCACCGCGCTCCGGATCTCGGCCAGTGAGGCCGGTTTCAAGGGCACATCGACCTTGTCGCGGCCGCGCTGGCGCAGCGACAGCAGCCCAGTCAGGATTATGGCGGTGAGGCCGCCAGCCGTCGTGGCGTTGCCGAGGAAAATCTGCATCCAGCGCGGCAGCAGCTCGTTGTAGAAGCGGCCCTCCTGGAAACCGACCCCTACCCAGAACGCCAGGCAGACGACGAGGCCGATCTCGAAGCCCATGCCCTCCTCGTTCAACAGCCGGATGCCATGGCCGAACAGCAGCACGAGCAGCAGCAGGATGTAGGCGCCCGCGACGGGGCTCGGGATGGCGTTGAGCAGCGCGGCGATCTTGGGCGAGAAGGCCAGCAGGATCAGCAGACCGCCGCCCCATATGCCCACACGGCGCGCGGCGACGCCGGTAAGTTCGGTCACGGCGACGCTGGTGGAATAGACGGTGTTTGGAACCGTTCCGGCGAGGCCCGACACCAGGTTGCCCATGCCATCGGCATAGATTGCGCCCTGCACGACGCGGAAGTCGATGGGGCGGTGCTTGCGGTGTGCGATCCGCTGGACGGCGACGGCATCGCCGTAGGTCTCGATTCCGCCGACCAGCGTCACCAAGGCAAAGGCCGGCAACAGCGCCCAGAAGGAAGCGCCGAAGGACAGGTCGAAACCGGGCCATGCCCACTCCGGGAAA
>CAMDTB010000106.1 GCA_945907245.1 Rhizobium sp. Q54
CGGTCGGCAGCACCGCGAGCGGCGCCAGCAGCAGACTGTAGATCAGGACCTGCTTGCGGGTCTCGCGCGTGCCCTTCACCACCGGCAGCATGGGGACGCCGACGCGCTCGTAGTCGCCCTTGGCGAACAGCGACAGCGCCCAGAAGTGGGGTGGCGTCCACATGAAGATGATGGCGAACAGCAGCAGCGGTTCCCACGAGACCGTGCCCGTCACCGCCGCCCAGCCGATCACCGGCGGCAGCGCGCCCGCGGCGCCGCCGATGACGATGTTCTGCGCCGTGCGGCGTTTCAGCCACATGGTGTAGACCAGCACGTAGAAGGCGATGGTGAAGGCCAGCAGCGCGGCGGACAGCACGTTGATGAACAGGCCGAGCACGATGACCGAGCCGACCGACAGCGCCATGCCGAAGCCCAGCGCGTCGCCGTCGGTGAGCCGTCCCGACGGGATCGGGCGGCTCATGGTGCGGCTCATGCGGGCGTCGATGTCGGCGTCGTACCACATGTTGAGCGCGCCGGAGGCGCCGGCGCCCACCGCGATGCACAGGATCGCTACCAGGGCCAGCACGGGATGGATGCCGCCAGGCGCCGCAACCAGCCCGACCAGGCCGGTGAACACCACCAGCGACATCACCCGAGGCTTCAGCAGCGCCAGGTAGTCGACGACACGGGGATCCATGTCGTCGGTCTTGCCCGTTGCTTCCGTGGACCGGACCGATGCAAGCATCGCGTCGGACACGTCGGTTCTCCTAGTTACTTTATCCGCGGCAAGTCATTGAACTGATGGAACGGCGGCGGCGAGGACAGCGTCCACTCCAGCGTCGTGGCGCCTTCGCCCCACGGATTGTCGGCGACCTTCCGCTTCCGCATGAAAGCCTCGGCGATGATGATCAGGAACAGGATCGAACCCGCGTAGGACAGATAGGCGCCGATGGACGATACGTAGTTCCAGCCCGCATAGACGTCCGGATAGTCGATGTAGCGTCGCGGCATGCCCGCCATGCCCAGGAAATGCTGCGGGAAGAAAATCAGGTTCACGCCGATGAAGCTGATCCAGAAGTGCAGCTTGCCGAGGAACTCGTTGTACTGCACGCCCCACATCTTGCCCATCCAGTAGTAGAATCCGGCGAAGATCGAAAACAGGGCGCCCATGGACATGGTGTAGTGGAAGTGCGCGACCACATAGTAGGTGTCGTGCATGGACTGGTCGACCGAGGCATTGGCCAGGATGACGCCGGTCACGCCGCCGACCGTAAAGAGGAAGATCATGCCCAGCGCGAACAGCATGGGCGTCTTGAACGATATGGAGCCGCCCCACATGGTGGCGATCCACGAGAAGATCTTGATACCTGTCGGCACCGCGATCACCAGGGTCGCGGCCACGAAATAGGCCTGGGTGTCGACGTTCATGCCGACCGTGTACATGTGATGCGCCCAGACGACGAAGCCGATGACGCCGATGCCGACCATGGCGTAGGCCATGCCCAAATAGCCAAACACGGGCTTCTTCGAGAAGGTCGAGATCACGTGGCTGATGATGCCGAAGCCCGGCAGGATCAGGATGTACACCTCGGGGTGGCCGAAGAACCAGAACAGGTGCTGGAACAGGATGGGATCGCCGCCGCCCTGGGCATCGAAGAAGTGGGTGCCGAAGTTGCGGTCGGTCAGCAGCATGGTGATGGCGCCGGCCAGCACCGGCAGGGCCAGCAGCAGCAGGAACACGGTGACCAGCACCGACCAGACGAACAGCGGCATCTTGTGCAGGGTCATGCCCGGCGCGCGCATGTTCAGGATGGTGGTGATGAAGTTGACGGCGCCGAGGATCGACGAGATACCGGCAACGTGCAGCGCGAAGATCGCGAAGTCGACCGAGGCGTTCTCGCCGGGGGTCGAGCCATTGCCCAACACCGACAGCGGCGGATAGATCGTCCAGCCGCCGCCCGGGCCGTCACCGACGAACAGCGAAATGACCAGCAGGCCCAGCGCCGGGATCAGCAGCCAGAAGCTGATGTTGTTCATGCGCGGGAAGGCCATGTCCGGCGCGCCGATCATCAGCGGCACGAACCAGTTGCCGAAGCCGCCGATCAGCGCCGGCATGACCATGAAGAAGATCATGATCAGGCCGTGGGCCGACACGAAAACGTTGAACAGCTGACGCGCCTCGTCGGGGTTGGCCGACAGGCGGGTGAAGATCTGGATGCCGGGCTCCTGGAGCTCCATGCGCATCGCCACCGAAAGGGCGCCGCCGATCAGACCCGCCACGATGGCGAAGATCAGGTACAGCGTCCCGATGTCCTTGTGATTGGTCGACATCAACCAGCGCCGCAGCCCCGTCGGCGTGTGGTGGTCGTCATGTCCGACGTGGGCGGATTCCCCGTAAGCCATCTGCTAGGTCCTTCTTCTCTCGGCGCGGATTACTCCGCGGCCCCCGTGTTGAGGGCAATCGTGGTCTGGCCCAAAGGCGTGCCGTTGGAGGCTTCCTTGGTCGTCGCCAGCCAGGCCTGGTATTCCTCGCTCGACACCACGTCGACGGTGATCGGCATGGCGGAGTGACGCGAGCCGCACAGCTCCGAGCACTGGCCGTAGTAGCGACCCTCGAAGCCCGGCAGCACCCGGAACCAGCGCTCGTTGAGGCGGCCGGGGACCGCGTCCACCTTCACGCCGAACGACGGGATGGTCCAGGCGTGGATCACGTCCTGCGGATTGGCCGTCACCTGCAGGCGGATCACGGTGTTCACGGGAATCACCACATGATTGTCGACGGTCAGCAGACGAGGCTGACCAGGCTTCAGGTCGGCGTCCTCGACCATGATCGACGAAAACGACAGTTCCTCTTCCGGATACTCGTATTCCCAGTACCAGCGGTTGCCGGTAGCCTTCAGAACCACTTCCTCGCCGACGGGCGAAATCCCGGAAGACGCCGCGAGATCGGCGGGCGGCGCATCCTGGAAATACACCAGGCGCACGCTGATGATGCCGATGATCGCGACGATGATGGTCGGAACCACCGTCCACACAACCTCGATCATGGTGTTGTGGGTCGTCTTGCTGGGAACCGGGTTCGCCTTGGCGTTGAACCGGATGAACACGTAGATCATCAGAGCAAGGACGAACAGGGCGATGAAAATCGACAGCGGCAGAAGCAGCTTGTCGTGGAACCAGGCGTTTTTCTGCATCACGTCGGTCACGGCGACCTGGAAGCCCAGTTGCCACGGCTTGGCTTCGCCCCTGACCGGCATTTCGGCGAATGCCGTGCCGGCGGCGGCGGCGGAAAGGAGCAGCGTGCTCATGACGGCCGCTATTTTTTTTGCTTTAGACATTCTCGTCCTTCGGTTCGCAAAGGTCACCCTGAGGGCCCTGAAAAGTCGGCGCGACACTACACCCAGACTTTGACCCCGACAACCGGTTATGGCGCGTCCGGCGGCGGGCTGGCAAGCCCAATTCACGCCCGCCTGCTGTACATCGGATCAGCCCGCGATGCCTCTGCGCGGCCTGCATAATTGATGGTCGAAATGCGCATGGCCACGGTCCATATTAGTGCCGACGCAAAACGGACGCCTTCCCAGATCGGAAAACTCAATGTCGGACGAATCAATCGCCAGGGACCTCTTCTATACGCAGACCGGCCTCAACGAGGCGTCGGCGCTGTCCATTACCGAGGACGCGCTCGCAGGCTGCGACGATGGCGAGCTCTACCTCGAATATACCCAGTCGGAGAGCTTCGTGTTCGACGACGGCCGGCTGAAGAAGGCCAGCTTCGACACCGCGCGCGGCTTCGGCCTGCGCAGCGTGTCCGGGGAATCGACCGGCTATGCCCATGCCTCCGAGTTGTCCGAGCCGGCGCTCAGGCGCGCCTCGGAAACGGTTCAGGCGGTGCGCCGTGGCCGCTCGGGCATCATGACCCCCCCGCCCAACGGCACCAACCAGAAGCTCTACGCGCCCGACAATCCGCTCGACCAGGTGGCGTTCGACGCCAAGGTCGGCATCCTCGAAAGCATGGACGCCTATGCGCGTTCACTCGACGAGCGCGTGCGGCAGGTGTCGGCATCGCTGTCGGGCGAATGGTCGGTGGTCGAGATCGTCCGCGCCGACGGCAAGCGCGTCCGCGACATCCGCCCGCTGGTGCGCCTCGACGTGTCGGTGATCGCCGGCAAGGGCGACCGGCAGGAGAGCGGCCACTTCGGCGCCGGCGGCCGCTGGGGCTATGCCGAGCTGCTCGACCCGGTCAACTGGCGCATGCAGGTCGACGAGGCGCTGCGCCAGGCGCTGGTCAACCTGGAATCGGAAGACGCGCCTGCGGGCGAGATGGAAGTGGTGCTGGGCGCCGGCTGGCCTGGAGTCATGCTGCACGAGGCGATCGGCCACGGCCTGGAAGGCGACTTCAACCGCAAGAAGACGTCCGCGTTTGCCGGACTGCTCGGCGAGCGGGTCGCCGCCAAGGGCGTCACCGTGATCGACGACGGCACCCTCGAGGGCCGCCGCGGCTCGCTGACCGTGGACGACGAGGGCACGCCGACCTCCTCCACCGTGCTGATCGAGGACGGGATTCTCAAAGGCTACATGCAGGACCGGCTGAACGCCCGGCTGATGGGCATGGCGCCCACCGGCAACGGACGTCGCCAGAGCTATGGCCACATGCCCATGCCGCGCATGACCAACACCTTCATGCTCGGCGGCGACAAGGACCCGGGCGAGATCCTGGCGGCGGTGAAGGACGGCATTTATGCCGTCAACTTCGGCGGCGGCCAGGTGGACATCACCAGCGGCAAGTTCGTGTTCACCTGCACCGAGGCCTACCGGGTGAAGAACGGCAAGGTCGGCGCGCCGGTGAAGGGCGCCACCCTGATCGGTGTCGGCCCGGAAGCGCTGAAGCACATCCGCATGATCGGCAACGACATGAAGCTGGACAGCGGCATCGGCACCTGCGGCAAGAGCGGCCAGGGCGTGCCCGTCGGCGTCGGCCAGCCGACCATGCTGATCGACGGACTGACGGTGGGCGGCACGGCGTCGGCCTGACCCCGCGTGGGGCGGCTGGTAACGATTACCCGCTGCCTCGACCACACGGAGGCGCTCGTGATACGGGGCCTTCTTGAGCAACACGGAGTCGTCTGCGTGCTCGACGGCGAAGGGCTGTCGAGCATCAAGCCCTGGATGACGACGGCGATTCATGGCATCGGCGTCCAGGTGATGGAGGAGGACGCCGAGGATGCGTTGCTGCTGATCTCCCCTTCCACGGACGGTGCACTCGCAACACCGGCCGGGGAATGCTGTCCCTCGTGCGGCAGTGATAACATCTTCCGGCCCGACAGCTTCCTGCTGGGCGTGTTGGTCGTCGCAGTGCTCGGGTTGCTGGCACGGCGCCCTACTTCAAGCCGCATATGCCTCGTCTGCCGCGCGAAGTGGCGCGCGGAGAAATCCGGCATGACCGAAGAGTAGCGCCCAATTTGGGCTGGCGGCCGGGGCGCAAAAGGCACAAGCTACCGTTTCGGGACGAGGCAGACACATTTTACCGGACGGCGCATGGATTTCAGGCGCGACAAAACCTATCACGACATCCTCTCGGAACAGCGGGAGATGATCGACGAGCATCTCGTGCCCGATCCCCGGACGCGCTGGCTCGCCGCGGTCGGCGGCATGGCGCTCTACCTGGCCGCGATCGCCCTGCTTTACTGGGCGAGCAGCGTCGGGTTCCTCGACCGGCCAGTCATCGGCGATCCGCCGGCCTGGAAGCGGGTCACCGGCCTGCTGCTCAACACCGCGGCCGTGGGCTTCAGCGCGATCTTCCTGGTGTCGGTGGTGTTGTGGGCGCTGAAGGAAGCCAGCCCGAAATACTTTTTGATATTTGGCGCGCTGGGACTTTTCGCGGCCGTGCTGGTCGCGTTCATCCTGTAGACGGAAAGCCGACAATTTAATGCGGCAACACGGCAATGCTGCCGATTGTCCAAGGCAACCACAACCGGCATCGCCTCAGAGTTGCTCGCCAAACGTGCTTAGAATTTCACTGACGGTCCAACCAGAGATTTGGTTGTCTTGCATGGTCTACCAGACGGCGTACCCGCCTCATCACCACATTTTGGGGTGACGTGGTCTTGTGGCTCCGGCGGGTTCGTTGGCCTGGTGGCGGGCGCTCCCTGCCGTGCGTCTATCGGCGGCGGAGGTGGCCGCAAGACACAGCCCTTTGGAACTATCCCTCGCTCATGCTGGGCTGAGGGGCCGCCGGGCGTATCTCCGATCGGTGGGCAGTTCTCGGCCTCGGCCGCCGCCACAGCGTTCGTTGCGAAAATCAAGGCTGCACAAGCTAACAGTACATAGCGCATCGAGACCGTCCTCCTGGGGTGATGTTGTGCGCTGTTCCGACTGCACTGACAAGAGCGACCGACGCAACGGACGCTCGGGCGTGGCCGGCATAGCTCAGTAGGCGAATTCCTCGAACACCGGGAGGACGCTGCCGTTCCAGCGGCCATTGTACGCTTCCAGCAGGTCGTCGGCCTGGGTGCGGCCGGTCTCGGCGATGTGCTTCAATGAGGCGAGGAAGCCGGTCTCGTCGTCGCCCTTGTAGTCGAGCCGGGCGCGGCGGCGCAGGCCTTCGGACGACAGCGCCAGCACCTTCTTGGCGATGTCCTGGATGGTCTCGTTGCCGATCGTCGCCTTGAGCGCGAGGCGCGGCACGTCCGAGCGCAGCCGGTCGTGGTCCTCGAGCGTCCAGTCCTTCACGATATCCCAGGCGGCATCGAGCACGCCCTGGTCGTAGAGCAGGCCGACCCACAGCGCGGGCAGCGCGCAGAGGCGCTTCCACGGGCCGCCGTCGGCGCCGCGCATCTCGAGGAATTTCTTCAGCCGCACTTCCGGGAACACAGTGGTCATGTGCTGTTCCCAGTCGTCCATGGTCGGCAGTTCACCGGGCCGGCCAGGAAGGCGGCCGTCCATGAAATCCCGGAACGACTGGCCGGCGACGTCGATATACCGGCCGTCGCGGTAGATGAAGTACATCGGCACATCGAGCACATAGTCGACGTAGCGCTCGAAGCTCATGCCGTCCTCGAACACGAAGGGCAGCACGCCGCAGCGGTCCGGGTCGGTGTCTTCCCAGATGTGGCTGCGCCAGGACAGGTAGCCGTTGGGCTTGCCGTCCATGAAGGGCGAGTTGGCGAACAGCGCCGTCGCTACCGGCTGCAGCGCCAGCGACACGCGGAACTTCTTCACCATGTCGGCTTCGGAGGAATAGTCCAGGTTCGCCTGCACCGTGCAGGTGCGGAACATCATGTCGAGGCCCAGACTGCCGACCTTGGGCATGTAGCGCCGCATGATCTCGTAGCGGCCCTTGGGCATCATCGGCATGGCGTCGCGGGCCATGTTCGGCGTCATGCCGAGGCCGATGAAGCCGATGCCCAGTTCGCGGGACACTTCCTGCACCTGGGTCAGGTGGGTGTTCACCTCGTCGCAGGTCTGCCAGATGCTTTCGAGCGGCGCGCCCGACAGCTCGAACTGGCCGCCCGGCTCCAGCGTGATCGAGGCGCCGTCCTGCTTCAGCGCGATGACGTTGTCGCCCTCGCTGACCGGCTCCCACCCGAACCGCTTCATGCCGTTCAGGACGGCCTGGATGCCCGCCGGACCGCCATAGGGCAGTGCCTGCTTGTCGGACCAGCGGAAGCCGAACTTCTCGTGCTCGGTGCCGACGCGCCAATATTCCTTGGGCTTGTTGCCGCTCTCGATGTAGTCGACGAGCTGCCTCTTCGACTCGACCAGCGTCTGGTTTGCTTGGCCCGGTACACCGGCCATGAATTAGGCTCCACCCCGTTTGAGTACCGCCAAGTAACGGCTGCCGAGGCAGCTTTCAAGAGCCAATCACGTGGCGCGGTGCACGGCGCTCGTGCCCCAATCGCCCAGCGTGGCCTGAAACAGGGCCAGCGCCGCGACGGCGGCGGTGTCGGCGCGCATGATCCGCGGACCCAGGCTGATCGGCAGCGCCGCCTTCTGGGCATGGAT
>CAMDTB010000107.1 GCA_945907245.1 Rhizobium sp. Q54
CCATCGAGCCCGGCGACCGGCTGGTGCTGGCGACCGACGGCGTGACCGGCGTCATGAGCGACCTTGAACTCGCGGGCATGGCCGGCATCGTCAACCTGATGGACGCGTCCGAGAGGATCGAGTCCACCTGCCTCGACCGCGGCGCGCCGGACAACCTGTCATTCGTGATCATCGAGGCGGGTTAGGCCCCGTCGCGGGAGATGACGACGGTCAGGTGGTTGCGGCCGCCGGTGCGGGCGTAGGACACCTCGCGCGCGGCCTTTCGCACCAGCATGATGCCCAGTCCGCCCACCTGCGCCTCGGCCAGCGAACGGGGCAAAACCGGGTCGGTTCGCTCCAGCGGGTTGAACGGACGGCCATCGTCGCTCACCACCATCACGATGTCGTCGTCGTCGATGCAGACCGCGACGTCGATCATGTGCGGTTCGTCATCCTGATGGCCATGGCGGAAGACGTTGGTGACCAGTTCCTCGAACACCAGTTCGGCCTGGAACCGCGCGCGCGGACCAACGGCTTTGGTCTCCAGCAGATCGCCGAGTTCGCCGAGACCGCGGGCCAGTTCCTGCATACCGCCGCCAATCCTCAGCAGTGTCTCGCCGGATGCCATCGTCGCCTCCGTCGGGCAATGGGGCGGTTCAGGCCAACAGCTTCAGGGCTTCCTGTTCGTCGAAGACCACGGGGATGATCTGGCTGATCGCCGCGTTGGTGAACACCTCGTTGACCAGGCTCTGCGGGTTCAGCAGCACCAGTTTGCCATCCTTGTCGGCGAACGACCGGGCGACCGAAATAAACATGCGCAACCCCATCGACGCCACGAAGGACACGTCGGACAGGTCGACGATGGCATTCTTGCCCTTGGGCACGATCGTGGCCGAGAAGCGAAGCTCGATCTGGTCGACCCCCGGCGTGTCGAGCCGCCCGTGCAACGCGATCTTCACGGTATTGTTGCCCAGGTCGGTCACATCCATGTCCATGGTCAGCCCCTCGAAATAGCCAAGACCCAAGGCGGCGCATCCGCTGCGGTCGGGCCCAGATACTAGGTGGTGCGCGTTACCGAAATGTTACAGCGGCGGAAACGCCGGTCAGCGCACCTTGTCGAAGGTCAGGTGAAGCTGCTTCAATCCGCGCAACGCGAAATGCGGATGGTGGGTGAAGTCGTTCCTGCCGGGCGCCAGCCTGATATTGGCCATCCGGTCCAGCACGATGCCGAATGCCAGCGTCATTTCCTGCCGGGCCAGCGGCGCGCCGATGCAGTGATGGTGCGCGGTGCCATAGGCCATGTGCTTGCCGGGGCTCTTGCGGTGCAGGTCCATGTCGTCCGGGTTCTCGAACTCGTCGGGATCGCGGTTGGCGGCGCCGAAGCGCATGTCGATTATGGCGTTCTTCGGGATGGTCACGCCGCGCAGCACCGACTCCTTGCGGGCGATGCGGAACAGGCTCTGCACCGGGGTCTCCAGCCGGATGATCTCCTCGATGAAATTCTTCAGCAGCGACTGGTCCGCCTGGATCTCGGCCAGCTTGTCGGGCTGCTGCATCAGCATCAGCATGCCGGCGGCAATGGAATTGGTGGTGGTCTCGTTGCCGCCGATGTTGAGCGCGAAGGTGGTGCCCAGCAACTCGATCAGGGACAGCGGCTCGCCCTGGTCGTTCTTCGCCGTCACCAGGTCGGAGATGATGTCTTCCTGCGGGTTCGCCCGCTTCTCGTCGAACTTCTTCACCAGATAGTGCTGGAACTCGGTCAGCCGGGTGGCGCAGGCGATCTCCTCGTCCTCGCTCAGTCCCTGGCTCATGGCGATGAACTGGTCCTGCGACCATGCTTTCAGCTTCGGCAGGTCTTCGCTGGGCAGGCCGAGACGGTCGGCGATGACATGCATGGGCAGCGGCACGCAGAACTGGCCGATGAACTCCACCTCGCCGTCGTCGATGAACTGGTCGATCAGGTCCTCGATCAGCTCGACGATCTTGTGCTCGCTCTTCCTGATGCGGCCGGCGGTGAAGGACGGGTCGATATAGCGGCGCAGCTCGCCATGGGTCGGCGGCTCGCGGCCGAAGCTGTCGACCTGCGGCCAGCCCTTCTCGCGGAAGATGGCGCGCACCGCGTCGGCGTTGCGCCAGTAGCCGGCGCGCTTGGTCTCGATGGTCTTGTCGTAGGTGCCCGAGATGTCGCGGGTATAGAGGTCGTAGTTGCGCAGCACTTCCTTCAGGTCGTCATATTTGGTGACGACGTAGAACCCTGTGTTCGGGTCCTTGTAGACCGGCGCCTGCTCGCGCAGCACGTTGTAGGCGTGGTACGGACACTCCTGGATGTCCTTGTCCAGGAGGTTCACGTCCTCCGGCGTCTTCGCGTCCTCGAACCCCATGATGCGCTCCCCTGCGTCTGTCCCCGATGCGAGACTAGCAGCCGGGCGCACGACCGTCACGCATGCCGGCTCAGTAGATGGCGAGCGCCGCGCGGATGGCGAGGATCAGCAGCACGACCGACGCGATCATGAACACCGCGAAGCGCAGCATGATGACGTTGACCGTCGCCTGCACGATGCTGTGGACGATGCGCAGCGCCACGTAGAGCCACGCCAGGATCACGTTGACGTCGCCCCAATGGCCGACGAAGCAGAGCGCCAGCACCACCGCGTAGAACAGCACCGGCTGCTCCAGCAAGTGATTGTAGTTGTCCGCCTTCCACCGCACATGGGGCGGCAGCTGGGCGTTGAACGCTTCCTTGGACTGGTCGGCGTCGAGCGCGACATGCAAACGCCGGATCGCCGGAATGCGCGTGGCGTAAAGCCAGGCCCACATCACGAACGTCCACAGCACCAAGGTGATCATCGGCGCGAGCAGGTGTGTCTGCATGATAAAGCCTCCGCTGCTTCTGCGAACGGAGATTAGCGGAACGCGCCGCCGAGGTCAGGCCCGCGCGAGCTCGATGGTGACCGTCGCGCCCGACAGCTTGTGCTCGGCCCTGTAACCGCCGGGGACGTCCTCGTCGAAGCGCAGGTCCACGGCCAGCGTCTCGCGGCAGACATGGTCGCGGTGCTCGGCCAGCGCGCCGGCGACATTCTCCGGCACCCGCGCGGCAAGGTGGATGCGGTCGGTGACCTCGAGGCCGGCGTCCTTGCGGGTCTGCTGCACCAGGCGCACGAAGTCGCGCGCCCAGCCTTCGCGCTCCAGGTCGTCATAGATGCGGGTATCCAGCACCACGACGCCCCGGCCGCCGTCGAACGGCTCGGAATCGAGGCCTTCGCCGGTGACGACGCGCAGGCTGAAGTCTTCCGGCTCCAGCTCGATCCCGGCGATGGCAATGCGGCCATCGGCGGTTTTCGTCCAGTCGCCGGAGCGCTGGGCGTTCATGACGTCCTTCATCTTGCCGCCGATGCGCTTGCCGATCTGCGGGTTGACCTTCAGCTGCTGCTCGCCCATGGACGCCGGGTCGGTGGACAGCACCACCGCCTTCACGTTCACCTCGTCGCCGATCAGCGCCTGGTAGTCCGACAGCGCCTGGGCGTCGGGATGGGCGATGGTCAGCGTCCGCAGCGGCAGGCGCGTGCGCAGGCTCTTGGCCTCGCGCAGCGACATGACGGCGGCACAGATCTCGCGCACCTGGTCCATGCGCGTCACCAGGTCGCGCTCAGCCGGCAGGGCGGCGGCGTCGGGCCACGCGCTCAGATGCACCGAGGTCTCGCCGGTCAGGTTCTTGTAGATGCGCTCGGCGATGAACGGCATCAGCGGCGCCAATGCACGTGTCACATTGGTGAGAGCCATGTAAAGCGTGTCGTAGGCGTCGCGCTTGTCGCCGTCCTCGGCCTCGCGCCAGAACCGGGCGCGGCTGCGGCGGATGTACCAGTTGTTCAGCGCGTCGATGTACAGCGGCACGACCGCATAGGCGCCGGGCAGGTCGTTGGCGTCGAGACGGCCTTCGATGTTCTCGATCAGCTCGCGGGTCTTGGCCAGCACGTAGCGGTCCAGAACGCCCTTCTGGTCGGCGCGCACCTGCGCCTTGTAGCCGTCGATATTGGCGTACAGCGTGAAGAACGAATAGGCGTTCCACAGCGGGATGATCGCCGGACGCAGCGCCTGGGCGATGCCCGATCCCTCGCGCGGGATCGACAGGTCGCCGCCCGACAGCAGCGGCGACGAGATCATGTACCAGCGCAACGCGTCGGCGCCGTACTCGTCGAACACCTCCATCGGGTCCGGATAGTTGCGCAGGCGCTTGGACAGCTTCTGCCTGTTCTCGTCCAGTACCACGCCGTGGCATACCGCCGAGCGGAACGGCGCCCGGTCGAACAGCGCCGTCGACAGCACCATCAGGGTGTAGAACCAGCCGCGGGTCTGGGCCACGTACTCGACGATGAAGTCGGCCGGGAAGTTGGCCTCGAACCGTTCCTTGTTCTCGAACGGATAATGCAGCTGGGCGAACGGCATGGAGCCGCTGTCGAACCACACGTCGAGCACCTCGGGCACGCGGCGCATCATGGACTGGCCGGTGGGATCGTCCGGGTTCGGGCGCACCAGCTCGTCGATCGCCGGCTTGTGCAGGTCGGTCGGGCGCACGCCGAAATCGCGCTCCAGCTCATCGAGGCTGCCATAGACGTCGATGCGCGGATAGGCCGGGTCGTCGCTCTGCCAGACCGGGATCGGGCAGCCCCAGAACCGGTTGCGGCTGACGTTCCAGTCGCGGGCGTTCTCCAGCCAGTTGCCGAACAGGCCGTCGCGGATGTGCTCCGGATTCCAGACGATGCCCTTGTTCAGCTCGGCCATGCGCTCGCGGATCGCCGTCACCTTGACGTACCAGGCGGTGATCGCCTTGTAGATCAGCGGCGTGTCGGTGCGCCAGCAATGCGGGTAGTTGTGCAGGTAGGTCTCGTGCCGGACGATCACGCCCGGCTGCGCCTTGAGGTCGCGGATGATGGCCTTGTTGGCCTCCAGCACGTTCTCGCCCTGATAGTCGGGCACCTCGGCGGTGAAGCGTCCGGCCTCGTCCACCGGCACCACGATGGGGATGCCGTTGGCCAGCGCGACGTCCATATCGTCCTCGCCGAAGCCCGGGGCGATATGGACCGTGCCCGTGCCGTCGCTGTCCGAGACGAAGTCGCCGGTCAGCACGCGGAACGCGTCGAGATGCTGGAAGTAGTCGAACAGCGGCGTATAGCGGCGGCCTTCCAGCTGCGCGCCGGTCACCGTGCCGACCCGTTCCCAGGCGCCCAGCTCGCGGTCGTAGCGCTCCAGCGCCGTCGTCGCCAGGATCACCCGCTGGCCATCGTGCTCCAGCACGGCGTATTCGAGCCCCTTGTTCACGGCCAGCGCCAGGTTGGACGGCAGGGTCCACGGCGTCGTCGTCCAGGCGAGCAGCCGCGTCGGCACCGTCTCGCCATCCATCGGCTCCAGCAGGAAGCCCACGGTCAGCGCCGGGTCCTGCCGCTCGCGGTAGGAGTTGTCCAGGCGTGTCTCGAAATTCGACAGCGGCGTCTGCACCGCCCAGGAATAGGGGACGACCCGGTGGCCTTCATAGACTAGGCCCTTGTCGAACAGCTGCTTGAACGCCCAGATCACGCTCTCCATGAACGGCAGGTTCATGGTCTTGTAATCGTTCTGGAAGTCGACCCAGCGGCCCTGGCGGGTGACGTAGTCCTCCCATTCCTGGGTGAAGCGCATCACCGAGGTGCGGCAGTGCTCGTTGAACTTGGCGACGCCGAATTTCAGGATTTCCTGGCGGCCTGAGATGCCGAGCTCCTTCTCGGAGGTCAGTTCCGCGGGCAGTCCGTGGCAATCCCAGCCGAACCGGCGGTCGACGCGTCTGCCCTTCATGGTCTGGTAGCGCGGCACGATGTCCTTGACGAAGCCGGTCGCCAGGTGGCCGTAGTGCGGCAGGCCGTTGGCGAAGGGCGGGCCGTCATAGAACACGTATTCGTTGCTGGCGCCGTCCTTGACCGCGGGCCGCTCGTTGACCGAGCGCTCGAAAATGCCGTCGCGCTGCCAGAACGCCAGGATTTCCCGCTCGATCGCCGGAAAGCTGGGGTTCGATTCAACTTCAGGATAGGGGCGTGTGGTGTCGTCCTGACCCATGGCGTGTCAATTCTCAAGTCGGTTGAGCAACGGCGTGCCGGTCATCCGGCGGGCACAGGAGATAAAGCGTTGATCGGAGCGCGTCCAGAGTAACTCGCAGGATCGCATGCCGCGTCGCGGCAGAGCGTTTCAAAGTCAGGTATGACGCAATTGTGTGATCGGCTATCCTGCTACCACCGGATATGGAAAGCAGCGCGCGTTATATGGGCCTTATTGAAAGCAATTATCTTGATGTCGACGCGCTCGACAGGTTGTTTTCCGGCGGTGCCGGCAGCGACTTCGTGCGCCTCCTGTTCGAGCGGGCACCCTCCGGCATCGCTATCGTCGATCGCGAGATGCGCTATCTCGCCGTGAGCCGGCGCTGGTGCGAGGATTATGGCCTCGGCGATCAGCAGATACTGGGCCGGTCACACTACGAGCTGTTTCCCGACGTTCCCGAGCGTTGGCGGCAGGAGCACGCCCGCTGCCTGGCCGGAGAAACGCTGTCGTGCGAGGAGGATGAGTTCGAGCGTGCCGATGGCACATCGGTCTGGATCCGGTGGGAAATTGTTCCGCTGAGACGCGGAAGCGAGCTTCCGCTGGGCATGATCATGCTGACCGAGGTGATCACGCGACGGGTCGAGGCCGAGGCCGCGCGCGACGCCACCGGAAAGACGCTCGAGATCGCCGAGGAGGTCGCGCATATCGGCACCTGGGACTGGGACCTGCGCACCGAAAAGGTGATGTGCTCGCCAGTGATGTCCCAGCTGCTCGGCATGGGCGACAAGGCGTCGATCATCCGCATCGACGACCTCGCCGATTTCCTTCATCCGGAGGATGCGGCCGGTGTCCGATTCGGGATCAACGAAGTCCGATCGGGGCAGGATCCGAAGCCGGAGATCGTCACCCGCGTCAACAGGACCGACGGCGCGACGATCTGGATTCGCCTCGCCATCCGGGCCGGGCGCGACGGCAACGGCCGGATCCAGCAGGTCTACGGCACCATACAGGACATCACCGGCGAACGGCTTGCGCATGAGGAACTGGCGTTCCGCGACCGGGCATTCGAGACGGCGGCCAGTCCGCTGACCATGTCGACGATCGATGCGCATTACACCTACGGCAACCGGGCGTTCGTGGAGCTGCTGGGGTATGCGTCTTTCGACGAGATCGCCGGTCGCCTTTTCACCGATTTCATCACCGAGCCGCAACGGGTCGCCGGCTCGATCGACGCGCTGCGCGATACCGGCAGGTGGAGCGGTGAACTGCGCATGGTCCGCGCCGACGGCACCGAGTTCGACGTCGCCGTCCTGGCGGGCCTGGTGCGTGACGAGCACGGCGAGCCGCTTCGGGTCATCGTCTCCTACCTCGACGTCACCGAGCGCAACACGGCGCTCGCCGAGTTGTCGCGGCGCGAAAGCCAGCTGCGCCAGGCGCAGGAGTTGGCGCGGCTGGGTCCGTGGCGCTACGACGTGGTTCAGAGCCGCTACTTCATACCCCCGGAAACGCGAAAGATCCTGGGACTCGGTCCCGAAAACGCCGTCTACAACGCCGAGACCGCGATGCGGGAGGTGCATGCGGACGACGTCGCGCACGTCGCGGCGACCTTCCAGAGTCTCAGGCGCGGCGACGCCGACAACGCCCAGTTGCAGTACCGGTATCTGCCGCCGGGTGGTGGCGCCATCCATCTCCGGGTGATGCTGGAGACCGAACGCGACAGCGCCGGCAAGGTCACCGGGCTTCTGGGCCTGCTGCAGGACATCACCGGGTTCCGGCAGCTCGAGCAGGCGCACCGCGAGACCGAGCGGGCCATGTCGGCGCTGATGCGCAACTTGTCGGGCATGGTCTACCGCTGCGACAATGACGAGCGCTGGACCATGCGCTTCATCAGCGACGCCTGCCGCCGCGT
>CAMDTB010000108.1 GCA_945907245.1 Rhizobium sp. Q54
ACCGTGACACCGTCGGTGCGCAGCAGCGCCACGTCGATTCCATCGAGCGAGGTGCCGCTCATGAGGCCGATGGCCGTGAGTTCCGCCTTTGTGCTCATATGCTCCTGTGCTAGGTACGGGCCGCGAGTTTTCGCGGTTACCCTAGAGCAGCCTGCGTTCATTTTGAACGCAGATAAGCTGCTCTGGCACTTGAGAACCGATCATCTTGTCCCCTTCAGGTGGTATCCACCTGAAGGGGATGATCTAAGCACCGAGCACCCTTGATGACCGAACCGAAATCAGACTTCCTGCGCGCCATCACAGGCCGCGGCTTCCTCCACCAGGCCACGGACTTCGAGGGACTGGACGCGGCGCTCTGCAAGGGTCCGGTCACCGCCTATATCGGCTTCGACTGCACGGCGCCGAGCCTGCATGTCGGCAGCCTGTTGCAGATCATGATCCTGCGCCACCTGCAGAAGGCGGGCCACAAGCCGGTCGTGCTGATGGGCGGCGGAACGACCAAGATCGGCGATCCCACCGGGCGCGACCTGTCGCGCCAGATGCTGACCGAGGAGATGATCCAGACCAACAAGGACGGCATCAAGAAGGTGTTTTCCAGGTTCCTGACCTTCGGCGACGGCCCGACCGACGCCGTCATGGTCGACAACGACGACTGGCTGTCGACGCTCAACTACATCTCGTTCCTGCGCGATTTCGGCCAGCATTTCTCGGTCAACCGGATGCTGACCTTCGACAGCGTCAGGCTGCGGCTGGAGCGCGAGCAGCCGCTGAGCTTCCTCGAATTCAACTACATGATCCTGCAGGCCTACGACTTCCTCGAGCTGAAGCGCCGCATGAACGTCACCCTGCAGATGGGCGGCTCGGACCAATGGGGCAACATCGTCAACGGCGTGGAACTGGGCCGGCGCGTCGACCAGGCCGAACTGTTCGGCCTCACCTCGCCGCTGATAACCACCGCGTCGGGCGCCAAGATGGGCAAGACCGCCCAGGGCGCGGTATGGCTCAACGCCGAGCAACTGTCGCCCTACGACTACTGGCAGTTCTGGCGCAACACGGACGACGCCGACGTGGCCCGCTTCCTCAAACTGTTCACCGAACTGCCGCTGGGAGAGATCGAACAGCTGGCGGCGCTGGAAGGCGCGGGCATCAACGAGGCCAAGAAGGTGCTGGCGACCGAGGCGACGACGCTCGCTCACGGCCGCGACGCCGCGCTGCAGGCAGAGGAGACCGCCCGCACCACGTTCGAGCAGGGTGGCCTGGGCGATGATCTGCCCACGGTCGAAATCGAGCGCACGGCGCTTGTAAAGGGTGTCGGTATCCTCAATCTTCTAAGACAGGCGGGGCTGAGTGCGTCGAATGGTGAAGCCAAGCGTCTCATTCAGGGAGGCGGCGCCAGGGTGAATGACGCAAAGATCGAGGATGAGACGTTGATCCTCGATCTGGGCGCACTGAACTCCGATGGCGTCATCAAGTTGACGGCGGGCAAGAAGCGCCATGTGATCGTGCGCCCGATCTAGCCGCCAGGAAGAAGAACGGAGCCTGCATGTACAAGTTCATCACGACGGGACTGATCGCCGCCGCCATCGCGGGCGGCGCGGCGGTCCCGGCGATCGCGGCGGACTCTGGCGAAAAGCCGCTGGTGCGCTGTATCGACATCACCCGCATGTCGAGCAGCAAGGTGGTCGACAATCAGACCATCATCCTGAAGATGCGCGGCGGCCCCGATTACAAGATGACGCTGGCCCATCGCTGCCCGGGCCTCAAGATGCAAGGCACCTGGAGGCACGACGCCAAGTCGCTCGCCAAGCTCTGCGAGGTCGACACCATCGAGGTGCCGGTGAACGGAACCAGCAACGTGCTCGACAGCAACTTCACCCCGTGCATCATCGACAGCATCACCGAAATCCCGAGGGGATCCGACGGCAAGGCCCAGTAACCGGGCCATCCTCGGGTGCGGCGGCGCGGTCAGATCCAGCGCCGCACTTCCGACCTGTAAGGGCGATAGATGCTTTCGTGCCTCGCCATCAGGTACGATTCCTCCCGGCCTGCCGATACGTTGACGATCAGCACGGCCACCGGCAGCAGCAGCATGATCCAGCCGCAGTCGATGAACAGGCCGATGCCCGCCATGATCACCGCATACGCCAGATAAGCCGGATGCCGCGAGATGCGGTACGGGCCCGAGGTGACGACCGTCTCCGTGGCGTATTGATGGCCGAAGACCTCGCCATGGCGGCGGAACTCTTTCCAGGCCAGCAGCCAGAGGGCTGATCCCAGCAGAATCAGCACCGGACCCACCACGATGCGAATCAGGTTGCCGGGCGCGATCGGCAACTCCCGCCAGAGTTCCATCACCACGCCCGCCATGGTCAGCAGCAGGAACACCAGCGATGGCGGAAAGATCGAGCTGGGCTTGGAACGCTTGCGCGGCTTGGTCATGGCGCGGCCTTTTCAGGCGGCTCGCCAGGTGTCTTCTTGCCCCGCGCCGCTTTCTCGCGCTCCTCAGGAGAGGTCGAGAACACGTTGAACATGTTGCGCAGAAAGCCCGGGGTGAGCGCCGACAGCGGATTGACCGTCACGTCGGGCTTCTCGGTGGTGCCCCGAACTCCGAACCGTATCGCGATCAGGCCCTCGTTCTCGCCCCCCGACAGAATCTGCCCAACGATCGGCACGTAGTCGAGAACCGTGTTGAGCGTATAGGCCGGCGCCAGCGTGCCTTCCAGGTCCAGCCTGGTCATATCATCATGGATCCGGCCGGAGACGCGGATGCCGAGCTGGGAACCGAACACCTTGGCGTCCTTGAGGTGCAGCGCGCCCTCGCCGAAATCGAATTCCGAGTCGAACCGGGCGAAGCCGATACCATCGCCGGTCAGGATGTCGCGCAGGCCACTCAGCGAGCCGAAGGTCAGCATCTGCGCCATCATCGGCGAGTCCTTGATCCGGAAATCCTTGGCGCTGATGGTGCCGACGCTATGCCGTTTGCCCCGCGGCCCGCTGATCGCGCCGCTGATGGTCAGGCTGCCGCCGGTAACGCCGTTCAGCACGCCGAGCGTGCGCAGCAATTCGCCCGCGTCGTCGGTGACGATGTCGACGCCCGGCTTGGCGCCGCCAAGCTGGTAATCCACCGACATGGTCTTGCCGCTCTTGAGGATGCCGGTGATCTGGGCGTCGACGACCTCGCCGCGTTCGATGGCGACCACCGCGTCCATGTCGCGGATCGGCACGCCCTTCGGCAGGATGGCTTCCTCGACGTCGAGGCCCACGGTCGCGGCGAAGGTGGATTCCTCTTCCACCTCCGGCTTCGCGCCGGCCGGTTCATCCTCGCCTTCGAGAAACGGGCGTATGTCCGCCTTCCTGCCCGACACCTTGATGTCGAGAGGCCCTTCCCTGGGTTTGCGGAGGACGAAGGCGATATCGGTCTCGTCGAGCTTCAGGCGTGGCAACTCAATGGCGGCGAAGTCGCCTTCGGGCGTGAACGACAGGCGTCCGGACGTGACGAGATCCGGCATGGAAACGCTCATCTTCCCCGGCAGCAGCCCGCCGGGCTGCGACGCAATCTCCATGTCGAGCGTTCCCGGCGCGCCCACCGGCTTCTCCCATTCCATAATCGGGAAGGCGAAGGAGGCATTCCTGAGGTCGCCTTTCACCGTGCCCTGGCTAATTCTCGACCCCTTGCCGACCAGCACGGTGGTAATGTCCGCGGTGCCGCCCATCTCGAACACGTCCGGCAGCCCGAGCTTGCGAGCAGCCTCCGGTCCGATGGCGGCGCGCGCCGTGTAGCGTGTCGGCGTGCCGGACTTGTTGGTGAAGCTCTCGGTCCATTCCATGTCCGTGGATGCGCCAAGCATGAGGAACTTGCCCTTGGCGACGATGCCGGAAGAGTCGAGCGTCAGTTCAAGGTCGCCGGGTTGCACCTCCAGCTTCTCCAGGCCCTTGGTCAGCAGGAACCGCTCCGCGACCAGTGACGCCTGGAAGGTCACGTCTTTCATCGCGAGCTTCTTGATCAGCGGGATGCGGAACCGCACCTTGCCGCGCATGTCCCCGGCGATCGCCTGCGGGCTCACGCCGAAGCTTGTCGCGTAACCCAGCGGCTTGTAGTCCAGCAGAGTCAGTAGCTGCGGAACGCTGGTGTCCAGCGCCAGCAGGAGATCGGCGACCTGGACACCCTTCTGGTCGAGATTGTCGATCAGCCCGTGCAAGGCCGCGACCTTGACGTCGAGATTTTTCGCCGGGTCGGCGATCACGCCGCCGTCGACCCACAGCTCGAAGAATTGCGGACGCAGGCTGCCGCTGCCCTTCGCCCGGGACAGCGGCGGCATGGGTCGCAGGTAATGGGCTTCCAGCCCCTCGAACCGGAAGTCGAGGCCGAAATCCACCTTGGCTGGCTGTTCCGGCGCCGTAGGCTGCACGTCGACCGTCAACTGGCCTTCGGTGATGATGCCCGATGTGATGTTCATGGCGATCCAGCTGCGGGTATTGGTCTTGAACTCCGGCGGCCACAGAGCCGCGAGCGTCTGGAATGAAAGTCTCTCCAGCGTCGCGTCCAGCGTGCCGCCTTCGCCCGCGGCGGAGGCGAAGGCCGAGCCCTTGCCGGCGATGACCGCCGGTCCCACCATCAGCCGGATCAGATCGAGCGTCAGCTTGCCGGATGGCCGGTCCAGGTTGCCCTTCAGGATCGCGCCATCGACGGTAAGCGGCGCGGCCAGCGCCGGCACCGTCAGCCGCCCCTTGGTGGCCGTGAGATTGAAATCGATCCGGTCGACATGCCCGTCTGGCTTGGCATTGGCGGTCACCCGGCCGCTGACCGGCAGATTCCAGCCGCGCAGCACGGTCAGCGCGCCTTGCGGCCGCGCGAACATCGACGGCACGGCGTTGGTCACAGCGAGCGACAGCGCGGCCTGCTCCGCGCCCCGAACGATGTCACCCCGGAGCTTGAATGCCGTCTGCCGGTTGGTTCCCGCCAAGGTGCACACCAGGGTCGCGGCCAGCCCCTTGTCCGTCCGCCGCACATCGAGGGTCGCGCCGCTGACGCGCCAGTCTTCGACTCCGGCCAGATCGTCGATATCCAGCACCGCATCGGTGATCGAGAGCTGGCGCAGGTCGTTGCTGTCCGAAGGCGGCTCGAGCATGGATTTCAGCAGTTGCTCGATGACCTTGGAGCCTTCCTGGGCGAGGTCGTCGCGGCGCAGTATGAAGCTGCCGTCAGCCTTGCGCGACAGCATGATCACCGGCGAAAAGAACTCGATGCGCCGGGGCGTATAGTTGCCACGCAGAAGGTTCGCCGCCTTGAAACCGACCGCCAATTGCGGCAACTCGATCAACGGCAGACCGTGGCGATCCTTCAGCTTGACCTTGGTGACCCGCAGATCGACAGCCCGGCGCCAGCCGCCCCACGCCAGCACGGTATGCTCGAAATCGACGGTGAAGCCGTCAAGCTGTTCGGCGAGGGCCCGCTGCATGGTGGGGCGCAGGAAATCGACCTCGACCGGGCCCAGCATCAGCCGCCCCACGAGCAACGCCAGGGCGAGCATAACCAAAAGGGCTATCGCCGCCGCACCCCGCCATATCCACCGAACGATCGCCAAGAACACCTATCCGTCTGCCGGCCGACGCGGCTTGACCGGGACGGCGCAACTCAGCAGTGTCGTGGCCTCACAGCAACAACGAGCCATCCCCTTGCAAGACTTAGCCTTGCCAATCGATCTGGACAAGCTCCCCAAGCCGTTTGACGCCGGGTTGGCGCCGCAGAAGCTCTTCGACTGGCGGACCGGGATCGCAAGAGAACATCCCGGCCTGGCCGAAATGTCCGCTCTGCCGGCGATCGAAGCCCTGCTGCTGGCGGTGTTCGGCAACAGCCCGTTTCTGTCGTCTTGCGCGCTGAAGGCCCCGGAGACCCTGGAAATCCTGCTGGCCAAGGGTCCCGACGTGGCGATGGAGACGTTGGTCCTCGAGCTTCGAACGGCCCTGCCGAAGATCGACTCGCAGGACGCATTCATGCGTGCGCTGCGCCAGGCGCGCACCAGGGTCGCGCTGATCACCGGCCTCGCCGACATTTGCGGCGCCTGGTCGCTGGAACAGGTCACAACCGCACTGAGCGACTTCGCGGACCTCGCGGTCGACCATGCTGTCGCGCATATCCTGCGCGCCCGGATGGTGGCGGGCGACCTGGAGTGGACCCTGGAGACCGGTTCGCCGGCTACCCCGGAGCTGGGGCGCAAGGCTGGGTATATCGTGCTGGGGATGGGCAAGCTGGGCGGCCGCGAGCTGAACTATTCCAGCGACATCGACCTGATCGTGCTGTTCGATACCGAAGTGACCCGCTACGTCGGCCGGCGCGACCCGCATGACTGTTTCATCCGCATGACCCGTGACCTGGTGAAGCTGCTGCAGGAGCGCACCGCCGATGGCTACGTGTTCCGGGTCGATCTGCAGCTTCGCCCCGATCCCGGCGCCACGCCGGTGGCGATCTCCGTCGACGCGGCGGACATCTACTATCAGAGCGTCGGCCTGAACTGGGAACGCGCCGCCATGATCAAGGCCCGGCCGGTGGGCGGAGACCTGGCCGCGGGGCGCGGTTTCCTCGACCGGATCAAAGCCTTCGTCTGGCGCAAGCACCTGGATTATGTGGCGCTGGAGGACATCCACGCCATGAAGGCGCGCATCCACAGCCACCACCGTCATCAGGGAATCAAGGTTGCCGGCCAGGACGTCAAGCTCGGCCCCGGCGGCATCCGCGAGATCGAGTTCTTCGTCAGCGCCCACCAGCTGATCTCCGGCGGCCGGACGCCGGAGTTGCGGGTGAAGCAGACGATTACCGGTCTCGAAGTGCTGCGTGGGCTGGGCACCATCTCGGACGTGGACGCCGCCGAGCTGACCAGCGCCTACCGCTTCCTGCGCACGGTCGAGCACCGGCTGCAGATGACCCGCGACGAGCAGACCCACAAGGTGCCGGACAAGCCGGAAGGTGTCGCCGCGCTCGCGACCTTCCTGGGCTATGCGACCGTCGCCGCCTTCGAGGCCGACATGCTGGCTCATCTGGGCAACGTGCGGCGGCGCTACGACGACCTGTTCAGCGACGCGCATACCGTCAGCGAGGACGAACGCTGGAGCAGGCTGTTCGAGGCGGCCGACCCGTCGCCCGAGATGCTGGCCGACATCGCGGCGCTAGGCTTTGAGACGCCCGAGGCGGTCGTCGAGATGGTGCGCTCGTGGTCGACGGGACGGTTCAGGGCGCTGCGCACGGAGCGGGCGCGGGCGCTGCTCAAGATTCTCATTCCGACCATTCTCGACGCCTTCGGCAAGACCGCCGAGCCCACCAAGGCGCTGCAGCGGTTCAACGACTTCCTGTCGAAACTGCCGTCGGGCGTGCAGCTGCTGACCCTGTTCCAGGCCAATCCCAAGCTGCTCGAGCTAGTCGCGGAAATCCTCGGGACGGCGCCCGCCCTGTCGGACTTTCTCGCCCACAACCATCTGCTGCTCGACTCGGTGCTCAGCCCCGGCTTCATGACCCGGCTGCCGGGCGATCGCGAACTGGAACAGGACCTGGAGCGGGCGCTGTCCTCAGCCGCCGACTTCCAGGACATCATGGACCTGTCGCGGCGCTGGGCGAACGAACGCAAGTTCCAGATCGGCGTCCAGTTGCTGCACGGCATCATCAGCGCCGCCGACGCGGCCGCCGCCCACACGGCGCTGGCCGAAGCAGTGGTCCGCGGCATGCTCGCGCCAGTCGAGGAGGACTTCGCCCGCCGCCATGGCCGCGTGCCGGACAGCGGGCTGGCGATCGTCGCCATGGGGTCTTTCGGCGGCTCGGAGATGACCTTCACGTCGGACATGGACCTGATCTTCATCTACAGCACACCCATTGCCGACGCGGCCTCGGACGGCGAGCGACCCCTGCCCGTCACCCAGTATTACGGGCGGCTGGGCCAGCGCGTCATCAATGC
>CAMDTB010000109.1 GCA_945907245.1 Rhizobium sp. Q54
TTCACCACTGCTTCCGCAGGGGCCTTCACCGGCAATTTTTTCAAGGAGGATTTGGGCTTCATCTTCGTTCCTTCGTCACTACGACGAAGCCCAAATCCTCCTTAAATCACAACCTCAAATCTGTGCCATAGGCGCTGACGGCGGACAGGTCTCGAATAACTGATCCGGCCGCTCATCGATTATCCTTAGATAGGTAGCGCCGCGCTCAGAGTGTTTGAACGATACGAGCGGATTCCGCTTTCCTAGATCGATCAGTTTCGCACGGAGGTTTGCGATAGCCTCCAAGGTCCATTCGCGCCGTTGCAGGCTCTCCGCTGTCTCCACTTTCGCAGCTTCTGACTCACCAGAGCGATTTTGACCATGAGCCCCGTTGAATTCTTGCATATAGGCCCTCGCTTTCGCCGCTGCCTGCCTGGCGCTCGGAGTGGTTCTGTAACCAAGCTCTCTGATCAGTAGCTCAAGTTCAGCTAGGTTGCGTCGATTCCTCTCGACAGCCTCGCTGAGTTCTTTCGCCGTTTTATTGATAAGTGGGCGAGCCACCCGGCGTTCCCTCATTCACAAGGTCTAGCACTAAATGAACGCATAATAGCCACCAACCCTGCTGTATCACAGGGTTGATGCGATCTCGCCCTGCCAAATCGTGCAATGCCTTGAACGCCACGCCCCTCCCCGCTAAGACTACCGCCACCTTCCGGCTCTAACGGGGAACGACCCTCATGACCTCTGTCGGCATCACCGCCTATGGCGCGTACCTGCCCAAGCGCCGCCTGAACCGGGCGGCCATCGCCGCCGCCAATGCCTGGATGAACCCGGCGCTGAAGGGCATGGGCAAGGGCGCCAAGGCCATGTGCAACTGGGACGAGGACACGGTGACCATGGCCGTCGAGGCCGGGCGCGACTGCCTGACCGGCATCGACCGCGCCACCGTCGACAGCGTCACCCTGGCGTCGACCACCCTGCCCTTCGCCGACCGGCACAATGCCGGCATCGTGCTGGCGGCGCTGACCCTGGACGAGAATTCGGAGTCCATCGACGTCACCGCCACCCAGCGCGCCGGCACCACGGCGCTGATCAAGGCGCTGAAGGCCGGCGGCAACGCGCTGGTGCTCGCCGCCGACCACCGCGTCGCCAAGCCGGGCAGCGCCCAGGAGATGCAGCTGGGCGACGGCGCCGCCGCGCTCCTGCTGGGCACCGAAAAGGTGATCGCCCGGTTCCTCGGCTCGCACTCGCTGGCCCGCGACCTGGTGGACCACTACCGCTCGGCCAATGCCGAATACGACTACAATCTGGAAGAGCGCTGGATCCGCGACATGGGCTACGACCTGATCGTGCCCGAGGCGGCGAAGCAAGCGCTTGTGAAGGCCGGCGTTGCCGCCGCCGACATCGACCACTTCATCATGCCCGCGACCCAGAACGGCCTGGACGCGCGCCAGGCCAAGCGCATCGGCGTCAAGGCCGAGGCGGTGCGCAGCAATCTGAACCGCGAGATCGGCGAGGCCGGCGTCGCCCACCCGCTGCTGATGCTGGTGCACGCGCTGGAAGAGGCTCAGCCGGGCCAGAAGATCATGGTGATCGGCTTCGGCCAGGGCGCCGACGTGCTGATCTTCGAGACCACCGACGCGCTGAAGCAGCTGCCGAAGCGCAGCGGCGTCACCGGCCAGCTCGCCAAGGGCGCCGAGGACAACAACTACCAGCGCTTCCTGTCGTTCAACGGCCAGATCGACTATGAATGGGGCATCCGCGCCGAGCGCGACAACCGCACCGCCCAGAGCACGGCCTACCGCAAGCGGGATTCGATCACCTCGTTCCTGGGCGGCAAGTGCACCCAGTGCGGCACGGTGCAGTTCCCGAAAAGCAATGTGTGCGTGAACCCGAACTGCCAGGCCATCGGCACCCAAATCGACCATCCGTTCGCCGATCTGGAAGCGGCGGTGAAGACCTTCACCGAGGACAACCTGGCCTATTCGCCGAATCCGCCGCTGCAATATGGTAATATCGGTTTCAACGAAGGCGGGAACATCTATATGGACCTGACGGATTTCGATTCCGGCACGATCTCGGTCGGCAGCAAGGTCCGGATGGTTTTCCGCATCAAGGACTTCGACGACAAGCGCGGTTTCCGCCGCTATTTCTGGAAAGCGGCCCCGGCGGCCTGAACCGGCTGACGGCGGGTATGGACAAAACGAAAGGACAGAGAGATGGCTGGCATTCGTGACAAGGTGGCGATCATCGGCATGGGCTGCTCCAAGTTCGGCGAGCGCTGGGACGCCAGCCCCGACGACCTGATGCTGGAGGCCTATACCGAGGCCCTCGCCGACGCGGCCATCGCCAAGGAAGACATCCAGATGGCGTGGCTCGGCGTGTTCTTCGACGAACAGAACGTCGGCAAGTCGGCGATCCCGCTGTCGCAGGCGTTGCGCCTGCCGAACATCCCGGTGACCCGCGTCGAGAACCTCTGCGCCACCGGCACCGAGGCGCTGCGCGGCGCGGTCTACGCGGTCGCCGCCGGCGCCTGCGACATCGCCATGGCGCTGGGCGTCGAGAAGCTCAAGGACACCGGCTATGGCGGCCTGCCCGAGCGCACCAAGGGTACGTTCGAGGATCTGTGGCAGCCCAACTCCACGGCGCCCGGCTCGTTCGCCCAGCTCGCCAGCGCCTATTCGGCCAAGCACGGCGTGGACATGCAGGACCTCAAGCGCGCCATGGCGCATGTGTCGTGGAAGAGCCACCAGAACGGCGCCAGGAACCCGAAGGCGCATCTGCAGTCCGTCGTCGACATGGACAAGATCCTGAACGCGCCCATGGTGTCGTTCCCGCTCGGCCTGTTCGACTGCTGCGGCGTGTCCGACGGCGCCGCCTGCGCCATCGTCACCACGCCGGAGAAGGCCCGCGAGATGGGCTTCGACAATCCGGTGGTGGTGAAGGCGCTGCAGCTCGCCGCCTCCAACGGCGTCGAGATGAGCCACAATTCCTGGGACGGCTCCTACACCATGACCACCCGGATGGCCGCCCAGCGCGCCTATGCCGAAGCCGGCATCAAGGACCCGCTGAAGGAGCTGTCGATGACAGAGGTGCATGACTGCTTCTCGATCACCGAGCTGGTGGTGATGGAGGACCTGGGCCTGTCGAAGGAAGGCCAGGGCTACAAGGACATCCTGAACGGCAAGTACGACGCCGACGGCGAGGTGCCCTGCCAGATCGACGGCGGCCTGAAGTGCTTCGGCCACCCGATCGGCGCGTCCGGCCTGCGCATGGCCTACGAGGTCTACACCCAGATCAACGGCCGCGCCGGCAGCCGCCAGCTGAAGGATCCGGTGATGGGCCTGACGCACAACCTCGGCGGCATCCCGAACCGGAACGTGTGCAGCGTCTCGATCCTCGGCCGCCTCAACCAGTGAACCAGGAACTGTCCATCGAGGAGAAGATCGCCCTCAAGCAGTGGGGCCTGGACGACGACGCCCTCGCCGTCCATCCCACCGTGTACCGGAACGATCTGCTCGACGGCCAGGTGTTCCTGATCTCGGGCGGCGGCACCGGCATGGGCCGGACGCTGGCCTATCTGGTCGCCCGCCTCGGCGGCCAGGTGATGATCTGCGGCCGGCGGCAGGAAATGCTCGACGAGACAGCGGTGGGGATCAGGGATCGCCTCGGCAAGACCATCGGCACCTACGCCATGTCGATCCGCGACGAGGACCAGGTGTCGGCGCTGATGGACGCCACCTGGGAACGCTTCGGCCAGGTCAACTGCCTGGTCAACAACGCCGGCGGCCAGTTCGTGCAGAACGCCATCGATTTCTCCAAGAAGGGCTGGCGCTCGGTCATCGACCTCAACCTCAACGGCACCTGGTACATGATGCAGGAAGCCGCCATCCGCTGGCGCGACACCGGCTTCCACGGCGGCAACATCATCAACAACGTGGCGACCGTGAACCGCGGCATGCCCCAGTCGGGCCACACCTGCGCCGCGCGCGCCGGCATCATCGCCATGTCCAAGACCGTCTCGACCGAATGGGCGCCGTTCCGCATCCGGGTGAACTGCGTGGCGCCCGGCTCCATCGAGACCACCGGCTTCCACGTCTATTCCGACGAGGCGCTGACCACCTTCGCCAGCTGCAACCCGATGAAGCGCATGGGCACCGCCTGGGACGTGGCCGAGGCCATGGTCTATCTCGCCGGCCCCGCCGCCAGCTTCATCACCGGCGAGGTCCTGACCGTCGACGGCGGTATGTCCCAGATGGGCTGGATGTGGCCCGCCGGCCGCCCGGACTACTTCAAGGACATCATCGGCTAGGCCGGCGTCAACGCCGGGCAAAAAAGAGGGACCGATGCCGGAGCATCGGTCCCCTAGGATATCCGAAGGGGCTCGGATAATGCCGTGGCGGTCGCTGTAACCGGCGCGCAAGGCGCTGCCTGAAAACAGGAATCGCCGAATTTGCGGTGTCGCTGCTCCCCTTGCTCCCGTATTGCCGCGGTGTTTGGCGGACGGTCGATCGATCGCCGTCCTGCCCCGGAACTGTACGCATCCCGCGCCATAAAAGCAATGTCGCCTGTTTTTAACGGCCAACATCCAACCACGTCCCGTCCGCCACGGAGACATCAATTGAAGCAGGCAGTATTGTTTCTTTCGCTTCTTTAGCGGGCCCGGGGCGTGTGCTAGGGTCCGGCCGGGAGACGGCGAACGGGAGACAGCCGATGGACTACAACCTGGAACAGGGCGGACCGGTGCTGAACCCGGACGCGACGCCCGCCGCCGCCGACTGGAAGGCGCCCTATGTGGACAACGGCGCCGACATCAAGGACCCGTCGCGCTACTACACCGCCGCGTACAAGGCGAAGGAATGGGAGCGGCTTTGGAGCCGCGTCTGGACCATCGCCGGTCTGGTGTCGGACATCCCCGACGTCGGCGACTTCCTGACCTACGACCTACTGCACGAATCCTTCGTGATCGTGCGCACCGGCGCCGGGCCGGAGGACATAAGGGCCTGGTACAATGTCTGCGGCCATCGCGGCAACAGGCTGGTCCATGCCGATTTCGGCCACGTCACCGGCCGCTTCACCTGCAACTTCCATTCCTGGCAGTGGGACATCGACGGCCGGCTGGCCCATGTCACCGACGCGGAGTCCTTCAAGCCCGAGGTGCTGGCCTGCGCGCCGGACCTGGTGCCCGTCGCCATGGACATCGTCGCCGGGGTGATCTTCGTCACCATGGCCGACGATCCGGTGCCGCTGCGCGAGTTCCTCGGCCCGGTCGCCTCGCACATGGAAGCCTTCCAGGTCGACAGGATGAACGTGGTGCGCCACGTGCGCAGCGAGTGGGCCGCCAACTGGAAGACCGGCATCGACGCGTTCTACGAGACCTATCATCTGGGCTCGGTCCACCCGCAGACCCAGCCGATCATGGGCGACATCACCACCCAGATCGACTGCTATCCCAACGGCATGAGCCGGATGATCGTGCCGATCGGCGTACCCAGCCCGCACTTCCCGGACCAGTCGTCGATCAATCCGGGCCTGCAATACATGCTGGGTTCGGTCGGCCTGAAACCCGAGACGTTCGCGGGCGGACCGCGGGACGTGCGCCCTGCCCTCGCCGCCGCCAAGCGCCAGGTCTCGAAGCGCTTCGACCTGGGCTGGGAGACCCTGTCCGACGTGCAGCTGACCGACAGCTTCGCCACCGGCATCTTTCCCAACGTGCAGTTCGGCATCCATCCCGAAGGCGCCTTCCTGATGCGCTTCATGCCCCACGCCGACGACCCGCAGCGCTTCACCTACGACACCATGACGCTGGTGCGCCACGTGGACGACCCCAGCTTCAAGGTGCCGGACTGGATGGGCCTGCCGGACGGCATCGACTGCTCGGGCCGCGAGCGCCCGGAGATCGAATACAAGGGCATCGGCGAGCCGGCCGAGCTGGGCCTGGTGCTCGACCAGGATTCCGAGCTGCTGCCCATCGTGCAGAAGGGCCTGCGCAGCAAGGGCTTCAAGGGCCCGCTATGGAGCGAGCAGGAGGGCCGCCTGCGCCACTTCCACAACGAACTGGACCGCTACGTCGAGGGGGAGAAGTGACTTTCACGCCGGCCGAAGGCGCGTGTGACGCAATCCCTTCAAATCCCTTCATTCCCGCGCACGCGGGAACCCAGATGGGGAAGGGATCGCGGCCGTCGTGCAGCGCGGTCACGAAAAAACCCTTCTTGTCCCCGGCGCATGGAGCCCTACGAAGAGCTGGGTCCCCGCGTGCGCGGGGATGACGAGGTGTTGTTTGGGGTATTGAATTTCGTTCCGCACTTGTAGCGCGGGACGACCGAGAAAAAACGGGGAAGAACCATGACGGACATCAACACTTTCGGGCGGCTGCTGACCCGCGCGGCGAAGACCTGGCCGGAGCGCGACGCGGTGATCTTTCCCGAGCGCCGGCAGAGTTTCGCCGAGTTGCATGACCGGGCCGTGCACCGCGCCCGCCAGCTCGCCGCGCTAGGGGTCAAGCCGGGCGAAAACGTCGGCATCCTGCTGGCGACCAGCTTCGAGTTCATGGAGGTGATGTTCGGCATCGCCATGGCCGGCGCGGTCATGGTGCCGATCAACGCCCGCTACCGCGGCAGCGAGATCGCCTATGTCACCGAGAACGCCGACATCGTCACCATCGTCACCACCGGCAAGGTGGCCGAGGGCGTGAACTTCGTCGAGCGCCTCGGCGAGGGACTGCCCGGCCTTGCCGCAGCCGCCAATCCGCGCGCCCTGTCGCTGGCGGCGGCGCCGAAGCTGCGCAACATCCTGCTGCTGGGCGGCGGCAGCGCGCCGGGCCTGGTGAGCGAGCCCGACCTGTCGTCCTACGCAAGCTCGATCCCCGCCGCCGAAATCGAGCGCCGCAGCGACGCCGTCGGCGACGACGATCTGTGCATGATCCTCTACACCTCGGGCACCACGTCGAACCCGAAGGGCTGCATGATCACCGGCCGGTCGATCATCGGCAACGGGCGCGCCATGACCAAGGCCTACGGCATGACCGAGAAGGACAGCTTCTGGTCGCCGCTGCCCATGTTCCACATCGCCGCCACCTTCCCCATCGCCGCCTGCTTCGACATGGGCAGCGCCTATGTGACCATGGGCTATTTCGACGCCGGCGTGGCGCTGAAGCTGCTCGAGGAATCGCGGGCGACCATCAACTACGCCTGCTTCGTCACCATCATCGGCGACCTGATCAACCATCCGGACTTCGCCACCACCGACCTCAGCGCCATAAGGCTGATGAACTCCAGCCTGGCGGTGCAGCCGCCCGGCTTCACCGAGAAGCTGACGAAAGCCATGCCGAACTGCATCCAGGTCGGCACCTACGGGCTCAGCGAGGCCTCGGGCACGGTCACCACCTCGCCGGTCGACAGCCCGGAGCACCTGCGCCACACAAGGCTGGGCTCGCCCATGCCCGGCCAGGAGGTGGAGATCCGCGACCCCGACACCGGCAAGCCGGTCCCGACCGGCGAGCGTGGCGAGATCTGCGTGCGCGGCGTCAACATCCTGAAGGGCTACT
>CAMDTB010000110.1 GCA_945907245.1 Rhizobium sp. Q54
TCGCATCGGTCTCTCCCTATGCGGGTTGAAGGTGGAAGCCGGGCGGACACTCCACATATCCCGGCGTCACCCATGCATTGCACTTTGTGACGGGCGTTCTGAACCCGAAATGAACCGAAGATGGCGGATTCGTGGCGCCACGATTTCAAGGAACCCCTCCTGTGCCGCGGCGTTGTTCTACCGATCCCCGGCAACGGGGATTCCGGAAAAGTGATTCCGGCCAGCACCGTCGAATTTTCCCCGTTTGCACAATGCGATGCAAGGGGTCGTGTCACGGTACAACAATCTCGGAGATGTCGATGATAACACTTCCTGCCTTGCCTTACGCATATGACGCGCTGGAACCCTGCGTATCGCGGCGGACGCTGACGTTGCATCACAAGAAGCATCATGCCGCCTATGTGGACAAGACGAACGAACTGATCGATGGCACGGCGCTCGCCGATGCGGACCTGGAAACCATCATTCGCCAGACTTATGGCGACGAGGACCAGACCAAGCTGTTCAATCAGGCCGCACAAGCCTGGAGCCACGCTTTCTATTGGCAATCGCTGTCACCCGATGGAGGAGGAAAGCCGCACGCCGCATTCGACTCGGTGCTTGCCGACAGCTTCGGCGGTTTCGACGTTCTGCGGGAAGCGCTGGTGGAGTCGGCTGTCGGCCATTTCGGCAGCGGCTGGGCATGGGTGACGCTGGAAGGCGGCGCGCTTAAGGTCCGCGATACCCATGATGCCGTACCGCCGTTCTGCGAGGGAGACGCCGTGCCACTCCTGTGCATCGATGTCTGGGAGCACGCCTACTATCTGGATTACCAGAATGTGCGACCCGACTATGTGAAGGCGGTCATCGACGAATTGCTCAATTGGGAATTCGCTGCCGCCAACCTGCGTGCAGGGGGGCGTTGAACGCGGCGGCAATCACGCGGCGCGAGCGTGCTGCGCGCCGCCGTCCATGTAGGCGCGCAGTTTCTCGCGTGCCCGGAAGAGACGGGATTTCACCGTGCCGGTTCGCAGCTTGAGCAGCGCTGCGGTGTTTTCGTAAGACCGCCCCTCGACGCCGACCATGTAGAGGATCTGCCGGTCGGGTCCCGGCAACGACTTGAACGCGCGGGTCAGGTCGCGAAGCTCCAGCGCGCCTTCCTGCCGGCCGGGGACCCGTAGTTCGCTGTGCCACTCTTCCAGCGGAACGCTGGGGCCCCTGCGGCTCTTTCGCCGGATGCCGCTGATGAATTCGTTGTGCACGATCGTGAACAGCCAGCTTCGCAGGTTGGTCCCCCGCTGGAACAACGCGAAACGGCGGATTGCGCGCTCCAGGCAGGTCTGGACTATATCGTCGGCCTCATCCGCGTCGCGGGTGAGTGACCGCGCATATCGCTTGAGCGCCGGAATATTGGCTTCAAGGTCGGCGGCGTCGGTGATCGTCAGTGTCGACATAATGAATCTCCTCGGCAGGTGGTGCCTATCAAGGAGATTGGGAGCCCTCTGATACCATTCAAGCCTATAGATTGATGAAAATTCACAAAGTACGCAATAAGTCGAGAATTGGTCTTTGTAAATATGGAGTTCATATGGCCTTAAAAGAAAAGTTAACGCGGATTAAACTGTATGATTTGTGGTAATTTTAGTGTTTTGTGGATTATAAATATTTAGATATGAGAATATTTACATGGAATAAGGCCATCTGTAATGTGTCAATTTTGTCATGATCGAGCGTGTATGGGTCGCAAGCCCGCCGGAACCCCTGGGTCCGCGTCGTGCGACCGCCTCGTCCGGCGCGTGTGCTCAAAGTTGGCTCGCGAGCCAAAAAGCAGCTTCGGCTCAGGACGAATTCGGGTAACGTGACGCGGCCAAGAACAATAAGCACGTATGACGGAAAATTGGGGAGATAGCAGTAAGGTGCGACCTGTGCACCGTCGCCGCACTGCGCGCATCGCGTTGCTCGTGCTCGGCCCCGTCGTCGCGCTTGCCGTGGCGGGCTATCTCTATGCCAGCGGCGGGCGGTATGTCACCACCGACAACGCATATGTCCGGGCCGGAATGGTATCGGTGGCGGCCAATGTGAGCGGCGAGATCATCCAGATCATGATTCGCGAGAACCAGGCCGTGAAAGCCGGCGACGTGCTTTTCCAGATCGATCCGGAGCCCTTCGAGATCGCCGTGGCCGAGGCCGAGGCCGAACTGGCCGAGACCAGGCTGGAGGTGGAGTCCCTGAAGGCCAGGCTGGACATGAAACGCTCGGAACTGGCGTCGGCGTCGTCCGACGTGGAATACCAGCAGAGCGAGTTTGCCCGCTACTCCCGGCTCGCCAAGTCCAACACCATCTCGAAGGCCAAACTGGAGGAGGTCGAGCACCGGCTTACCGAGGCCCGCAACCGCGCCGCTACCGCCAGAAGCGACATCGACACGGTGATTGCCGAACTGGGCGCCGGCGGCGGGCCCGACAAGCATCCCAAGGTGCTGAAGGCACGCACCAGGGTCGAGGAAGCCAAGCGCAACCTGCGCAATGCCACGGTCCGGACCCGCGTCAACGGGATCGTCGCCAAGACCGGCCTGCAGCCCGGCGAATACGTTACCGCCGGTCAGACGATGTTCGCGCTGATGGCGACGGACTCGATGTGGCTCGAGGCCAACATCAAGGAAACCGACCTGACCCATGTGCGCCCGGGCCAGAAGGCGACGCTTGTGATCGACACCTATCCGGACCATGAACTGCATGCGGTGGTGTCGGGCATTTCGCCGGCGGCGGGCTCGGAATACGCGGTTCTGCCCGCGCAGAACGCCACGGGCAACTGGGTCAAGATCACACAACGTGTTCCCGTGCGCCTCGAATTGACCGGCGATATGCACGGCGTGCCGCTGCGCGCCGGCATGAGCGCCAACGTGTCGATCGACACCGGCCGCAAGCGCGGCCTGCCGTTCGGCGGCTAGTGAGCGCCGCCGCCCCAGCCGCGGCTCCCGTCCAGCCGTTCAGGCTGGGTTTCCGCAACACCATGGTGGTGGTGTTCATCATGATCGGCGCCACCATGCAGTCGGTTGACGGCACGATCGCCAATGTGGCCTTGCCCTACATGCAGGGATCGCTTGCCGCCACCATCGACCAGATCGCCTGGGTGCTGACGAGCTACATCGTCGCCTCGGCCGTGGGCACGCCGCTGGTGGGCTGGCTGGCCGCCCGCATCGGCCAGAAGAAGGTGCTGCTCGCCTCGCTGGCCGGCTTCACCATCACCTCGGTGCTCTGCGGGATCGCCGCGACGCTGGAGCAGATGGTGCTGTTCCGGTCGCTGCAGGGACTGTCGAGCGCCGCGCTCCTGCCCCTCGCCCAGGCGGTGATGATGCGCATCTACCCGCGCGAATACTTCGCCAAGGCCATGGCGATCATCGGCATCGGCATGATGCTGGGGCCGATCCTGGGTCCGACGCTGGGCGGCTACATCACCGAGGTTTCCAACTGGCGCTGGGTATTCCTGGTCAACGTACCGCTCGGCCTGATCTCCATGGCGGGCATCTGGATCTTCCTCGACGAGCACCAGTCGAGCACGGACACCTATTTCGACGTCTTCGGCTTCGCTATGCTGATCATCGCCATCGCCTGTTTCCAGCTCATGCTGGACCGGGGCGAGACAGTCCATTGGTTCGAATCGACCGAGATCAAGATCTATGCGGGCCTGGCGGCCATGGCGTTCTACATGTTCGTGGTCCAGATGGTCACGGCGGCCAAGCCCTTCGTCAGCCGCGCCCTGTTTCTCGACCGCAACTTCATCACCGGCTCGCTGCTGTTCGTGGTCGTCAGTTCGAACATGTACATCACCGTCGCGCTCCAGCCGCCGATGCTGCAGAACGTCATGGGCTACCCGGCGATGACCGTCGGCTACGTGCTGGCGCCGCGCGGTATCGGCACCATGATCGGCATGATCCTGTCGGCCAGACTGATGAACCGCGTCGACATCCGGTGGATCGTCATCGCCGGTCTCGGGCTCGCGGCCATCGGCCTCTGGGACCTGTCGCGGCTCTCCACCGACATCAGCCAGTGGGACATCATCCGGTCGGCCACGATCCAGGGGCTTGGCCTTGGGCTGGTTTTCGTGCAACTCAACACGATCGCGTTCGCCAGCCTGCCGCGGCACCTGCATGTGGAGGCGGCCACCATGTTCAACCTGACGCGCGCCATGGGCACCTCGGCGGGCCTGTCGATCGGCGTGGCGCTGCTGTCCCAGTATACCCAGCTCAACCACGCCGAACTCAGCCAGTTCATCTCGCCCTACCATGAAAGCTGGCGCCTGGCGGGCACGGGCTTGCCCGATAGTTTCGCGTCGCTGTCCGATACCAGATCGCTGGAGATCCTCAACCGTGAGGTGACCCGTCAGGCGATGATGATCAGCTTCATCAACAGCTATCACTGGCTGATGCTGTCGGCGCTGGCGGCGATCGTGCTGATGTTGTTCGTGCGGATCCCGCGCGCCATGCCGCCTTCCGGCTCGAAGCAGACGGCCCACAGCGAGTTCTGAGACGCGGTGAGGGACCGGTGCCGGGACACCATGGCCGCCGGAAATGCGCAGGGATCACGCGGAATTACCGTCGCCTGCGGTGTGTCCGGACCGCCATTCTGCCATTTACTTTTCAATCTCGCCAAATAGACTGCGCGACTCGAACGATACCAACTTTTGATGAGAGACCAATATATGGCGACCGCCGCGACCAAGGGTTCAGAACGCAGCCTCCCGCTGTTCTACAAGAAGCCGGAGGTGCTTCGCGCCGACAAGCACAAGAACATCAGCCTTGTGCCCGATGTGAAGTTCGACTTCGCGCGCTCGGCCAACTCACTGCCGATCAACGCCGCGGAAATGCCGCGTGCCGTCCGCCACTATCCGATCGTGTTCACCGACACGGCCAGCCCGTTCCCGGTCGCCGTGGTCGGACTTCGCCAGGGTTCGAACCTGTTCATCGAAAAGGACGGCAGCTGGGCCAAGGGCATCTATGCGCCCGCCTATGTGCGCCGCTATCCGTTCGTGTTCATGCGCAGCGCCACCTCGAAGACGTTGACGCTATGCATCGAACGCAACTCGTCCCGGGTCATGGAGAACCGCGACAATCCGTTCTTCATTGACGGCAAGCGTACCGACGTGACCCAGAACGCGCTGAAGTTCTGCCAAGCCTACGAGGTCGAGCACCAGAAGACACTCGACGTCTCCAGGCTGCTCACCAAGCACGAACTGTTCACCAGCAATCGCGGCACCTTCACGCTGGAGAGCGGCGAGAAGGTATCGCTGACGGGCTTCAAGGTCGTCGATGAGAAGAAGCTTAACGGCCTGCCGTCCGAGGCGTTCGATGAGCTTCGCGCTGGCGGCGCGCTGCCGGTCATCTACTGCCACCTGCTCTCCATGCACAGCTGGCAAAACCTGATCGCCCGCGAGGATGCCAAGGGCATCTGATCCCGCTGACAGGGCTGGAATCGCACGGGGCCGCACCGGAAGGTGCGGCCCCGCTGTCTTTGTGGAGTTAACGGACCTGGCCGCCGTCGACCACGATGGTGGCGCCGGTCACGAAGCTGGCGCGGTCCGACGCCAGCCATAGCGCCGCATCGGCTATTTCCTCGACCCTGCCGAACCGCTGCATCGCCACTTCGCGGTCGATCCAGCGCTGCCAGGCCTCGGGCCGGCCCGAAGTGATTTTCTCCCAGCCGCCGCCGGGGAACAGGATGTTGCCTGGCGCGATGGCGTTGACGCGGATGCCGTCCTTGCCGACCAGCTTGGCCATGGCGCAGGCGGCGTGGTTGATCGCCGCCTTGGTCGCCGCATAGGGAATGGCAGTGCCCATGGCATCGACCCCGGCGATCGACGAGATCATGATCACGTTGGCCCCGTGCCGGTCTCCGGGCGACCGCTTCAGCATCCGCTTGATGGCGTCGCGGGCCAGGAACATGGAGCCGGTCAGGTTCTGGGCGATATCGGCGTTCCAGTCGTCGTCGCTGACGTCCACGCCCAGCGGCGCCTTGCCGATGCCCACATTGGCGACGGCGCAGTGGATGGCGCCCAGCTTGGCCTCGGTGCGGTCCAGCGAGCGGGCGATATCCGGCGACTTCGTCATGTCGCCTGCCACCGCCACCACATTGTCCTTGCCGGCGATGGCCGAGAGGGCGCTGCGCGCTTCCTCGAGCGAATCCTCGGTGCGGCCGGTGATCGCCACCCTCGCGCCTTCGCGCGCGAACGCCTCGGCCATGGCGCGGCCAATGCCGCGCGATGCGCCGGCGATGAATACCACCTTGTCCTTCAGCCCCAGTTCCATTCGATCCTCCGTCTCGGTTGGCAGGCACTATGGCGCGCGCGGACCGCCGATTCCAACACAAGATGACGGGACGTCCGGTCGTGAATCATCTAGTCTCGCGCCATGCCTGACATGCTCGCCAAGCTCTATGACCTGCCGGACCTCGACGAGGCGCTCGCCGGCATGACGGCGAACGGCATCGATGTGCGACCGGCGCTGGTGCTGGAGAAGCCTGCCGTGCTGGCCTGGGTGGCGGCACGGTTCGAGAGCTGGACCGCCGAGGCCGAAGTGTCGTTCTCGCGCCTCCCGGTCGCCTGCCACATCGCGGTCAGGGATCGGCAGCTCCTCGGATTTGCCTGCCATGATGCGGCCTGCCGCAACTTCTTCGGACCCATGGGGGTGGCGGAGTCGGCCAGGAAGCAGGGTGTCGGCCGGGCATTGCTGCTGTCGGTGCTGCACGCGCAGCGGGCGCAGGGTTATGCCTATTCCATCATCGGCGGGGTTGGCCCGGCTGAATTTTATGCACGGACCGTCGGCGCCGTTCTCATCGACGGGTCCGACGCCGGTATCCTGGAACCAGTTTTCGCCGGCCGTACGCTAAGGAATCCGGGCAGTTAGACGGTCGCAGGCGGCCCTTCAGCCCTGGAATCGCCTCGTGGCGGCCGACGCTTGCTGCGGCGCAGAATCTTTGCTGAATCTCGTTGTCTGCACTAGAGTTGGGCTCCATCGAGCCCGGCGACCGGCTGGTGCTGGCGACCGACGGCGTGACCGGCGTCATGAGCGACCTTGAACTCGCGGGCATGGCCGGCATCGTCAACCTGATGGACGCGTCCGAGAGGATCGAGTCCACCTGCCTCGACCGCGGCGCGCCG
>CAMDTB010000111.1 GCA_945907245.1 Rhizobium sp. Q54
AACAGCGTGAAAGGATCAAGCAACAGACCATCGACCATCGGCGCTTGCAGCACCGCAAGCTCGCCGCCTAACATCAATCCCCAGACGAGGTCCGCACTCCGCTAATCTACGCCGCGAGTTGCGCCAAATGTTCTGACGACGGACAGCATGGGGACAATCATGCCTCGGGTCATGCTCGCGAAGTGTTTGACGGTTCGGTCGCCGTAGACTTTTAAAGTCGAGTACATTTGGTCCCTATGGGTTCAAAAGCGCCTCAAGAGCTTATCGCCGACGTTACGCAAGTTTCGGTCGGTCAAAGACTCTTGCTGATAAGCATGCTCCAGAGTCAGGATGTTACCGAGGACCATGTAATGTACCATCGGCCGCGCCCTGCGCTGCCTTGCGGCAACAACAAGATTGACAGTCCGGCGAAATATAGACACCTCGGTCTAATATTGTCGTGATCGGCAACGTGGGTGGGATTTTCCGTGATCATAGTCCAAGGCCCGCGCGTCCTGCAGTGAAAACGGGCTTGGGTCAGATCAACCATACTTGTAGCCTTGGGAGCCCCACCTCAAACGGAGAGACAGGCTTGGCGCGGGCCCAGACGATCACTACGGAAAAAGAAGCTCTGGTGCCTGTGCCAGACCATATCCCTGTCGAACTGGTGGTTGATTTCGACATGTACAATCCGCCAGGAATTGAGCGTGACTTCCACCTGGCATGGGTCGACTTGCGGGACCGCTGCAAATCGGACTTGGTCTGGACGCCGCACAACGGGGGGCACTGGATTCCGCTGAAGGGTGTCATCATCCAGAAGATGCTGGCCGATTACGAAAGCTTTGCATCCAGAATTTTCGTCCTGCCGCCGTCGCGGGGCGCCGAACAGCGGGTGCTGCCGACGACGATCAATCCGCCCGAGCATGGGCCGTACCGCGCCCTTCTGAACCGGCCGCTGTCGACCAAATCGGTCATGGCGGTGGAGCCCGAAATCAGCAAGCTTGCAACGGAAGCGATTGACCATGACCCCGGGGATTTGTGTGAACTGGCGTTCCGGTCGCTGGACGAGATCAAGGATGACATTGTCCGCGCCCCTGACGGGGTGGCCTATTGGCTGAGGCACTACGTGTCGGAACACGAGGCCGAACAGCGCGCCATGACCATAGCGGCCGCAGTCGGGGCCGGACGATGAGGTCCGCGCGCCGACCAACACCGTCCCACGGCGGAAACATCACCCTCGCCCCGGAGCCGGCCATCCCCGCGCCCGGATCTGCCGAGTTCACAAGGGACTACGTGCGGGCCAATCGGCCTGCCGCGTTCGCCAGCCTGGTGAAGGACTGGCCTGCCGTCCGCCGCTGGACGCCAGCATATCTGGCGGACCTCACTGCACGGCTTGGGGACATTCAGGTCCCCTACCGATCGACGCCCGAACACATGGCGCGGATGGACCTGTCGCGCATTCAGCAGGGGCGGATGTCGCTGGGAGCCCTGCTGATGGCGTGCGCCGATGACCCTGGCGGCGAAGAGCTCTACGTCCCGGGCATGGCCCTGCCGGAAGGCGTCGGCCCTGGGATCGACATCGAGAAGCCGTCGCTTCTGGTGCCATTTCAGACGTTTGGGACGACCATTTTCCTCGGCCGCAATACCAGGTGCATCGGCCACTTCCATCCCATGGCGCACGCGCTGCTCTGCCAGGTTCAGGGGACCAAGAAGGTCTGGATGTTTCCGCCGTCGGAACTGAATCGCCTCCACCTGTTCCCGGCCTGGTCGCAAGGGTTCTTCCAGAGCGAAGCGAACTTCTACGGCGACCTCGCGCCATTCCCGCAAGTGGCGCGGGCAAAGGGCCAGATGTACGAGCTGCATCCCGGCGACGCCCTGTTCATCCCGATGCACTGGCTGCACGTGCCGGAAGGTACGGGATGGACGACGGCGGTTACGTACTGGTGGCGGCCTGAGCTGGGGGAGTGGCTGCGCAGCGCCGGGTCATTGCGCGCCTTGGTGGGAATCGGCGGCGAGTTCGTTCGTCGTGGTCTGGCTCGCCGGGCCCAATGAGGCCAGCTTGCCTCAGGCCGGTGCCATGAAGGCGTTGAGCAAGCCTGCAGGATCACAGGCGACCTTGATCCGCCCAAAGGCCGCCGCGCAATCGACGCCGACGTATCGCTCCAGCGGACGTCGGTCGCGGATCAATTCCGACTGGTAATAGCGCCGCCACCCGCGCGCTTCGACGACCGCCTGGAACTCGGCCTCCATGGCCAGATAGCCGGACAGGTCCTGGTCTTCCTTCGCCCGGTCGCCCCAGACGCCGAGCGCGAAGAAGTCCGTGCTGGAGCCGTAGATGAGCGGCGGATTGAACCGCCGGAACTGGAGGAAATACTCGTAGGCGGAACGACGTCGCCACACCCCCGGGTTGTTGTCGGCGAGGCCGCCCAGAAACGCCATGGCGTCGTTGCGCTGGTCCTCGGCAACGAACAAGGTCAGCCAAAGGTGCGGCGGCCAACGGGTGCGGGGCACTTCGGGCAGGCTGGCGGCGTCCGGGACGGCCCGGGGCCGGGCGGCCGAGGCCGGGACCAGCCTGATCACCACCTCATAGACAACGCCCAGGGCGCCCAGGGCGCCAAACACCCAGGCAAACAGCGGATCCTTGCGGTCGACCCGCCGCGCCTCACCGTCACCGGTGACGATGACCAGGCTGGTCACCGTCTCCCAGAAGCCGCCGTAGAACATGCAGCCTTTGCCGATTCCGCCGGCGGCGATGAACCCACCAACCGACGAGGCTGAAGCCCCACCATCGTTGGCGACGGGCAGCTTCCAACCGAACCGGCGGACGTATTGGTCCAACTCCCAGACCGCCAGGCCCGCGCCGACAGTGATCGAGCCCCGCCCATTCCACGTCACGTGCCGAACCCCGGTAAGGTCGAACAGCACCTCGTCACGGCGCGGCGCCGCCATGCCGTTCATGGAATGGGCAAAGCAACGCGTTCGAATGGGCTGCTGGTGAGCGGCGCAATCGCTGACCTTTCGCGAGAGGCCGGCGAGATCGTCGACGCGGTAGACGCTGCGCGGCTGACCTGCGGGGAACCCTCCGAAATCAGAGAACATCAGCGGACTCCGTGGCCAAAGTGGTCGACTGGCCCAAGGCCCACGTCGAAGTCGTCCGCCAGGATTTGGTTGTCCGCGTCATAGAGGGCCCGCACGGCGGCGAGACTGGCTGATGGCCACTCGGGATGGCTGTTTGACGAAGCGTTGATCACTGCGTTTGGCAACGCGCCGCACGGCTTCACGCCAATGCCGGCCCAGCGAGCAATAGCAGCGTAGACGCCGAGCGGGTCATCGCGCAGCCGATCATATCCCAGGACCAGGATATCGAACCGTTTGCGCCCTTCCCCATAGGCGCTGAGTGTCGCGGCGTAGGTGTAGAGGTAGGCGAAGCCCTGGCCGTCGGCGGGGTTGAGGATAAAACGGTCCAGCCAGGTCGCGAAGGGCATCTGGTCCTGAAACACATCACGCTGCGACAACCCATAGAAGCTGCCAATCGCATCGACCTGATCACGCACGACAGCCAAGATGCGGGCGTCAGGAAACAGATCGGCGCAGCGCCGGGCCAGGGCCGCCGGACCTATCCTTCCAGGCAAGCCTATCGAGAGTTCCTCGTCGGTCAGGCAGACGGTCCGGTCCGTGCGCCTGAGATAGTCAGCCCACAGTGCCCTCAGGGCCGGCGCTTCACGGCGGAACGTCGCGTCATCAAGTACCTTCAACGCATGCAGGACAATCGCCGCCGGCCCCTCTTGGGCGGGCTGATCGCGACCGGCCGCGACGAGGGCGGGGTGGCGGCGCAGAAAATTCTGGCGCAGCGCGGTTGAGGCGGCGCGCGCCCAGCCGATGTTGAGGATCATCGGCGCGCTCATCTCGGCTCCGCAGGGTGCGGCCCCGCGACCAGGCCCAAGTGAAGGTAGGCCTTGGCCCTAAGCCGGGGTTCGCCGAAGAGGCGGAATTTAAGGTGATGCATCATGATCCGGAGTGTCGAATTCCCCTGGCCAGAGACGACGTCGCGCACCGTATTGCTGCTGATCCATGCAGCGTTCGCCGAGGAGACCAGCCCCGAGCTGGTAATCTCGCGGGCATAGTCGCCCAGCGGCTCGATGCGGGCTTTCGCATCGGCGACGCGGAACAGGTAGGGACACTCGACATCAACCGCGGTGACGCGATCGTTGTTCACGTCAATGGAAAGCGCATAGCGGGCGCCCGGGTTGTCCATGCATCGATCATAGAGACGCGCCGCGGGCGCCAACACACTGTCCAGCGTGTCCGCATCCAGATCTGTGAGCGCAGCTTCAACCTGACGCCGATTGAGGTTGGTCACGATCGCGCGCCACCAGCCGGCGCCGCGGCTTCGGGCAACGCCTATTCGGTAAGGGCAGGCCGGGGCGATGGCCACAATCCGGTCCAGCAGCCTTGAGAACCCGCCGCCGAGAGCCTGCCCGGGCAGGACAGCACAGAGGTCGCTAACTTCGGCGGTGTCGGCGACGTTTCTGAATCGGGACGGCAGGCGGAAGAACACAAAGGGCGTTGACGCGATCCGGGCATCGGCAATATCAAATTCGACCCAGTCAGGATCGCGGTCACCAAACAGGTTGAGATGCTCCCGATGGTCCGCGGCGAACGGGTCGTCGGCCTGGGCCGCCTGCAACGATCGTCCCTGGGCGCTGTTCAGGAACGGGTCGCGGACGACCCGGTAATGGTCAAGCTGGCCCGCTTCAAAGCCGAGGCCAAATCCCGCCGGGACCGGCCCCTCGGCGAACTCGAACTCCAGGAAGAGGTTGCTCTGAACTGGTACCGGAAATCGCCCGGCGATCTCACCAGCGCCAAGTGCCAGCGCCCGGTCGAGAAGGCCTGATGCCTCAAGGAGTTGCGCCAAGACCGCGCTATCAACGGCCTGACGACCGTGCTTGGTCGGCACAATCATCCAAGCCGCCTCCGCTCAACAAAAATGTTCGGATCATCACCGCTCCGGCCAATCCAACCGCAGCCTTCCAGCACAAGGGCGCGAACCCGCGCAGCGGGCGCGCGACGAAAGTATCGCGTTCCTGCGGTCAGATGCAGGCCTACATCGAACTGCCTTCCCAAGTTCTGCCATCCCAGACCGTCGGGCTGGACGCCTTCAACGCACTGCCCTCCCAGGTCCTGCCGTCCCAGATTGTCCCGGTGTGGTTGGCAAGCGCGAACTGGGTGAGAAGGGCGCGCTCACGGGCATCCAGGACGATGCCCGCAGGCAGACGGCCATCAACCAGCATCTTAAAGTTTTCGGCCGTACGGCTCTTGCGGGCGATGCTGATGGCCACTTCCACCGTCTGCCTGGCCTCGTCCCGATTATGGCCCAACTTCATGACGCACTTGGTTCCCACCGTCGAACCGTTGGGGGACAGGGCCACCCGGTAAATGGCCTGAATAAGCGCGTCGCGGTTGACGTGCAGCATCTTGCCCTTCTCGCCAGCTACACGAACCTGCTCGCCGGCGACACGAACCTGTTCGGCAAAGGCCGGTGAACCAGCCGCCGCAGCCAGAATACCCAACGCCAGCAATACGCGCTTATCCATAAATCTTCTCCGCGATGATTACGGTCAGATGATAACTCAACGGTACGATGCTAGGCCTGTCAGACGGTTTAATCAATCACCGGAATGGTGGTTTCTGCCTCGAAATTTGGACGCGCCTGCACTCAACCTTGCCTATCCTGTTGTTACCCATACCCACTAAATGTGGGGTGCCCCATTCCCTGGAGTATAGCCCGTCAAAGGTCGGCGCGGCTGCCCCGCCCGCGATTCCGAGCAGCGAGCGGGACGAGTTGAACGGGTGCGCTCCGGTTGCGGCTGGCGGACGCTGCCGATCCACTTTGGACCCTGGCAGACGGTCTACGGCTGGTTCTGGGAACTGGCGCGGCGTTTCCTGTTCCAGACCATCCACGACCTGGCGCTGATGGTGGATAGTGGGCGGCCCGGCCGCGAAGCCAGCCCCTCGGCCGGTGGCATCGACAGCCAGTCCCTGAAGGTCTCCGCCCCAAGCGGGACAAGGGGTTACGACGCCGGCAAGAAGATTCTCGGGCGCAAGCACCACATCGCCGTGGATACCGATGGGCGGCTGTTGATGGTTCACCGCACGCCCGCCGACATCTCCAACAGCGCTGGAGCCCAGGTCATCCTGTACGGCATCCGCAAGCGCTGGCCCTGGGTGAAGCGCCTGTTTGCCAACGGCGCCTGCAACCAGCTCAAGCTCATGGAACAAGGCCGCCTATCTGGAGTTCGTCAACGAGGTAATCCGGCGGTCCGATGACCAGAAGGGCTTCCATGTCCTGCCCCGCCGATGGGTGGTCAAGCGCACCTTCGGATGGATGACACGATGGCTGCTTCTCGTGCGCGAATACGACGCCAGGATTGACGTCTCCCAAGCCATGATCCTCGTCGCCAAGGGTGGCAATCTGCTACGAAGGAACGCCCATCCGTGAATTGCAAAAATTGACTCTAAGATGCTGAGAGTCTGCTTCAAAATTATCTGGTGTGATTACAGGCTCTTGCGATGAGCCGGGTGAAGAGCTGGATCGATTCGATGAAGAGCCATGCGGTGGCCGAGGCGATGGTCTTCTCGAAGTCCTTGGCGAGCAGGCGGTTTCTGTTGAGCCATGCGAGTGTCCGTTCGACGACCCAGCGCCGGGGCAGCACCTCGAAGCCCTTGGCGGTGTCGGACCGCTTGATGATCTTGATGGTCCATTTGCCGATGCGGCGCAGGGCGTCCTTGAGTTTGTTGCCGGCGTAGCCTCCATCAGCGAACACATGGCGCAGCCATGGGAAGCGCCTGACGATTTCGGCAAGCACCAGCGGCGCGCCATCGCGGTCCTGGATGTCGGCGGTGTGGACCACGGCGTGGACGAGATTGCCTTCGGTGTCGGTCAGAATGTGCCGCTTGCGACCTTTGGTTTTCTTGCCAGCATCATAGCCGCGAGGGCCGCCGCTTTCCATGGTTTTCACGCTCTGGCTGTCGATCACGCCGGCACTGGGCGAAGCCTCCCGGCCATGCACTTCGCGCGCCACCATCAGCAGGGTGTGGTTGATCGTCAGCCACAGGCCGTTGTCGCGCCACAGG
>CAMDTB010000112.1 GCA_945907245.1 Rhizobium sp. Q54
CTGACTGCTACGCGTGCGGGGTGGCCGTGCGGCCGTGGGCATCGATTAAGCCGGGGCCACCCGACCAGCGGCGCCTGAGCGTCCCGTGGCGGGCAGTGTTTCGGACCCGCCGTGGCCCAAAAGGGGTGCCGAGGATCTAGCCAACGCTATACTTTCCTAGCAACAATGTGCCAAAACCTGCTTCAGGTATCCGCATCTGTTCGCCAACAACCGCGTTTCTATTAGGGGATGGCTTAGGGGATATGGAGAATGGGTCTATTATTATGGCTAAAACACTAGTGTCTTGGCGGACATCCTCTCCGCCAACATCTTATTGCGAATCAATGAGATGGCCCTTTGATGGGGCAAAAATCCCCAGCTTCCGCGCCGTTTTGGCTATGCCATCCGAACCTCGGAGACTGCCGGAACCCCCAAAATCAGTCTCTGATCGGCTTTTGTCTCTTTTCACCCGAACCTCGTCCAGAAAGGTTCGAATTAAAAATACTACGCATTTACAGTAAGTTGAGGAAAATACCTCGCCGTTGAGTTTTCGGCGCGATCCCGGCAGGCATTGCAGTTAGAGAATCCGAGGTGGGCGTGATGGGGCGCAATTTCAGGCGTCCGTGACGGACCGTGTGTAAAGCGCGGTATAAAACTGGGCCAGGCGCCACGATGTCGCTCGATAAAGGCATACCTCACCGCGACTCCCTCGCGAAGTATACCGCCGCTTTTTTTAGGATGTCGCGCTCCATGCGCACCCGCGACAGCTCCGCCTTCAGCCGCGCGATCTCCATCTGTTCAGCGGTCACGGCTTTGCCACGGACATCACGAAGGCGACCGGCCGCCTCCGCCTTGACCCAGTTATCCAGCGATTGCCCTGACACGCCAAGCGTCCGGGCTATCGCCGATACCTTCTCCCCGCCATGCACAAGCCGCAACGCCTCCCGCTTGAACTCAAGCGTATAGCGTGCCTTCACTCCGTCCTGCATCCTGATACCCCTTCGCTGATCTGTTCCTATCAGCCAAGGGAGACGTCAGGCAGGGGCAAGGTCACATAGCGCTAGTGGGGCGTCGACGGCCTGTGCCGTGGCGGTATGATAATGGGGAGGAGGGGGCACTTCGGGCTCTGCCCGCTTAACTTTCCAGTACCTACCCGTCAATTGGCGGATTGCCGAGCGCACATGTTCATGATACGTTCCGATGGACGACGTGTCGAATCCAATCGTCAAAACAGAGCTTCTCATGGCTGACCAAATCGTCATCACCGAGAAAACCAGCCAGGCGAAAGACGTCCGCGCCGCCGTGGGATCTCGCTATGGCGACATCCTTCCAGCCGAAGGCCACTTGTTTGATCTGGAGGAGCCAGAGGACGCGGTTCCGGAATGGAAGCGCTGGTCGCCGATCCTGCTCCGCCCCGAGGGGCTCTACGCCACGCGTCCGGCCGACGGCGGCAATAAAGCTGCCAAGCTCAAGGTGATCCGCGAGGCTCTGCGCTCGGCGAAGCGAGTTTGGCTCGCTACCGACTGTGACCGAGAGGGACAGCTCATCGGTCAGGAAATACTCGAGCATTACAAATACCGCGGCGAGGTCATGCGGGTGCTATTCACCGCGCAGGATTCGCAGACCATCCGCGATGCCTTCGGGCGCGCGAAGCCAAACTCGGAATACTCCCGCCTCTACGCCGCTGCTGTCGCGCGCCGGCAGGCCGACCAGATTTACAATCTCTCCCTCACCCGCACCGCGACGGTCATTCTGGGCCAGGGTGCGCGCGGCGTGATCGGGGTTGGCCGGGTGAAGACGCCGACGCTGGCAATTGTATGCAAGCGCGAGTTGGAAATTCGTGACTTCGTCCCTGTCACGTATTTTGAGATTGTCGCTACCGCAAAAGTCGTTGCCGGCGAATTCCAGATGTGGCACGCGCCGCAGGATAGACTCCTCAAGCGCGAGAACGCCGATATCGTCGTCAATGCAGCTGAGGGCTTCCAGGGCCCGCTGGGCGTGCGCGTCGAGGACAAGAAGCAAGGCTCTCCCAAGCTGCACGATCTCCCCTCGCTACAGAAACTCTGCTCCTCGCGGTTCGGCTGGTCGGCGGCGAAGACGCTGGAGGTCGCGCAGGAGCTTTATGACGGCCAGGGCAAGAAGATCATCACCTATCCTCGCGCCGAGGTGCGCTATCTGCCGGAAACCCTGATCCCGGACGTGCCTAAGATTGTGGCCGGCCTTCAGGTGGGGCAATCTTTCAAAGAAATACCCGTGCCGACGCCACCCATTATCCGCAAAGGCGCGCATGGGTCTTTCCATGACAAGGGGCTTGAGGGCGCCAGCCATCACGCGGTCATCCCCAACGTCAACACGGTCGATAGCCTGCGTGATGTTTGGCCGAGGCTGTCGATCGACGAGAAGAAGCTGTTCGACGTGATCGCACGAGCCTACCTCGCTTCCATCATGCCGGACTTTCGCTATCGGCAGACGACAGCGATACTCGACGTCTCGGGCTTTCCGTTCAAGGCCACAGGTCGTCAGCCGATCGATCTTGGCTGGCGCGCGGCATTCCCGGAATGGACCCCGGCCGATGAGAAGGGTGATGACGCGCAAACTCTCCCGGCGATGAAGAACGGCGAGACCGCCCAATTGCACAACCCGAAGGTCGAAGACAAGGAAACCCGCCCTCCGCCGCGTTACAACGAGGGCACGCTGATCGAAGCGATGCAGAATGCCTGGCGTTTTGTGGAGGACGAAGTTCTGCGCGACCGCCTGAAAGAGGCCAAGGGGATCGGCACACCAGCAACCCGCGCGGAAATCATAGGGGGGCTGAAGCGGCAGGATTTTCTAGTCGCGCAGGGGAAGAACATCGTCCCTACCGACACCGGACTGAAGTTGTTTGGCGTCCTCAAGCAGGCAGATCCGGCATTGGTCGACCCTGGTGTGACGGCGCAACTCGAATGCCTGCTCGACGATGTCGTGATTGGCAAGCAGGAGATGGTCGGCGCCATCGATGCCGTGTGCGACGTCGCCCAGCGCATCATCGGCAAGCTGAAAAACGGCGCGCCTGCCAGTGGTGCTGCATTGCTCGGGCCGGGCTTTGGTGGTGCAGGTGGCAACCGTCCCCCAACGCCGGCAATGAAGCGTTTTGCAGTCACCATCTCGCGCCAGAAGCGCGTCAGCCTGCCGGCGGGCTACGCGACGTCCGGTTCGATATGCCGGGCATTTCTGCAGCAACATGCGCCCAATAAGTCTGGCGATGTGACCGTTGGGGAGCAAGCACCGTTGCCAGGCATGTCCGCGGGGATGGAACCAAACCAGCGCGCGAGACCGATCAAGTCGCGCACCAAGCCCGGTGCCAAGTCGCCTAAATTGACGGTGGAAAGCTCCGCTACGCCAGCCAAGCGGTCACGGAAACCGAAGGCAGCAGTGGCTCCGGTGGCTGATACTAGATCAGCTCCCTTACAAAAAACAGCTACGGCAAACACCCCGCTTCGGATTCCATATGGCAATAAGGATGTCGCGCAGAAGCTCGGCGCTCGATATGCCACAGGTGGTTGGTACGCGCCGCCGGGCGTTGATCTTGCGGTCTTCAGCGCGCAGGGGTGGCTGTAGCTCCTTCGGCTTTCGTCCTCGACGTGACGTCCCGCTGTGTCAAAAAGTGTAGACAAGCGCGAGAGTACCACAAACGAATATGAGTAATTGGGCTAGGAGGGCAACCCAATCCCGGGTACGAAGTCTGTGTATTCCTGCATCGTCCATACTCTCTACGGCGCGGGAATTTATGATAATTCGGGCAAGTGTAAGTACTATCAAAACATAGGCAATCACGTAAATTTTATCGAGCAAAACTAGCCCGCCGGTGTCGGGAAGCGCGCCGTTGTAGGACTGTTGCAAGAACACCGTGGTTAGCAGCGCTGATGCAGGGAGCGCAGCGCGTGTTTCCGTGAGCGTGGGGTTCAGTAGAAGTGCAATCCAAGCCCCGCATAGCACGACGAATAATGGCAATAGCAACTTCCATACGAAGTAGCTTGGTGGTCGCTCAACCTCAATGGCAAAGCTCAGTTTGGAAAAACGTGAAGCTTGACCCGGAGTATTGGTATCACCAAAGTTGCTGGTATAATCATTTACCGCTGTTTGCGCGCTCCAACCCTCAAGCTTCCAACCTGCAACCACCATTGACGGGTTGAGTTTGGTATCTGCCTTATCAATTTCCAGTGTAAGCAGATCGGCCCCGCGCAAGCTGTCCTCAACTTCAACTGAGAGGCCATGGCTGTCCAACGGAAAACGAGACATCGAGAAGGGCTTAAAAAACTGGCTCTCGATCCGCATGATTTGGTACTTTGAGCCGTCAGGCATGAGCTGCGGCTCGTCGTAAAGCATTACCTTGGAAAGACTTGATTTGTTAACTGCATTGGTGAACTCGAGTGTTTCAGCTGGGTTCAACAGTCCTCGCCAACGAAGCCAAACATAGCCGTCATAAGTGAAGGTACTGCTGGTCGGATCTACTCCGTAAACATTAATTGGATAAAAACCCACCGTCACGACTTCGGGGATAAGTACCTTTCCGGCCTGGTGTTCAATTTCTGCCGGCTGGCTGAACGACGGGGCGGTTATCCCTGAAGCGAGCGTGATCGCCAAAATCATGATCGAAAGGGTTCTTATCATATTAAATTCCTGTCCGTCGTCAGATAATTTGAGCCGACATTCCCCAGATGAACCTGGATTTCTTTCAACATGGTAGCCCTTATGGCCACCCCCGGCAATCTTGAGCAGGGGCGGGACGGCATTCGCCCGGATTTTGTGGGAAACGCGGTGAACACGGCCCTTCCAGCCTGTTGATGGCGCCGATGGCCGTTATCAAGGCGCACCTGCCCTGTTGTCTTCCTACGGCCTGTGCATCAGGCCTGCGTCTCAAGCTCGGGCCGGTGGCGCGCGAAGTTGTGCGATCAACCGCAGGATTTGCTCTGTTCGATCGCCAATCGCAGGGCATAGCGCCGCGCCAAATGCCGCCAGCGGTGAGCGCACAAAGCAATGCAGCGATGTTGACCAAGTCCAAACTATAGGTCGCGATCAAACACCGCCCCGGCCTGCCTCCCCCACGGCATATCCGCCGCGGTTGACATGTCCTTGAGCGACACCGCCGGGGACGCGCGCGCAATCACGATCTTTTCCAGCACCGTCGGCGCGAGATAGGCCAGCTTCAGCATTCGCCCGACATAGCGGTCCGAGATATCCTCGGCCGTGGCGATATCCTGAATGGTCGTCGCAGCGCCGCTCTCCAGCTTGCGCCGCCAGCTCCACGCCTTGGCGATCGCCCTCATTACATGCGGGTCGACGCCGCCGTCGTTGGTGGGGATCATGTCCGCTGGCGGCAGGATCTTGGGCCGTCCGTTGCGCTTGCGGATGGTGAGCGGGATGAATACCCGCATGGTGGTGGGGGCGCTCATGCTGCCAACTCCTGTTTCGGGGTGACCATTTGCCGGATGACCGAGCCGAGGCCCTCAGTGCGCAGGTCCACCGCCATGCCATCAGCGCTGACCGTGACCCGCTCGATCAGCAGCCGGGCGATGCGGGCCTGCTCAGCCGGGAACAGCGATTCCCACAGGGCTTCAAAGCCGGTCAGGGCCGCCACCACATCGGGCTGTTCGACCTCGGGGCATTCGCGCTGCGCGGCCTCGATCGCCCGGGCCGTGACCTCAGGCGTCAGCAGCAGCGTTCGGATGTGCTGGACTACGGCATTCTCCACCATCCCGGCATTGAGCCGGACGAACCCGTCGGTGCCTTCGCCGGCGCGGTTCCGGATAGCATCCATCGAGGTGTAGTAGCGATAAAGGCGGCTGCCCTTCTTTGTCGCGGTCGGCGTCATGGCGATGCCGGTGGCGGTAAACATCAACCCCTTCAGCAGCGCGGGCGTCTTGGCCCGGGTGTTCCCCGCCCGGGTGCGCGGGCTTTGCGTCAGCACCGCTCGGACCTTGTCCCAGAGGGCCTGGTCGATGATGGCCTTATGCTCGCCGGGATAGCTGGCGCGTTTGTGGACGGCCTCGCCGAGATAGACCCGGTTGTTCAGGGCCTTGTAGAGGAAGCCCTTGTCGATGGGTTTGCCGCGCTTGTTCAAGGCGCCTGCTGCAACCAGTTCCCGGGTCAGGAGGGTGGCTGACCCCAGCTCGACAAACCGCTCGAACATCCCTCGGATGGCGCGGGCCTCGGCCTCGTTGATGATCAGCTTGCGGCCCACGACGTCGTAGCCCATCGGAACGAACCCACCCATCCACATGCCCTTGCGGCGGGATGCGGCGATCTTGTCGCGGATGCGCTCGCCGGTGACCTCACGCTCGAACTGGGCGAAGGACAGCAGGATATTGAGCGTCAGCCTCCCCATCGACGTGGTGGTGTTGAACGACTGGGTGATGGAGACGAACGTCACCCCATGCTTGTCGAACACTTCCACCAGCCGCGAGAAGTCCATCAGCGAGCGTGACAGTCGGTCGATCTTGTAGACTACGATCACGTCGACCAGCCCGGCCTCAATGTCGGCCAGCAGGTTCTTCAGGCCGGGGCGTTCCAGGGTGCAGCCCGAGAAGCCGCCGTCATCGTAGCGGTCGCGGACCGGGACCCAGCCCTCGGCCTTCTGGCTGGTGATATAGGCCTCGCAGGCCTCGCGCTGGGCGTCGAGGCTGTTGAACTCCATGTCGAGGCCCTCCTCGGAGCTCTTGCGGGTGTAGACTGCGCAGCGCAGGCGGCGCATCGGGGTGTTGACGGTCGTCATCGCTCGCCCCTCTTGATGTCGCGCAGGCCGAAGAAGCGGTAGCCGTTCCAGCGCCACGCCGCCAATGGCCTGCTTTTACTCCGCCACACTGGCCTGCTTTTACTCCGCCGTTGACAGCTCGTGGTGTGTTGGGAGAGGATTGTGATCACCATTCCGCCGGGGCACGGCGGCGTGCTCTGGCATTTAATGTTTGGCGGCACCCGCACGGCTGACGAGGCGATGGGCGAAGGCATCCAGGTCATTTTTCCGTGGAACCGAATCTATGATTACAACCTGCGCTTGCAAAATTT
>CAMDTB010000113.1 GCA_945907245.1 Rhizobium sp. Q54
TCGCCGCAACGCCACCCCGTCAAAATCATCCCGCAAGCCGATCGCTGATCCCATGGTCACGCCCTCCAAATGCAGGACGCCATTGATTCAGACTTTCGTCAGTTTGGGAATCCCTGACGCGAGTCAGCCTCACCGCAGGTTGGTATAACTCATCTGCCGATACAGCCGTCATACCGCCGAAGGGCGGTATTCAGACTCCCTTACAAAGAAATTGGCGCAGAGCGCCGACTGTCAGGCCTGGATCCCGGCCTTCGCCGGGATGACGGCTAAATAATTGATTAACCACAAAAAAAGGGGCGCCGAAGCGCCCCTTCCCTCGCCGTGAAGCGAAACTCAGAGCTGGCCGAGCGCCACTTCGGCGCTGGAGTTCTGGAAGGCGCCGCCTTCTTCGGTGTTCAGGTGCGTGATCACGCCGTCCTCGGCGATCAGCGAGAAGCGCTGCGAGCGGTGGCCGAGGCCGAGGCCGCTGAGGTCGAGCTCGAGGCCGAGCGCCTTGGTGAAGTTGCCGCTGCCGTCGGCCAGCATCACCACCTTGTCGCCGACGTTCTGGTCCTTACCCCAGGCGTTCATCACGAACACGTCGTTCACCGCCATGCAGGCGATGGTGTCGGCGCCCTTGGCCTTGATGGCGTCGGCGTTCTGCACGAACCCGGGCAGATGCTTGGCCGAGCAGGTCGGAGTGAACGCGCCCGGAACGGCGAACAGCACCACCTTCTTGCCGCCGAACAACTCGGACGTCGAGATCGGCGCCGGGCCCTTCTCGGTCATCTGGGTCAGCGTGCCCTCGGGAATCTTGTCACCAACTTTGATCGTCATGGGAATCTCCCTCTTCCTGCGGATAGTCGGAATTTCGTCGCCGCCAGCCGGCGGCAGCGGCCGGGATCATAGCAGCAGCGCAACCGGAATGGCATGAGGGAAATCGCGCCCGCCGCGCGGTTACCAGCCAATGCCGAATGGGTCTATAGTGGCGTCCTGACTCGGGTTTTTCCGCGTTCGCCTCTTGAGTGGCGCGCGAGAAGGCACACTTACAGACCATGCCGAAGCAATCCTTCACACGCGGGCTCGCCCGCAAGCCAGACTGCCTCCGTGGCAAGCTGTTGCTGGCCATGCCGAACATGGGCGACCCGCGCTTCGAGCGCAGCGTGATCTGCCTGTGCGAGCATTCCGAGCAGGGCGCCATGGGCATCGTCGTCAACCAGCCGGCCGAGCACATCGCCTTTCCCGAGCTTATGGAACAGCTGCAGATCCCGGCGCCGCCCGACTGCGCCCAGGTCGGCGTGTTCACCGGCGGCCCGGTCGAGCCGAACCGCGGCTTCGTGCTGCATTCGGCCGATTATCTGCACGACACGTCGCTGATCGTGTCCGAACTGGTGGCGCTGAGCGCCACGGTCGACATCCTGAAGGCGCTGGCCCACGGCATGGGTCCGCGCCACAGCCTGCTGGCGCTGGGCTATGCGGGCTGGGGACCGGGCCAGCTCGAGGCCGAGATCCAGGAGAACGCCTGGCTGCACACGGAAGTGGATGCCGACCTGCTGTTCGGCACCGAAGCGATCCTGAAATGGCCGCTCGCCATGGCCAAGCTGGGTATCGATCTGTCGATGCTGTCGACCCAGGCCGGCCACGCTTAGATATCAGGCCGCGAAGCGCCGGGTGATTGTGTCGTAATCCGGCAGCTTCTTCAGCGGGCCGACGGCTGCGATGGTGGGCTTGCCTTCGGTGAGCAGCAAGGCGGCCATGTCGGCCACCGCCTCGGGCGTCACCGCGTCGATTCGTGCGACGATCTCCTCGAGCGGTATCACCCGGCCGAACATCAGCAACTGGCGCGCCATCTGCTCCAGCCGGCTCGACGAGCTTTCCAGCGCCATGAGGGTGCCGGCCTTGATCTGGGCGCGGGCGCGGGCGAACTCGCGGGGCTCGGCCTTGTCGCCCATCTTGCGGACCTCGTCGGCGATCACTGTCACCAGTTCGCCGATCTGGTCCGGGCTGGTGCCCGCATAGATGCCGAACAGGCCGCCATCCGCCAGCGCGGCGGTGAACGAATAGACCGAATAGGCCAAGCCCCGGTTCTCGCGTACTTCCTGGAACAGGCGCGACGACATGCCATCGCCGAGAATGGTCGACATCACCTGCATGGCGAAGAACCGGTCGTCGAGGAACGACACGCCGGGAAAGCCGAAAGTCAGGTGCACCTGCTCGAACTTGCGATTGCAGCGCGCCTCGCCGCCCCGGTATTCGGCCACGGCCAAAGCCTGGGGCACAGCCGGCTTCAGGTCGCCGAACTGGTGCGCGACCAGTTCCACCAGTTGCTTGTGATCGACCTTGCCCGCCGCCGCGACGACCATGGAATCGGCGGCATAGTGGCGGCCCATGTAGCCCGACAGGGAATCGCGGGAAAAGCCCGAGACGGTCTCGACAGTGCCGAGGATCGAGCGGCCGACCGGCTGGTCCGGATAGGCGGCTTCCTGCAGCAGGTCGAACACCAGGTCGTCCGGCGTGTCCTGGACCTCGCCGATCTCCTGGATGACGACGCCGCGCTCGCGTTCCAGTTCGACCGGATCGAAGGTCGAGCGCTGCAGGATGTCGCCCAGCAGGTCAACCGCGAGCGGCACGTCCTGGCCCAGCACGCGGGCGTAATAGGCGGTCTGCTCGCGCGACGTATAGGCGTTCAGGTGGCCGCCCACATCCTCGATGGCCTCGGCGATATCGCGGGCCGAGCGATTCGTGGTGCCCTTGAAGGCCATGTGCTCGAGCATGTGGGAGACGCCGTTCTGCTCGACGGATTCGGCGCGGGCGCCGACGCCGACCCAGACGCCGATGGAGGTGGTCTGCAGCCGCTCCATGGCCTCGCTGACGACGCGAAGGCCATTGGGCAAGGTGGTGATTTCAACGGTCATGATGCCAGTGCACCTATGTGGTCCTGAACCGACTTCAAGTCGTTGGGCAGAATTTCATACCGCTCCGGCCGGGTCATAAGGTCGGCCATGTGCGGCGGCAGTGGGGGATGGACGCCGCTGGCCGCGGTCACCGCGTCGGGGAACTTGGCCGGATGGGCGGTCGCCAGGGTCACCAGCGGCACGTCGGCGCCGGTCCGCAGCCGCCTGCCCGCCGCGACGCCGACGGCGGTGTGCGGGTCGATCAGCATGGCGCTGTGCTTGAGCACATGGGCGATGGTCGCGCGGGTCTCGTCCTCGTCGACCTTGTCGGCGACGAAGAGGCTGGAGGCGCGGGCGATCTGCTCGTTGCCGATGGCGAGCTTGCCGGTGGCCGAGAAGTCGTCCATCAGCTGGCGGATGCGATTGCCGTCGCCGCCATAGAGATCGAACAGCAGCCGCTCGAAATTGCTCGACACCTGGATGTCCATGCTCGGGCTGATCGTCGGCTGCACCATGCCGCGGCTGTAGTCGCCGCTGCGCAGGGCGCGCGACAGGATGTCGTTGATGTTGGTGGCGACGATCAGCCGGTTGACCGGCACGCCCATGCGCGCGGCCACATAGCCGGCGAACACGTCGCCGAAATTGCCCGTCGGCACGGCGAAGTCGACCGGTCGTCCGCCCAGCGCCAGCGACGCCTGCACGTAATAGACCACTTGCGCCAGCACGCGCGCCCAGTTGATCGAGTTGACCGCCGCCAGGTTGAGCCGGTCGCGGAAGGCGTGGTCGTTGAACATTGCCTTTACCAGCGCCTGGCAGTCGTCGAACGTGCCTTCGACGGCAAGGTTGTGGACATTGGCCGACGGCACCGTGGTCATCTGGCGGCGCTGCACCTCGGAGACGCGCCCGGCCGGATGCAGCATGAAGATTGTGACGTTCTCACGGTCGCGGCAGGCCTCGATGGCGGCCGAGCCGGTATCGCCCGACGTGGCGCCGACCACGGTGATGCGCTCGCCGCGCCGCTTCAGGATGTACTCGAACAGACGGCCGAGCAGCTGCAGCGCCACATCCTTGAAGGCGAGCGTCGGGCCGTGGAACAGCTCCAGCAGCCACTCATTGGCGTCCAACTGGCGCAGCGGGGTCACCGCGGCGTGGTGGAACACCGCGGGCGCGGCGTAGGTCTCGTGGACGATGGCGGCGAAATCGGCCTCGGGGATGCCGTCGACGAACGGGCGCATCACCTCGACCGCCAGGTCTGCATAGGACAGCGCGGCCCAGCGCTTCAGGTCGTCCGCAGTGGCCGATGGCCAGGAATCAGGGACGTAGAGCCCACCGTCGCGCGCCAGGCCGGCGAGGACCACATCCTCGAAGCCCAGGACCGGCGCGGCACCGCGGGTGCTGACGTAACGCATGGAGATCAGCCCTTTCGCCGATGGTAGAGAACGAAGATCACCGCCGCGGTGATGGCGAAGGCGAACCACTGGATGGCATAGGACAGGTGCGGGTCGCTGAGCTTGATCACGGTCTGCCCGCCCTTGGGCCAACCGCCGGGATTGAGCGTCTCGTCGGCCTCGACGAAGACGGGAAACGCGGTGATGCCGTGCGCCTTGGCCATGGCCGCCAGATCGCCGTCGAAGAAGATCATCTGCTTCAGGTCGGGCGGCGGCATGACCTGGCGCGCGATCCACTTCTGATGCCAGGGCAGCCGAACCACCCCCGACACCGTCGTCTGGCCCTGGACCTGGCCCTCGGCGCGCGCCGCCGGATCGCGCTGGGGATCGGGCACCCAGCCACGGTTGACCAGCACCAGCGACCCGTCCGGCCGCTCCAGCGGGGTGATGACCTGGAAACCGTAATTGCCGCGCGTGGACTGCGCCGGCGTATAGCTTTCCTTGTCGTGAAGGAACGTGCCGGTCACCGCGACGTGCCGGTATTCCCACTCTTCCGGGTTGGCCATGGTCGCCGGCAGCGGGACCTCGGGCAGGCCGATGCGCTCCTCGATCAGCTGCATCTTGTCATGCTTCCATGCCATGCGCTGGAGTTGCCAGATGCCGCATGCCAAGCAGACGATGACGGCGATCACCGTGAAGATGGTCGGGATCGGGCGAGGCTTTTGCAGGAAAAGTGTTGTCATGGTCCCCAAAACAGGTTCGGCCCCGCCGTTCTCGGGCGGGACCGAAGCCAAAATCGCTTGAACGTGGTGCGGCGCTTAGTGATGCGCGCCGCCGGCGCCCTGGCCACCAACGTAGATGACCATGAACAGGAACAGCCACACCACGTCGACGAAGTGCCAGTACCAGGCCGCCGCCTCGAAACCGAAATGCTGGTCCGGCTTGAAGTGACCCTTATAGGCCCGGACCAGACAGACGATCAGGAAGATCGTGCCGACCAGCACGTGGAAGCCGTGGAACCCGGTGGCCATGTAGAAGGTCGAGGCGTAGATGCCGTCGGTGAAGCCGAACGCGGCGTGGGAGTACTCGTACGCCTGGACGCTGGTGAACAGCGCACCCAGGATGATCGTGCACCACAACCCCTGGATCAGGCCCTTGCGATCACCCTCGATCAGCGCATGGTGCGCCCAGGTCACGGTGGTGCCCGACAGCAGCAGGATCAGCGTGTTGATGAACGGCAGGTGCCACGGGTCGAAAGTCTGGATGCCTTCCGGCGGCCAGGTGCTGCCGATGAAATGCGTGGGATAGATCGCCGCACCGAAATAGGCCCAGAACCAGGCGACGAAGAACATCACCTCCGAGGCGATGAACAGGATCATGCCGTAGCGCAGGTGAAGCTGCACCACCGGCGTGTGATCGCCGCCATGGGCTTCCTTCACGACGTCGCGCCACCATACGAACATGGTGTAGAGCACGCCGACCATCCCCAGCGCGGCCAGCCACCAGCCCATGTCGTGCATCGCCATGACGCCGCCGCCGAAAAGGGCGAACGCGCTCATCGCGCCGACGAACGGCCAGATGCTCGGGTCGACGAGGTGGTAGTCATGATTGGGTTTGGCGTGCGCGTCGGCCATGGTTCGTCCCTGCTCGCTTATTGCACGGCCGCGGTCTTGCCGCCGGCCTCCTGGGTTTGGTTATAGAAGGTATATGACAGCGTGATCGAGGTCACATCCCTCATGTTGGCATCGGTCATGAAAGCCGGATCAATAAAGAAGCTGACAGGCATGTCAACCTTCTGCCCCGCCTGAAGCGTCTGTTCCGTGAAGCAGAAGCATTCCACCTTGGTGAAATAGGCGCCGGCCTTGGCCGGGGTGACGTTGAACACGGCCTGGCCGGTCACCGGATGGCCGGCATTGTTTTCTGCCCGGTAGAACACCAGCGTGCTCTCGCCCACCTTGGCCTCGACACGATGCTGCTCGGGCTTGAACAGCCATGGCAGATTGGGGTCGGTGTCGGCGTTGAAACGCACCGTGACCTGGCGGTCGAAAACCGTGTCGGGTATGGCATCCGCACGCATAGGCGTGCCGCCGAAGCCGGTGACCTGGCAGAAGATGCGGTAGAGAGGCACCGAGGCGGCGGTCAGCACCACCATGCCGGCGACCACGCCGGCCAGGGCCATCACCGTGCGGCGGCGGTTGCGGCGGCCGCGGTCGTCATTGTCCCCAGATATTGCCGCCTCCCGCCATTTTGGCGATGGACGCCAGGTAGAACAGGATGACCAGCGCAAACAGCAGTGCGGCGACGGTCCAGTTGCGGACCTTGCGCTTCTTGTGCTCGTCGTGCAGCGGCATCAGCTCAGTCCCACCAGTTTCTCGACCAGCAGCGCGGCGAACAGGCCGAACAGGTAGAAGATCGAGAACAGAAACAACCGGCGCGGCTGGGTCATGTCCTCGCCCCGCCAGACCCGCCAGGCCAGGTGCAGGAACCAGACGCCCGAGGCCACGGCGAACGCCCCGTAGAGCCAGCCCGCCATGCCCAGCA
>CAMDTB010000114.1 GCA_945907245.1 Rhizobium sp. Q54
AAGGACGGCAAGGTCCGCGCGTTCCTGAATTCGTGCACCCACCGCGGCACCGCCGTGGCGCTGGGCTCGGGCAACACGTCGCGCTTCATCTGCGGCTATCACGGCTGGACGTTCAACCGCGAGGGCGAGCTGATCGGCGTCGCCTCGCGCGAGGATTTCGGCGAGGTGAACACGGACGAGCTGGGCCTGAAGCCGTTCCCGGTGCTGGAGAAGGCGGGCCTGATCTGGGCGATCCTGGATCCCAACTCGGACCTGGACATCAACGCCTTCCTGTCGGGCTATGACGACCTGCTCGATGGCTTCGGCTTCGAGAACTGGCACTTCCTGGAAAGCCGGACCCTGGTCGGTCCGAACTGGAAGATCGCCTATGACGGTTATCTGGACTTCTACCATCTGCCGATCCTGCATGGAGAGACCTTCCCCGGCGTGTCGGCAAAGGCCCAGTATTATGCTTGGGGACCGCACCAGCGGGTCACGACCCCGGCGATCAACGACGGCAGGCCGCCCGAGCACAGCATGATCAACCTGGAGGGCACACCGGAACAGGACTGGCCGCTGGAGACGCTGATGGGCGGCATCTGGACCATCTTCCCGCACATCTCCATCGCATCGTTCTACGGCAGCGGCCGCGAAGTGATGATCTCGCAGCTGTTCCCGGGCGAGAAGGTCGGCGAGAGCATCACCGTGCAGATGTACCTCACCGAGAAGAAGCCGACCCAGGAGACCCGCGACGGCGCGGTCGAGATGTTCAAGCTGCTGGAATATGTCGTGCAGCACGAGGACTACGGCACCGGCCTCAGGCAGCAGAAGGCGCTCGACGCCGGCATGACCGAATATGTCTATTTCGGTCGCAACGAGGGTGGCGGCCAGACCTTCCACAAATGGGTCCAGCGCATCCTCGACACCGGCAACGCCGACCTTAACGGCCTGTTCGAGCCGATCAGACGCGCCGCCGAATAGGGCGCTGCCTTCAAGGGCCTTTTCGCGGAAAAGCAGCTTCCGGACGGCGGCGCTCCATGCGCCGCCGGTCTGTCATCTCGCCCTTTGATTCTGGTCAATGCCAGGCGCAGGCGGTCCATCCAGTCTCAGTTGAACGAACGTGCAATCCGCTTGCGCGCAGGCTGATGGGACAAGGACCGTGGATATGGACGACCAGGATTCGATCATCGCGGATGTCGCCCGCTGCCCGGGCACCAGCTGGGAAGACCTGGTGGTGGCGGACACCAATGCGGCGCCCTCCTTCCTGAAGGAGGACAACTACCACTATGCCGGCTGCGAGCCGATCGCCGCCTCGCGCTACACCAATCCGGCCTTCCACGCCGCCGAAGTGGGCAAGATGTGGCCCAATGTCTGGCAGTTCGCCGCCCGTGAGGAGGAACTTCCCGAACCGGGCGACAACGTCGTCTACGACAACGCCGGCCGTTCCTTCCTGCTCGTCCGGCAGGAGGACGGCTCTGTCCGCGCCTTCCACAATGTCTGTCTGCACCGGGGCCGCAAGCTGCGGCTGGAAAGCGGCTTCGCGTCGGAATTCCAGTGCCCGTTCCACGGCTTTTCGTGGAATTGGGACGGCAGCCTGAAGAACATTCCGTGTCGCTGGGATTTCCCGCACCTCAGCGACGAGAAGATGCAGTTGCCCGAGGCCGAGGTCGGTCGCTGGGGCGGCTACATCTTCGTGCGCGACAACCCGGGCGGCCCGAGCCTGGAAGAGTACCTGGCGCCCATTCCGGAACACTTCAGGCGCTGGAAGCACGAGGAGTGCACCACGGCGGTCTGGGTGGCCAAGGTGGTGCACGCCAACTGGAAGGTCGCCATGGAAGCCTTCATGGAGTCCTACCACGCGCTGGTCACCCATCCCCAGCTGATGCCGTTCACCGGCGACGCCAACTCGGCCTACAACAACTGGGGCGACAACGTGAACGCCAACTACGTGCCGTTCGGGGTGATGTCGCCGCATGTGCGGCCCGAGGGCAGGACCCAGCAATGGATCGTCGACGAGTTCGTCCAGTACAATGGCCGCTCGGCTGACAACTACGATCCGGAAAAGGACAGCTTCAACGTCCAGGTGCCGGGCGACCAGACCGCCCGCGCCGCCCTCGGCAAGTCGCTCCGCGACAGCTCGAAGCGCGCCTTCGGTCGCGACTACAGCGACGTCTCCGACGTCGAGGTGCTCGATGCGCTGGTCTACAACGTGTTCCCCAATTTCGCGCCCTGGGGCGGCTTCATGCCCAACATCGTCTATCGCTGGCGGCCCTGGCCCGACCAGGATCACTGCCTGATGGAGGTGCGGGTGCTGGTGCGGGTGAAGCCCGGCGAGGCGATGCCGCGCTCGGTTCCGATGCATCTGCTGGCCGAGGACGAGAAGTGGACCGCCGCGCCGGAGCTGGGCGTGCTGGGCGCGGTGTTCGAGCAGGACATGGAAAACATGGCCTACGTCCAGGACGGCCTGAAGGTGTCGAAGAACGGGCTGGTCGAGCTGGGCAACTACCAGGAGATCCGCATCCGCCAGTTCCACCAGACCCTCGACAAGTACCTGGCGCGCTGAGGCGAAGGCCGACATGGACCTGGATCTGCACACGAAGGAGACCGCAATGAGCCTCGAAACCTTCCTTGGCCGCAAGATCGCCGAATACGATCCGCCCGTCCGCGGCGACGCCATCACCGGCGCCCGCTACTATTCGAAGGACTGGGCGCAGCAGGAATGGGACAGGGTGTGGACCCGCGTCTGGCACATCGGCGGCATGGCGGCCGACTTGGTGCAGACCGGCGACTACATCACCCACAACCTGGTGCGCGAGTCGGTGGTGATGATGAAGCAGCAGGACGGATCGGTCCGCGCCTTCTTCAACGCCTGCAAGCACCGCGGCTACCGGCTCGCGTGGAACGAAGTCGGCGGCGGCGACGCGCTGACCTGTGGCTATCACGGCTGGAAATGGGCCCCTGACGGCACCCTGATCGAGGTGCAGGACCCCGAGGACTTCGCCGGCGGCAATCCCTGCGGCAAGACCAGGCTGGAGGAGCTTCGCTGCGAGGTCCAGTTCGGCTTCGTCTGGTACAACATGGACCCTGACGCCAGGCCGCTGCGCGACTGGCTCGGCATCGTCGCCGACCAGCTCGACGCCTGGCAGATGGACGGGATGACGCGGGTGATGGCGGTCACCTCGGACGTGCCGTGCAACTGGAAGATCATCCGCGACAACTTCAACGAGTCCTATCACATCCCCACGCTGCACCCGCAGATCGCCAGCAGCATCGACGACGACTACACCGACACCGTGTTCGAGATGTTCCCGAACGAGCACAACCGCATGGTGATGAAGGGCCTGCAGCCGTCAGGGCGGTATTCGACCTGCGACATCGTCGAATTGCCGCTCAGCGAGGCACTGGCCTTCTGGGATCTCGATCCCGCCGCCTTCGAGGGCAACGCCAAGGCGGTGCGCAAGGCCGTCCAGGCGCAAAAGCGCCAGCTCTTCCGGGAAAAGGGCTATCCGCACTACGCGACGCTCAGTGACAGCCAGCTCACCGACTATCACCACTACACGCTGTTCCCCAACGTGACCCTGACCATGTGGCCTGACGGCGCGCAGCTGCTGCGCTCGGAGCCGCACCCGACCGATCCGGAACGCTGCGTCTTCGACCACTGGTTCATGGCCCATCCGGAGATCGGCAGCGACACGGTGGTGGGACCGTCCGGCCCGACGAAGTTCGAGGTCGTCGACCGGACCTTCATCCCCTATGGCAGCGCCTCGCTCGGCGAAGTGGCCGACCAGGATCTGAGCGTGGCGGTCGGACAGCAGGAGGGCCTGCACTCGCGCGGATACACCGGCGGCCTGCTGCCGCTGCAGGAGAAGCGGGTGCAGCGGTTCCACGAGATCCTGAACGACTATGTCGAGGGGCGCCGCTGACCGGCGTCGCCCCGGTTCCGACGCACAAGGCGGCTAGGAGTGCGCGCCGTAGACTGATACCTTTCGGTAACATTGCAGCCGGGAGGAACGCGCATGAAGTTCGGAGTCAGCATATTCGTCACGCATTTCAGTGCGGGGCCCGCCGAGATCGCCGCCGAGGCGGAACGGCTGGGATTCGAGTCCCTGTTCGTCTCCGAGCATTCCCACATCCCGGTCGACACCAAGTTCCCGCTCGCCGACGACGTGCCGATGGCCTACCGCAGCATGCTGGATCCGTTCGTGTCGCTCGGCGCGGCGGCGTCGGTGACCTCGAGGATCAAGCTGGGCACCGCCATCTGCATCCTGCCGCAGCATGATCCCATCCACTGCGCCAAGGCGATCTCGACCCTGGACCAGATCTCCGGCGGCCGGGTGGTGTTCGGCATCGGCGCCGGCTGGAATCCGCCGGAGATGGAGAATCACGGCGTCGCCTTCGGCAACCGGTTCAAGATCATGCGCGAGCGCATCGAGGCGATGAAGCGCCTGTGGACCGAGGAGGAAGCCGAGTATCACGGCGAGCTCGTCAACATCAGCCGCTCGTGGCAATGGCCCAAGCCGGTGCAGTCGCCGCATCCGCCCATCCTGGTGGCCGGCGCCGGCGCGACCGTGCTCAAGCGCGCGGTCGGCTATGGCGACGGCTGGATGCCGGTGATCGCCGCCCAGTGGCACGAATCGATGCGCAACAAGCTGACCCCGCTGCACGAGATGCCGGAGATGATCGCCCAGCAGCGCCAGCTGGAGGCCGAGGCGGGCCGTGGCCGGACGACGATCACCTCGCTGGGCCTGCCGCCCGAGGCCCAGTATATCGACCGGCTGTCCGAACTCGGCGTCGAGCGCATGGTGTTCACCCTGCCGCATGACGGCCGCGAGCAGGCTTTCGCCCAGCTGCAGGCCTATGCGGACGCGGTGTCGGCCTATGCATGACGCGGGCGGCGCGCTGGCCTAGAGTGTGGGCAGTGCAACCACCGGAGAGACGGATATGAGCGAAGCGAAGGTGCCGGACGGCGCGCTGGACTGGGTGAAGGATCACGTCCGCCGCTATCTGGCGACGGACGGCGCCGACGGCCACATGTTCGCCGCCGGCAAGAACCCGGCGGTGCCGACCCTGCTGCTCACCACCACCGGCCGCAAGAGCGGCGAGAAGTTCATCATGCCGCTGATCTACGGCAAGGCCGGCGACGGCTATGTGGTGATCGCTTCGAAAGGCGGCGCGCCCACCCATCCCGGCTGGTTCCTCAACCTGGACGCCGACCCGGCGGTGGAGGTGCAGGTGCTGGCCGACAAATTCCCGGCCAGGGCGCGCGTGGCGACCGGCGCGGAACGCAGCAAGTTATGGAGCGAGATGGCAGCGCTGTTCCCGCCCTATGACGACTACCAGGAGAAGGCGGGGCGGGAGATTCCGGTCGTGGTGCTGGAGCGGGCGGCGCGCTGAGAAAATGGTGCCGGATGTCGGACTTGAACCGACGACCTACCGCTTACAAGGCGGTTGCTCTACCGCTGAGCTAATCCGGCGCCGCGAGCGGGATCAGGATACGTCAAACCGCGCGTTTTGTCACGCGTCGCGCGTCAGTTCGTAGAGCGCCACGGCGGCCGCGTTCGACACGTTGAGGCTTTCCACCCGTTCCGAGATCGGCAGCCGGGCGAGCATGCCGCACAGCTCGCTGGTCAGGTGGCGCAGGCCCTTGCCTTCGGCGCCCAGCACCAGCGCCACGCGGCCGTCGCGCGGTACGTCGCGGACGAGCGCGGGCGCCTCGCCGTCGAGACCGACGCTGAGGAAGTCATGCTCATTCAACTTCTCCAGCAGGCCAGCCAGATTCTGGATGCGGATATAGGGTATCGCCTCGAACGCGCCGGCGGCGGCCTTCACCAGCACGGCGGTCTCCGGCGGCGAGTGGCGCCAGGTGGTGATCACGGCGGCGGCGCCGAACGCGGCGGCCGAGCGCAGGATGGCGCCCACATTGTGCGGATCGGTCACCTGGTCGAGCACCAGCACCACGCGCGTCGCGTCGTCCTCGAGCAGCGAATCCAGCCGAAGGTCCTCGATGGGGACGACAAGGGCCGCCACGCCCTGATGCACCGCGTCGGCCGGAACCAGCCGGTCGATGATTTTCCGTTCGACGATCTCGGGCTCGATTTTCAGGTCGCCGTCCTCCGCCAGCGTCAGCGCCGCGTTGCGGGTCGCCAGCAGCCGGCGTACCGTTCGGCGCGGATTCGCCAGCGCCGCGCGGACAGGATGCATGCCGTAAAGCCAATAGGGCTCGCTCTCCGTGTCGAACAATTTGCCGGCGGGTTTGTCGCTGTTCATTGCGGGGTTCCATGAACCGTGTGTCGGGAAACGCGGTTTAACCCCTTTCGGGGTTGACAGCATAGGTCAAATTCCCTTAGTTCCCCGCACCGTCTTTCGGGGCAGACCCGTGCGGAGGGGTGGCCGAGCGGTCAATGGCAGCAGACTGTAAATCTGCCGGGGTAACCCTACGTAGGTTCAAATCCTACCCCCTCCACCACAGGCCGCCAGATGGGCGACGAAGCTGCGGAAGCGGCGGCGCGTGCGGGTGTAGCTCAATGGTAGAGCTCCAGCCTTCCAAGCTGGCTACGTGGGTTCGATTCCCATCACCCGCTCCACTATGGGTTTGGGTTACGTCAACCGCGCCGCGCGGGCGCAAGAACAGAGGTCGAGCCGATGGCTAAGGGAAAGTTTGAGCGGACGAAGCCGCATTGCAACGTTGGCACGATCGGCCATGTCGATCATGGCAAGACGTCGCTGACGGCAGCGATCACGAAGGTTCTGGCGGAGACGGGCGGCGCGACGTTCCAGGCGTACGACCAGAT
>CAMDTB010000115.1 GCA_945907245.1 Rhizobium sp. Q54
CCAGCAACGCTATCGTCGACCATGGCGGGCGTGGCACTTTCTGTCCGGTGTTCGAGAGTGGTCTAAGCACCTATTCTCTACACCAAATCAGTAGGTTAAGCTACGTTCGCCGACCCGGAATAGCCCGGCTGATGAATAATTCGGGCTAATGGAAGGACCTGTTCCTCGAGTGGTTTTAGGGCGTGGCCGTCATCGCCATGGGTCCCCGCTCGCGCTTCGCTTGGCGGGGATGACAATGTTTTTTTGTTTCGCCTTCTCGCGAGCAAAATAGGGGTTCTATGTGCTTTGCGGACTACTGGTTCTGAGCGAATGCACTGGGTCGGCTGCGCCTGCATAGTAGTCCCGCATCTCGCGAACCCTTTGGGCAAGTGCCTCTGGATCAACGTCAATGAGCGAGCAGTTCACCTTGTGGGTGCGCGAGTATAGACGCCAGCGGTCGCTGTGGGGAAAGAACAGAATCTCGACAAATCGCAACGAGAAAAAATGGTTGATCTTTTTCTCTCCTGATTTTGCGTCCTCTAAGTCCGCCCACCGAATGAACTTGTGCAAAGCGCCGGTATCATCGCGCATGCCTTCTGGCCCCAGACTCAGCGCTACACCGCGCCAAAACTTCTTTAGAAACACCAACAACAAGGCGGCCGCAACCAGCGCACAGGCTCCAAAGAGAACGACTAGTACCGCGTACTCAAATTTCGTCATCGGATGTTTGGGCGCGTAAGTCTTCCAATGCCAAGGCATACCGGGCTCTATCGTGTTCAGAATGAGCATCGAAGGCGTGAGGAACGCGATGCACATCAAGGCAGGAGGAATCACCTTCCATCGGTTGAAGCGAATGACGAACTCTTCGGGCTTGGACATTGTACTTATGCCCGCCGCGCTACGTTACTCCGCCGCCGCCTTGGGCTCCGGTTCCTGCCAGGTCAGGATCGGGCTCCTTGCCGCCCGGGTCTCGTCCAGCCTGCCGACCGGGGCGAACCTTGGCGCGGACGCGAACCGCTCCGTGTCGCCCGCCTTCGCCGCCAGCGCCAGCGAGCGCATGGCGCCGATGAAGTCGTCGAGGCTCTCCTTGCTCTCGGTCTCGGTCGGCTCGACCAGCATGGCGCCGTGCACCACAAGCGGGAAATACATCGTCATCGGGTGATAGCCCTCGTCGATCAGCGCCTTGGCGAAGTCGAGGGTCGACACACCGGTGTCCTTGAGGAAGCGGTCGTCGAACAGCGCCTCGTGCATGCACGGGCCGTCGAAGGACGGCGTCATCACGTCCTTCAGGCTCTCGCGGATGTAGTTGGCGTTGAGCACCGCGTCCTCGGCCACCTGCCGCAGGCCGTCGCCGCCATGGCTGAGCATGTAGGTGAGCGCGCGCACGAACATGCCCATCTGGCCGTGGAACGCGGTCATGCGGCCCACCTGGGCGTGCGGCACGTCCTCGACGAGGCGCAGGTCGAGACCCTCACGCACCACATAGGCGGGCGGGATGAACGGCATCAGCGCCCCGGAGAACACCACCGGGCCGGCGCCGGGTCCGCCGCCGCCATGGGGCGTGGAGAACGTCTTGTGCAAATTGATGTGCATGGCGTCGATGCCCAGGTCGCCCGGCCGCACCTTGCCGACGATGGCGTTAAAGTTGGCGCCGTCGCAGTAGAAGAACGCACCCGCTGCGTGAACTTTTTCGGCTATCTCAATGATATCGCTCTCGAATAACCCGCAAGTGTTGGGGTTCGTCAGCATCAGCGCGGCCACGTCCGGTCCTAGCTTGGCGACCATGGCGTCCACGTCGACACGGCCCGCCGGCGTCGCCGGAATGGAATCGACGGTATAGCCGCACAGCGCCGCCGTGGCCGGATTGGTGCCGTGGGCGGATTCGGGCACGAGCACGCGGCTGCGCGCGTCGCCGCGGGCCTCCAGCGCCGCGCGAATCACCATCAGGCCGCACAGCTCACCATGGGCGCCGGCCTTGGGCGACAGCGCCACGCCGGGCATGCCGGTGAGCGTGGTCAGCCAGTGCGACAGCTGCTCCATCACCTCGAGCGCGCCCTGGACGGTCGAGACCGGCTGCAGTGGGTGGATATCGGCGAAGCCGGCGAGCCCGGCAATCTTCTCGTTGAGGCGCGGGTTGTGCTTCATGGTGCAGGAGCCCAGCGGGAACAGGCCCATGTCGATGGCATAGTTCTTGCGGCTCAGCCGGGTGTAGTGGCGCACCGCCTGCGGCTCGGAAAGACCCGGCAAGCCCATGGGCTTGTTGCGGTTCAGCCCGCCCAGCCGGTCAGCGGCCAGGTCCGCTTCCGGCAGGTCGACGCCGGTACGGCCCCAGCCGTCCAGTTCGAACAGCAGCTTCTCGTCGAGCGCCAGCGCCTTGTTGCCGGTCCAGGTGGCGCCAGCCGTCTCTCCCGTGCTGACCGAAGGCCCGGTCGGGCGTCCCTGCCGGTTCATCGCAGCACCTCCGTCAGCGCCGCGGCCAGCGCGGCGATATCCGCGTCCGTGTTGGTCTCGGTTACCGCCACCACGATCAGGTCGTCGTGACCCTCATGGAAGCGCGACACCGGCACGCCGCCCAGCACCTTGTGCTGGGACAACAATTCGATCACCTGGGCGGCGGAACGCGGCACCCGGATGGTGAACTCGTTGAAGAAGGTCTCGTTCAGCACCTCGACACCTGGAACACGCGCCAGCGTGTCGGCCGTTTTGATCGCCTTGGCGTGGTTCAGCCGGGCCAGGCGGCGCAGTCCCTCCTCGCCCAGCAACGTCATGTGGATCGTGAAGGCCAGTGAGCAAAGCCCTGAATTCGTACAGATATTGCTCGTCGCCTTCTCGCGGCGGATGTGCTGCTCGCGGGTCGACAGGGTAAGCACGAAGCCGCGCCGTCCCTCCGAATCCACCGTCTCGCCGCACAGCCGGGCCGGCATCTGCCGGACATATTTCTGGCGGGTGGCGAACAGGCCCAGATAGGGCCCGCCGAAGTTCAGGCTGTTGCCGATCGACTGGCCCTCGCCGACGACGATGTCGGCGCCCATCTCGCCCGGCGATTTGATCGCCCCCAGCGAGACCGCTTCCGTCACCACCACGATCAGCAGTGCACCGGCTTCATGCGCCGCCGCCGCAAGATCCGTCAAATCATTGATCCGGCCGAAGAAATCAGGATTCTGCACGACCACGCAGGAGGTTGCCCCATCGATCAGGCCGATCAGGTCCTCGCCGCCCCGCGGCGCCGGCGGGCGGCGGACGATCACCTCGTCCTCGGGCGTGAACCGGGTCATGGTCTCGACCACGTCGGCGTAGTGCGGGTGGAGATTGCCGGACAGCACCACCCTGCGCCTCTTGGTCACCCGCTGGGCCATCAGCACCGCCTCGCCGCAGCCGGTCGAGCCGTCATACATGGAGGCGTTGGCCACATCCATGCCGGTCAGCCGCGCCACCTGGGTCTGGAACTCGAACAGGTACTGCAGCGTGCCCTGGCTGATCTCGGGCTGGTAGGGCGTGTAGGCGGTGAGGAACTCGCCGCGCTGCATCAGGTGCTGGACGCTGGCCGGCACATGATGCCGGTAGGCCCCTGCCCCGACGAAGAACGGCACGCTGCCGGCCGAGACGTTCCTGGCGGCGAGAGACTCCATGTGGCGCTGCACTTCCAGCTCGCCCTGGTGGCGCGGCAGGTCGAGCGGGCCGTCGAGCCGGGCCGCCCGCGGCACATCGCGGAACAGGTCGTCGACAGAGCCGACGCCCATGCTGGCCAGCATGTCGCGCCGGTCGGCGTCGCTCAGCGGCAGGTAGCGCATTTAGTGGATCCTTTTCTTCCTGGAGGCGCGCACGCGGGCATTGCCCGACACGGTGCCATTGGGCGGGCTGGACGGTCCGGAGAAGCGGAAGCCGCCCTCCCGCCGCCAGACCCGGCGGGACAGGTCGACCATGGGACGGCGCAGGGTGCGCCAGTCGGCGGGCTCGCCGGCCGGGGGCGTGTGGATGACGATGCGGTCGAAGCGGTTCCAGCCCATTCAGTCGAGCCCGTCCACGAACGCCTGGTATTCGGCCTCGGTCATCAGTTTTTCCACCTCCGAAGGATCGGCCAGCTTGACCTTGAAGATCCAGCCCTCGCCCGTCGGCGAGGTGTTGACCAGCGCCGGGTCGCCGTCGAGGCCCGCATTGCCCTCGAGGACCTCGCCGGAGACCGGCGAATAGATCTCGCTGGCGGCCTTGACGGATTCGATCACCCCGGCCTCGCCGCCCGCGGTCAGCGCCTTGCCGGCCTCGGGCACCTCGACGAAGACCACGTCGCCCAGGGCGTTCTGGGCATAGTCGGTGATGCCGACGACGCCGACCCCGCCTTCCAGCCGGATCCATTCGTGGTCTTTGGTGTAGCGGACGTCGCTCATGGATACGGCTCCTATTTCCAGCCTTTGGGAACGAAGGGAAGCGGCGCGATGCGCGCCGGATGCAGCTTGCCGCGAATGACCAGGCCGATGGCCGTGCCGTCATTGGCGTAGTCGGGCGTGACATAGCCCATGGCGATGGGACCACCCACGCTCGGCCCGAAGCCGCCCGAGGTGATCTCGCCGATCTCGTTGCTGGTCTCGTCGACGATCAGGGTATGCGCCCGCGCCGGTGCCTTGCCCTCCGGCCTGATGCCGACGCGGATCTTCCTCGGCCCGGTGAACAGCTGGTCGAGGATCGGCTCGGCACCGATGAAGCCGCCTTCCATCTTGCGCCGCTTGCCGATGGTCCAGGTCAGCCCGGCCTCGACCGGCGTGGTGTTCTGGTCGATGTCCGAGCCGTAGAGGCACAGGCCCGCCTCGAGCCGCAGCGAATCCCGCGCGCCAAGGCCGGCCGGCATCACCTCGGGCTGCGCCAGCAGGTGCCGCGCCAGCGCCTCGGCATGCTCGGCCGGCACGGAGATCTCAACGCCGTCCTCGCCGGTGTAGCCCGAGCGGCTGACCCAGCACTCGATACCGCCGAGCGTCAGTTCGCAGGCGCCCATGAACGGCACGGTGCGGATGCCCGAATCCATGCGGCCGATGACGTCGATCGCCTTCGGCCCCTGCAGCGCGATCAGCGCCCGGTCGTCCAGCATGGCGACCGTGCCGGGCGGCATATGCGCCTTCAGATGGGCGAAATCCTCGGTCTTGCAGCCGGCGTTCACCACCACGAACAGGTCGCTCTCGCGGCGGGTGACCATCAAATCGTCCATGATGCCGCCGCGGGCGTTGGTGAACAGGGTGTAGCGCTGGCGGCCCACCTTCAGCGCCTCGATGTCGCCGGGCACGAGCCGCTCCAGCGCCTCGATGACGTTCGGGCCCTTCAGCAGCACCTGTCCCATGTGCGACACGTCGAACAGCGCCGCCGACGCGCGGCAGTGGAGGTGCTCGGCCATGATGCCGGCCTTGTAGCGAATCGGCATGTCATAGCCGGCGAAGCCGCCGAACTCGGCGCCCAGTTCCTGGTGCAGAGCATGTAACGGGGTGGTGAGCAGCGTTTCCGGAGCGGACATCGGGTTCCTGACATGTGGGCGTGCCACCCGCGCCCGGATGGACGAAGGCTGCCCCCTCTGTCTTCGGAACCTGAGAGATTTGCCCGGTTTCGGCCTGAGCCGCGCCCGGTTTACTCCTTCGGTGAGCAGCACCGGCGAACCGATGCGTCTGCTTTCCAGAGTGCCTGTACCCGTGCGGTCCTTCTGCCTGAAAGTTTCCGGGGCGGTTGCTTCTTCGGCGCCGGCAAGGACCGGTCTCTCCCGCAAGGGCGTGAGGCGTAGGAGGAAGGTAGCAGGCGGTGGGTGGGAGTCAAGGCGGGGTGCGTTGCGGTGCACCATCAATTCAGCAGGGCACGAGCTCAGTAGGCACTGAGTGGGCACGCACGCCTAGTCCCCATAGAACATTTTCGCGTGGAGATAAGCACGCAGCTCATGGAGATGCTTTCCCCAGTGAGTCTCGTAGTCGAACCGGTAGCTCCACGCGGCATCTTCCGGATCAGTGTTCTCCCAACGCCACACCACGCCTTCAAGGTCAGCCGCTATATCTTCCAAGTCGTCGATTGCATCGCCTACCCCAGGCTTCTCGTCGATAACCAACAGCGGATTGGCTACAGCATAGTAGCCAAAACTTGGAAAACGGGCTGCGATGGTCTCTCGCAGTCCGTGTCGCCGATCAGGCGGCATGACGTCCGTATCGAAAAAGGCGTCAGGGTCAACGGCATGATAGGCCATCGCGAGCGCATCGAGTGCCCGCACCAGTTCCTCCAAGGTCGGAACTTCGCCGTCGAGCACGACCCGCAAATAGTGTCTTGCCTCTTCGATCACTTGGCGTGTGCCTTTTCAAATCGGCGATCGCTCATTCCGCAGCCTCAACTGTCAACTTAGCTCGGCCTTCACCAAATGAGTGTCGGCATCGGGCAACCCGAGATCGGCGAACACGTTGCCGCTGCTGCTCACGATATCGATTTTGTCTATCATTTCGCGATCTCCGTATCGTCGCGATCATAGCCACTACCGTCATTCTCACGCACGCGGAAAGGACTGCCCTGGCTGTCGCCGGAAGCGCGGGCGGCCTAGCCTGTCTTATTCATGAGGCGTTTGGCCCGGGCTCTTACAGCTTGGTTTGAGGTTTTGCGCTTTACGCGGGACGCAGCTTCTGGTGGCGCTGGGAGCGGCGCGATTTTTAGGGTTTGGCGTGGTTGCGGGGACAGGTTCTGATCGGCGGCACGGCCGCGTCGGCTACGGGCTTGCGGTGCGCAAG
>CAMDTB010000116.1 GCA_945907245.1 Rhizobium sp. Q54
GAAGGACGCGCAGAAGATGAATTAAGCGTTCCGCGAGGACGGCTTCGAACGGCGCGGGCGCAAGTCCGCGCCGTTTTCGTTTTCAGGCCGTGTCGTTCAGGGACGGACGCGCTCGGCGCCCATGATCCAGCCGCCGCCGAGCACCCGCGCGCCGTCATAGACGACGCAGGCCTGGCCGGCCGAGACGCCTTCCTCGGCCTGCAACAGGGACACGACCGCCCTGCCCTCGCCCAGCGGCTTGATGACCGCCGGCAGCGGCGGACGGGTCGAGCGCACCTTGACGGCGACGTCGAGGCCGCCTTCGGGGATCGCGCCGCCCAGCCAATTGAGGTCCTTCACATAGACGTCGGTGACGGCGAGCGCCTCGCGCGGTCCGACGACGACCTGCTTCCGTTCCGGATCGATTCGGACCACGAACAGCGGTGAATTACCATCGGTCATCCCGCCGCCGATGCCGAGGCCGCGGCGCTGGCCGATGGTGTAATGGATGATGCCGTCGTGCCGGCCCAGCACGCGTCCGTCCAGGTGGACGATGTCGCCGGGCGCGCCGGCGCCGGGGCGCATCTTCTCGATCACCGCGCCATAGTCGCCCGAGGGCACGAAGCAGATGTCCTGGCTGTCGGGCTTGTCGGCGACGGCGAGGCCGAAGCGCGCGGCATGGGCGCGGGTCTCGTCCTTGCTCATGCCGCCCAGCGGGAACCGCAGATAGTCGAGTTGCTCGGCCGTGGTGGCGAACAGGAAATAGGACTGGTCCTTGGCCGGATCGGCGGCCCGGTGCAACTCGGCGCCCGCCCTGCCCTCGACCCGCTGGACATAGTGTCCGGTCGCCAGGCACTCGGCGCCCAGGTCGCGAGCGGTCTCCAGCAGGTCGCGGAACTTGACGGTCTGGTTGCAGCGCACGCAGGGGATCGGCGTCTCGCCGCGCAGATAGGAGTCGGCGAAGTCGTCCATCACCGACTGGCGGAAGCGGCTTTCGTAGTCCAGCACGTAATGCGGGATGCCCAGCGCCTCGGCCACCCGGCGGGCGTCGTGGATGTCCGAACCGGCGCAGCAGGCGCCCTTGCGCGCCACTGCGGCGCCGTGGTCGTAGAGCTGCAGGGTGATGCCGACCACGTCGTAGCCTGCCTCGGCGAGGAGCGCGGCAGTCACCGAGCTGTCGACACCGCCCGACATGGCGACGACGACGCGCGAGGCGCCGGGCCGCTTGCCCAGTCCCAGGTCGATCGCGGGGGCAGCCCCATGCGCCGGTGCCGTCTGCATGGGCTGGCTATATAGCGGGAGGCGTGCGGGGAGCAAGGACGGCATATTCGGTGGCCCTGCGCGCTTGCCGCGTGACTTGGGCAAATCCGCCCATTAAAAACCTGTGCCATGACAAATCATGCCGCCCTCTGCACCCAACTCCAGGCCATCGCCCGCGACGCCGGCGAGGCGATCCTGGCCATCTACAACACCGACTTCGACGTGCGCCGCAAGGAGGACGCCTCGCCGGTCACCGAGGCCGACGAGGCGGCGGAAGCGGTGATCCTCGCGGGGCTTGCGCGCGTGTCGCCCGACATCCCGGTGATCGCCGAGGAAAGCGTCGCCGCCGGCCATATTCCCGACGTCTCCGGCGGCCGGTTCTGGCTGGTCGACCCGCTCGACGGCACCAAGGAGTTCATCAACCGCAACGGCGAGTTCACCGTCAACATCGCGCTGATCGAGCACGGCCATCCGGTGATCGGCGTGGTCTACGCGCCCGCCATCGGCCGGATGTTCTGCGGCTTCGGCGACAGCGCCACCGGCGACGGCGCGTCCATCGTGGCCAATCCGGTGCCGGACAAGGGCCTGACGGTCATCGCCAGCCGCTCGCACCGGGACTACAAGACCGAGGAGTTCCTCAAGGACTTCGACGTCAAGGAACTGAAGTCCGCCGGCAGCTCGCTGAAGCTGTGCCTGATCGCCGCGGGCGAGGCCGACATGTATCCGCGTCTGGGCCGCACCATGGAATGGGACATCGCCGCCGGCCACGCCGTGCTGCGCGCCGCCGGCGGCACCGTCACCACCGTCGACGGCGCGCCGTTCCTCTACGGCAAGCCCGGCTTCGAGAACCCATTCTTCATCGCCTGGGGCAAGCGATAAGCCGCGCCTAGCGCGGCATCTCGATCCTGCCCTGCAGCGAGGCGAACACGTCACGGGCCATGAAGGCGCGCGGGTCGTCGGGGCGCGGACCCTTGCCCATCACGATCTCGGCACTGGCCTCGTAGCGGTCGATGGTGCGCACGTCGACGCGCGAATCCCAGAACGGATCGCCGAGATACGGGTCCCAGCTGCGCCAGCCATAGCGGCCGCCGCCATACCGCCAGTAGGGCGCCCAGTAGGGATAGGGTCCGATGCCATAGGCGCGGTCGACCACCGTGCGTGTGCGGCGGTCGGTGCCGCGCTGCAGCGCCAGGAACCAGTCGTGACCGGTGCCCACGGTCAACTCGGCGGCCCGGTACAGCAGATAGGTCTCTACCTTCTGGCGCGAGGTCATGCTGTTGCCGCTGAACGTGACCATGAACCGGTCCTGCTCCAGCCGCTGCTCGCTGTAGCCATAGCCGCTGGGCGAATTACGGCCGGGCTCGGCGGCGGGCTGGTAGGGCGTCGCGCCGCCGCACGCGCTCAGTCCAACGGCCGCCACGGCGCACAGGCCGACGATCGCTCCGAACTTTCCATGCATGGTTCTTCTCCCGTTGTCACGGGCCAGCCGATGCCTTCGGCACCAGGGGCCGGCCGCATGGAGAAGGAACTACGCGGCGGACGTTAATGTTCCGAAACGGGATCAGCTGAAGATTTTCAGCGTCACGGAATCCACCGCGTACAGCCCGAACAGCACCACGGCAACGGCGGTGATCCGGTTGAGCAGCAGCATGTGCCTGTCCTCGATCTTGCGGTGGAGCATGCCGATGATGAACACCAGCGCCACCCACCACGCCATCGAGCCCACCAGCACGCCGAGCACCACCTCGGTCGCGGCCGGGATGGTGAGGCCCGAGCTGAGGCCCCAGGCGACGAACAGGGCGATGAACGCGGCGATGGTGATCGGGTTGCTGACGGTCAGCACGAAGGTGGCGAACAGCGAGCGCAGCAGGCTCTGGCCGTTGACCTCGCGCTGCTCGTAATGCGGGTGCGACAGCCACAGCTTGATGCCCAGCGCCAGCAGCATGACCGCGCCGGGGATGCGGAACCAGGCCTCGTGGGCCTCCACGAACGCAGCGACCACCGTGATGCCGAACGCCGCGACCAGCGCGAACGCCCCGTCGCCCAGCGCCGCGCCCATGCCGGCGGTCAGTCCGGCGATGCGGCCGCAGGCAAGGGTGCGGTGGATGCAGAGAATGTTCACCGGCCCCATGGGCGCGGCGACAATGATGCCGATCAGCAGTCCCTTGATGAAGAGCGGCAGGCTATCCATGCGCTCGCAGGGTATCGTTGAACCGTACCGGCTGCCCCGTGGCGGCGCCGGCCAGCTGGCCGTCCCACATCACGCGCTGGCCCCGGATGATGGTGCCGATGGGCCACGCCGAGACCTTGCGGCCGTCGAACGGGGTCCATCCGGCGCGGCTGGCGATCCAGCCGTCCTCGATCGTCGTCGATGCTTTCATGTCCACCACGGTGTAGTCGGCGTCCCAGCCGACCGCAAGCCGCCCCTTGCCGGCCATGCCCCAGATGCGGGCGGGCCCGGCGCTGGTGAGGTCGACGAACTGCTGCAGGTTGAGGCGCCCGGCGTTGACGTGGTCCAGCATGATCGGCACGAGGGTCTGGACGCCGGTCATGCCCGACGGGCTCGCGGGATAGGGTTTTGCCTTCTCCTCCAGGGTGTGCGGCGCATGGTCCGAGCCCAGCACGTCGACGATGCCGTCGGCGATACCCTTCCACAGGCCGTCGCGGTGCCGCGCGTCGCGGATCGGCGGGTTCATCTGCGCCCGCGTGCCGAGTTGCTCGTAGCAGTCGGGGGCGGCCAGGGTCAGGTGCTGCGGCGTCACCTCGACGGTGGCGATGTCCTTGTGCTTCGACAACAGCTCGATCTCGTCGGCGGTGGTGATGTGCAGGACATGCACCCGCCTGCCCGCCTGCCGCGCCAGCTTCAGCAATCTCTGGGTGGCGATGATCGCCGACTGGTCGTCGCGCACCACCGGATGGGTCAGTACGTCGCCGTCGACGGCCAGTCCCTTGCGGTCGCGCATGCGCTGCTCGTCCTCGGAATGGATCGAGACCCGGCGCGAGCCGCTCTGCAGCACCCGCAGGATGGTCGCGTCCTCGTGCACCAGCAGGTCGCCGGTGGATGCGCCCATGAACAGCTTCACGCCGCAGCAGCCCGGCAGGCGCTCCAGATCGCCCAGCAGCTCGACGTTCTCGGCGGCGGCGCCCACATAGAAGGCGTGGTCGCACCACATGCGGCCCCGCGCCCGGTCGAGCTTGTATTGCAGCGCCTCGGCCGTGGTGGTGGACGGCTTGGTGTTGGGCATCTCGAACACGGCGGTGACGCCGCCGAGCACCGCGCCGCGGCTGCCCGATTCGAGGTCTTCCTTGTGTTCGAGCCCCGGCTCTCGGAAATGCACCTGGCTGTCGATCACGCCGGGCAGCAGGTGCAGGCCGGTGGCGTCGATCACCTGGGAGGCGTCGGCCTGCGACAGATCACCGATGGCGGCGGTCTTGCCGTCCAGCACGCCGATATCGGCCTGGCCGACGCCGCGGTGGGAAATGCAGATCGCGTTGCGGATGAGTAGATCGAAAGTTGCCATGCGAGCCGTGGTCCTTTTGGCCATGGGGTTATATGTCACTAAATCGAGTTGCAAAAGCCCGTAACCCGGCACCACCATGCATTACGCGTCCGCCGCGCCGGCTGCAAGCGGACGCCGAAGAGGAGAATCCATTGGGACAGGCTGTGCTACTGGAAGAACGCGGCGTGCTGGCCGTCGGAGGCCCGCAGCGGCGGGAATTCCTGCAGGGACTGATCTCCAACGACGTGGAGAAAATCGCGCCGTCGCATGCCATCTATGCCGCGCTGCTGACGCCGCAGGGCAAATTCCTGTTCGAGTTCTTCATCGCCGGGCTGGGCGACGTCCTGCTGTTCGACACCGACCGCGATCGCCTGCCGGACCTGCACAAGCGGCTGATGATGTACAAGCTGCGCTCCGACGTGACCATCGCCGACCGGAGCGCGGATTTCGCCGTGTACGCGCTGCTGGATCCCGGACTGGACGACGCGCCGGGACAGGCTCTCGCCGTCGACGGGGGCGTCATCTTCACCGATCCACGCTCGGCCAGGCTGGGCGCCCGCGCCATGCTGCCGCGCGACACGGCGGCGGCGACGCTCGGCAGGCTGGGCCTGGGCGCCGCCCCGTTCGAGGCTTACGAGGCGCGGCGGATCGAGGTCGGCGCCGCCGATGCGCGCCGCGACCTGGAGGTGGACAAGACGCTGCTGCTCGAGGCCAATTTCGACGCCTTCAACGGCGTCTCGTTCAGCAAGGGCTGCTATGTGGGCCAGGAACTGACCGCCCGCACCAAGTACCGCGGCAATGTCCGCCGCAAGCTCTATCCCGTGGTGATCGAGGGCACCGCCGCGCCCGGCACCGAGGTGCGGCTGGGCGACAAGCCCGCTGGCGAGGTGCGGTCCATCGCCGGCAACCGCGGCATCGCGCTGCTGCGAATAGAGGATGTCGAGCAGGCGCGCGAACAGGGCGTCCCGCTCGCCGCCGGTTCGGCGACCCTGCGGGTGGAGAGCCCGTCGCCATGACCGGGCTCGTCCGCTGCGCCTGGCCCGGCCAGGACCCGCTCTATGTGGACTACCACGACCATGAATGGGGCGTGCCCGAGCGCGACGACCGGGCGCTCTACGAAAAACTGATGCTGGACGGCTTCCAGGCCGGACTGGCGTGGATCACCATCCTGCGCAAGCGCGAGAACTTCCGGGCCGCGTTCGACGGATTCCAGCCCGAAAAGGTCGCGCTCTACGGCGAGGCCGATGTCCTGCGGCTGCTGGACGACGCCGGCATCATCCGCCACCGCGGCAAGATCGAGGGCGCCATCGCCAGCGCCCGGGCCTATCTGGACATGCATGAACAGGGTACGTCGTTCTCGGACTATCTGTGGCGGTTCACCGATGGCCGGACGATCCAGAACCACTGGACCGGCATGAAGCAGGTGCCGACCGAGACCGCCGAGAGCCGGGCGATGTCGAAGGACCTGAAGCAGCGCGGCTTCAAGTTCTGCGGCCCAACGATCTGCTACGCCTTCATGCAGGCCGTCGGCATGGTCAACGACCACATGGTGGAGTGCTACCGACACGGGGAACTGGGTAGATAGGTAATACAGGATAGAGGCTTGGGGGCGTTTCTTTACAATCCATATCATCGTCATCCCGGCGAAGGCCGGGACCCAGCCCGTTTACGATCAGACCAGCGCGTAGCGCGCAACAACTCGCCAAGTCTGGGTCCCCTAATACCAACCTGCGGTGAGGCTGACTCGCGTCAGGGATTCCCAAACTGACGAAAGTCTGAATCAATGGCGTCCTGCATTTGGAGGGCGTGACCATGGGATCAGCGATCGGCTTGCGGGATGATTTTGACGGGGTGGCGTTGCGGCG
>CAMDTB010000117.1 GCA_945907245.1 Rhizobium sp. Q54
TCCAGCGAGAAGCTGATTGCCAAGAATCGATATGCCGATGGAATCCACAGTGCCTCCCATGTACGCGGGCGGGAGGACCTACTCTCAGCCGGCTGCGCCCTTTGAGCATCTGCAGCCGATGCTCTCTTATATAGGACGTTTACGCTAAATTCCTAAAAACCGCCTGTCGGTACGGGTGCGTACATAATTGTCGGTGATTGAAAATTTACCGGGGCGCCAAATAATCCTCCGTACGTTATCTCGGGGAATTACTTGTTACAAACTGGCTACTCCACGCCCGGACACGGTATTCTGACGATGATCAGCTCCCGGTGCTTCAAGGGAAATTGGCGAGGAGATGCAAGATGCTTGACGGCGCACCCCTCCTGATTGTCGAAGACGAGCCCTTCATCGCCATGGACCTGGCCGATGCGGTCAGGGCGGCCGGCGGCGCGGTGATCGGTCCCGTCGCGACGGTCAGGGAAGGGCTGGCGCCGCTCAGGGATGCGCCCGTCGCCGGCGCGATCCTGGATTGCCACCTCAGGGACCGGGATGTGTCGCCGCTGGCTCAGGTTCTATTGGGGTTCGGGACCCCCGCTGGTGGTCTACACTGTATCCGATATCCCGACGGCGCTGGCGCACTGGCGACTGGAAATTCCCTTGATCAGAAAGCCGAAACAGCCCTCGGACGTGGTGGCGCGGTTGGTGGGACTCATCGAGGACTGAACGGGCCGTCAGGCGCGGCGGCGGAACGCGACCTGGTTGGCGATCACCACCATGGTGGTCACCACGACGATGAAGATGGTGGCGAGCGCGTTGATCTGCGGGCTGACGCCCATGCGCACGCTGGAGAAGACCTCCATGGGCAGGGTCTTGGCACCCGGGCCGGAGGTGAACGTCGCGATCACCAGGTCGTCGAACGACAGGGTGAAGGCGAGCAGCCAGCCGGCCAGCATGGCCGGCCAGATCAGCGGGAGGATGATGACCCGCACCACCTTGAACGGCCGCGCGCCCAGGTCCATGGCGGCTTCTTCCAGGCTCATGTCGAGTTGGCCCAGCCGCGACTGGACGACGACGGTCACATAGGCCGTGGCGAAGGTGGCGTGGGCGATGACGATGGTCATCATGCCGCGCCCGGGTCCGCCGAGGACCGCTTCCATGGCGACGAACAGCAACAGCAGCGACAGGCCGGTGATCACTTCGGGCATGACCAGCGGCGCCGTCACCATGCCGGCGAACAGGGTGCGGCCGCGGAAATTGCCGAACCGGATCAGCGCGAAGGCCGCCAGCGTCCCCAGCACCACCGCGACGCAGGCGGTCAGGAAGGCGATCTGCACGCTCAGCCAGGCGCCGCTCAGCAGCGCGTCGTTCTGCATCAGCGCGCCGTACCACTTGGTCGAGAAGCCGCCCCACACGGTGACGAGGCGCGATTCGTTGAACGAGTAGAAGATCAGCGAGAGGATCGGGCTGTACAGGAACAGGTATCCCAGCACGAGCATCGAGATCGCAAACCAGGGGAGACGGCCGTTCATGCCAGGCACCTCATGCCCAAGTCCTCACGAACGCCCCCTGAAGTAGCGGCTGGCGAACCGGTCGAACATCATCACCGGCACGACCAGCAGCGCCAGCATGGCGACCGCGACGGCCGACGCCACCGGCCAGTCCCGGTTGCTGAAGAACTCGGCCCAGAGCACCTTGCCGATCATCGGCGAGCCGAGGCCGCCCAGCAGCTCGGGGATGACGAACTCGCCGACCGCCGGGATGAACACCAGCAGCGATCCGGCGACCACGCCGGGCATGGACAGCGGCAGCGTCACCCGCAGGAACGCCTTCCACGGCTTTGCGCCTAGGTCGCCGGCGGCTTCCAGCAGGCTCGGATCCATGCGCTCCAGCGCGGCGTAGATCGGCAGCACCATGAACGGCAGATAGGAATAGATGATGCCGATATAGACCGCGGTCGGCGTGTACATGATGGCGATCGGCTGGTCGATGACGCCCAGCGCCATCAGCACGTTGTTGATCAGTCCATTGTCCTTGAGAAAGCCGATCATGGCGTAGATGCGGATCAGGAACGACGTCCAGAACGGGATGATGATCAGCATCAGCAACAGGTAGCGCCAGCGCAACGGGCTGCGCGCGATGCCATAGGCCATTGAGTAGCCGATCACGACCGAGATCAGCGTCGAAATCGCCGCGATCTTCACCGAGTTCAGGTAGGCGACCACATACAGGTTGTCGCGCAGCAGCAGCCCGAAATTGGAAAACGTCAAATGGATCTGAACCTTGGCGTCCTCGGCGAACCTCAGGATCGGTTCATACGGCGGAATGCCCATGACGCTTTCCGACAGGCTGATCTTGACCACGATCAACAGCGGCAGCAGGAAGAACAGCGCCAGCCAGCCATAGGGAATCGCCAGCGCTGTCAGCCGGCCCGCCGCGCCGGGCTGGTTCAGCCTGCGGACCACGGCGGAGAAGGATTTGGCGGGAGATCTCATATGGTTGCGATCTCAGATGACCAGCAGGATGCCATTGGCGGGATGCCACTGAAACCGCACGCGGTCGTCCCATGTCAGTGGCGCATCGGCGGTGTGCAGCAGGTTGGCGCGGGTGAACTGAACCCTTTTCCCGGACATCAACTCGACATGGTAGACCGACACGTCGCCCAGATAGGCGATCTCGCGCACGATGCCTTCCGCCGAGTTGAAACCCGGGTCCGGGCTGCCGTCCGGCATCACCTGGATCTTCTCGGGCCGCACCATCACGCGGACGGTGGCGCCCTTGGCCACGGCGCCGCCGCCGCCGATGACGATGTCGCCGCCCAGGTCGGGCGAGGCGACGCGGGTCTGGTCCGAACTCACCTCGGTCACAACGCCGTCGAACAGGTTGGCGGTACCGATGAAGTCGGCGACGAAGCGGGAGTTCGGGTACTCGTAGACCTCGGCCGGCGCGCCAACCTGCTCGACCATGCCGGCATTCATCACGCAGACGCGGCTGGCCATGGTCATGGCCTCTTCCTGGTCGTGGGTGACGATGACGAAGGTCATGCCCAGCTTTTCCTGGATGTTCACCAGCTCGAACTGGGTCTGCTCGCGCAGCTTGCGGTCGAGCGCGCCCAGCGGTTCGTCGAGCAGCACCAGCTTGGGCCGCTTCACCAGCGCCCGCGCCAGCGCCACGCGCTGCCGCTGGCCGCCGGAAAGCTGGTCGGGCTTGCGCTTCGCCAGCGCCCTGATCTGCACCAGATCGAGCATCTCGGCGACACGCTCGGCGATCTCGGCCTTGCCGACGCCATCCTGCTGCAGGCCGAACGCGACGTTCTGGCCCACCGTCATGTGCGGGAACAGGGCGTATGACTGGAACATCATGTTCACCGGTCGGCGATAGGGCGGGATGTCCGCCATGTCGACGCCGTCGATGAAGATCTTGCCGGCGCTGGGCGTCTCGAACCCGGCCAGCATGCGCAGCAGCGTGGTCTTGCCGCAGCCCGATGCACCCAGCAGCGCGAAGAACTCACCCCGGTAGATGTTGAGATCGACACCGTTGACCGCCGCCACGTCGCCGAAGTGCTTCGATACGCCCTCGATGCGTATGAAAGGCTGGGCCTTGGGGTCGGTCCACGGCTTGTCCTGGAGACCGCCGGACCCGACGGCCAACTATTGGGTCTCCGTCTTGAGGGTGGACCAGGCGCGCGTGCGCTCGCGCTCGTAGTCCTTCTCGGCGGGCGGCACCGAGAAGCCCTTGGCGCGCTCCTCGTCGGATGGATAGATGAACGGGTCGGACTTGATCGCCTCGTCCACCTTCTCCAGTGACGCCGGCACGGCGTTGGCGTAGCCGGTGGTGTTGGTGATCGCCGCCACGACATCGGGTCGCATCATGTAGTTGATGAATATGTGCGCGTTGTCCGGATGGGGTGCGTCTTTCGGAATCGCCATGGTGTCGATGACGAAGGCCGTGCCTTCCTTGGGCAGGAGCGCCAGGATTTCGACGCCGTTGCCCGATTCCTTGGCGCGGTCGCGGGCCTGGATCAGGTCGCCGCCATAGCCCTGCGCCACGCACAGGTCGCCATTGGCCAGGTCGTTGATGTAGGACGACGAGTGGATGTATTTCAGGTTCCCGCGGATCTTCTGCAGCGCCTCCATGGCGGTCGCCAGATCTGCCGGGTCCTGGCTGGTCGGATCCTTGCCCATCCAGGCGAGCACCGCCGGGAGGACATCGACAGGATCGTCCAGCAGGCTGATGCCGCACTGCTTCAGCTTCGCGGTCACCTCGGGGCTGAACAGCAGGTCGCCGCTTCCCTCCGGCACCGCGCCCAGCGCTTCCTTCACCTTCGCGACGTTGATGCCGATGCCGGTGGCGGCCACCATGTAGGGGACGCTGTAGGCGTTCTCGGGATCGTTCTTCGACATGGTCTTCAGGATGGTCGGCGACAGGCCGGCGTAATTGGACAGCTTGGACCTGTCGAGCGGCTGGTAGATGCCGGCCTTGATCTGCTGGGCGAGGAACGGCGTCAGCGACGGAAACACCACGTCGTAGCCGGACTGGCCCGCGAGCAGCTTGGCCTCCAGCATCTGCATGGAATCGTAGACGTCGTAGCGGACCTTGATGCCGGTCTCTTTCTCGAAATTGGCGAGGGTGTCTGACGCGATGTAGTCGGACCAGTTGTAGACGTTGAGGACCTTCTCCTCCTCGACCGCCTTCGCGCCCTCGGCCTTGTCGCCCGCCTTGTCGTCACCGCAGGCCGCCAGCGTGCCGCCCAGGACCACGAGGAAGCACAGAGCAATCCAGTTGCGCATCAGAAGACCCTCCGTCGATGCAATCCGGGCCGAAGACCGGCTACCTCCAAAAGTACAGCCGCCGCAGCGGGCGCCCCGATATTCCGAACTCTGCGGACAACGGTCCCGGCAGTCAAACGGATGTGCGGGCGCGCCAGCGTTTTCAACGATCAGAACTGCAGCGGACCGAACGCGTCGGTTTCCGCGTCGTAGGCCAGCAGATCACCGGAATGGATGTCGAACCACCAGCCGTGAATGAACAGCGTTCCCTCCCTGACCCGTTCGACGACGAAGGGGAAACTGTCGAGGTTCCTCAGCGACTGGACGATGGAGCGCTGCTCCAGCAGGCGCTGCTGCTCGGCCACGGGACGGTCGCTGGCTTCCCTCAGCACCGCGGCGCGGGCTTGGCCGATCATCGAAACCCAGGTGCCGATGAACTGGCTCTCTCCCTCGACTTCGCCCATCAACGCGGCACGGATGCCGCCGCATTCGGCGTGGCCCATCACCACGATGTGGCTCACGCCGAGGCTCTTCACCGCGAATTCCAGCGCGGCGCTGGTGCCGTGATGGTGCATGTCCGGCTCGTAGGGCGGGATCAGATTGGCGATGTTGCGGGCGATGAACAGGTCGCCGGGCTGCGCGTCGAGAATGATCGACGGCTCGACCCGCGAATCGCAGCAGCCGACCAGCATCACCTTGGGGTTCTGACCGTCGCGCAGCTGCTCGAACAGCCCGCGGTTGTTCTCGAAATAATTCTGACGGAAAGCCCTGTAGCCCTGGGCGAATCGCCGGATCCACTGTTGCGGCATCTTACTCCTTGGAAAGGCTGTTGGTGCCCGAGCCCGGATACATGAGGCCCAGGGTCTCGGCGATCAGAGCCGGGCGGTCCTGACCCTCGACTTCCACGGTAACCTCGTAGGTCATTTGCTTGCCGCCGTCCTTGCGGTTTTCCACGTTCTTCAGCGTCTGGTGGGCCCGGACGCGCGAGCCGACCCTGACCATATTGGTGAAGCGCACCTTGTTGCTGCCGTAGTTGATGCCATGGCCGACGCCCTGGACCGCCAGGATATCCTGCATCAGGCCGGGCAGCAGCGAGAGCGTCAGGTAACCATGGGCGATGGTGCCGCCCGCCGGAAATTCCTTGGCGGCCCGTTCCGGATTGACGTGGATCCACTGGAAATCGCCGGTCGCCTCGGCGAACTTGTTGACTCGCTCCTGATCCACCAGCAGCCAGTCGGACGTACCGAGTTTCTTGCCGACCAGTTCCTCGATGTTGTCGAAATGTACCGTCACCTGTGCCACGCGAATTCTCCCGTTTCTCGATTGTCACTTGCCGGGCCGACCCTAGCCCCACATCTCTTGTCCGGTAAAGGGGATAGACTGCATGGCCGCTAGGACGCTCGGTAGGCTATTGCTGGCCGCGGCGTTCATCGCCGCGGCGGCGTTTCCCTCTGCGGCCGCGTCCAGGATCAACCGGGTCGTCGAGGGCACCTGGACGGAGGCGCGGACCGACAATTTCGTGGTGCTCACCAATGCCGGCGAAAGCCGCGCCCGCTATCTGATCCAGAACCTCGAGGATTTCCGCCGTCTGGTCATCCAGGCGACCAATCTCGAGATCGAATCCAACCCGCTGCCGTTTCACAT
>CAMDTB010000118.1 GCA_945907245.1 Rhizobium sp. Q54
TCTATCGGCTCGCAAGGCGGCAGGCGCTGGTTCGCAGGGGCGTGGTCGTCGAGAACATCGGCCGCATCACCTGCATCTGCTCCGACAAGACGGGAACGCTGACCGAGGGCGTGCTGAGCCTGCAGCATGTCGTTCCTGCCTCCGGTCACCTTGTTGCGATTGATCTGGGCTGTGGCGGGAGAGGCGCAGCTTGGTCTGGGCAAGTTTTATCCGCATTTCGAAGGTCTGAAGCTCGGCAATCTCGCGACACATCCGGCCATAAGCCGAACGCTGCTCAGCGGCATCGCGCTGTGTCTCATCGGCGTAACGATGACGGGGATCTGGATGGACCAGGGCAAGGCGGTTGGATTTGGCTCCGCGCCGCCCGCGGCCTATCAGCTAAATCACGATGATGAAGAGGGTTATCGGGGTGAAGAGGTAGTGGAGGAGGTTCACGAGGCGTTTGCGAATGCCTTGGTGGCGTTCGTTGCCTTGCACATCCTTTACCTGCTTGCGTTCAAACGGCCGCTCGCCTTGTTCATGCTGTTCATCCGCGCACCAAAGCGGCGCAAAGTCAGTTGAATGTTCCGGACCTTGCCGCTCAGCGGATACCGCATGATCCATCGCGGAACCACATGCGAGTGGTGCGGCGTTTGCAGCTAGGTGCTTTCGGCGCCAAGTCGTTCGAGCGCCCTTAAGCCGACTGGCGACGTGCCCTGGAGGCCGATGAGGAACAGCCGCCGGGCGAGCCCGGCCTGTATCCGGGCGATCTGGACACGTTCGCGCTCGATGCGCTTGACCAGCAATGGATCGTTGGTTCCGGCCGCCGCGAGGCTCCGGTTCACGACCCAGGCATAGGGCTCGATATCCGCGCGCCGAAGATCTTCCTGAAGAGCCGCTGCCTCGGACACCGGCGTCGTCTCGGGCAACGTCACGAGGATGATCTGCGTGTAATCGGGATCCTGCAGGCGCATCAGCGGGGTCACCGCCCGCGCAGGCGATCCGCTGGCCGCCACGTCGCGCGTCATCTGGCGGTGGTAGGCGCCTGTCGCATCCATCAGCAGCAGCGTGTGTCCGGTTGGCGCGGTGTCGAGGACGACATAGGCGGCGCGCGCTTCGGCGACGGTCTTGGAGAAGGCGTGGAAGACGGCGACCTCCTCGGTGCACGGCGACTGCAGATCCTCGAGCAGCAGCGCCCGCCCCTGTTCGTCGAGGTGAGCGCCACGCGTCGCCATGATCTTGTCGATGTAGTTCCGGGTCTCCGCCTTGGGATCGATCCTGTCGACTCGCAGTCCCGGCATGCCGTCCTTGACGGTCGTCGCCAGATGGGCCGCCGGGTCGGTGGTGCTCAGGTGCACGTCGTGGCCCCGCCTGACGAGACCGACCGCGATCGCCGCCGCGACCGTCGTCTTGCCAACGCCGCCCTTGCCCATCACCATGATCAGGCCTTTGCCGCGCACGCTCAGCTCGTCGATGAGCGCCGGAAGTCCCGGCAGGTCGGGCTGGGGGAGCGTGGCGATCGTATCGCCGCCTGGCTTTTCGCCCTCGTCCGGCCGCAGCAGCGCGCGCAAAGCGGAGAGCCCGACCATGTCGAAGGCCCGCAACGGAATCCGCAGGCTTGGCAACGATGCCAGCTCCTGGGGCATTTCCCGGATCGCCTCGGAGCCGGCACGTTCGAGCGACAGGGCGACGGCATCGGCCCGGTCGGCTGCGGTGAAGACGCCATTGATGGCGAGCAGCTGGTTGGACAGCCCGAGTTCCCGGAGTTCACCGGACGTTCGCGCCGCCTCCCTGATCGCCGACGGTTCCGGACGAGTGACGAGGATGACGGTGGTCAGGATCGCGTTCGAGAGCGCATCAAGCGCCTCGTTGAAGCGGTGCTCCTGCATCTTGAGGCCGGAATGCGGGCCAAGGCAGGATGCACCCCGATCGTTCCCTTCAAGGAAGCCCGACCAGGCCTTCGGCAGGCTCAACAGGCGCAGGGTATGGCCCGTGGGGGCCGTGTCGAACACTACATGGTCGTAGCCGGCGGCGTCCCCGGCCAGCAGGCCGGCGAACTCGTCGAAGGCCGCGATTTCAGTCGTGCAAGCGCCGGAAAGCTGTTCGATCACTCCCTGGCGCTCTTGCGCCGAAGAGTTCCCGGGGAGTTGCGCCAGAACCCGCGAACGATAGGCATCCGCCGCTGTTTCGGGATCGATATTGAGGGCGGAAAGGTTGGCGACTCCAGGAACCGGACGCGGCGCATCGCCCAGCTTCGTCTCCAGCATCTCATCGAGGTTGGACGCCGGATCCGTGCTCACCAGAAGCACCCGCTTTCCCGCATCCGCGAGGGCGATCGCAACGGCACAGGAAAGCGAGGTCTTGCCCACGCCGCCCTTCCCCGTGAAGAACAGGAACCGGGTCGGCGAAGACAGAAGCGCGGCGAGGAGCTCTTGCGCCATCGCTCGCGGCGTGTCGCGCTTCATGCGGACGAATCCGCGCGGGACTGGTACCGCCCCTTGGTCCGGTTGGCGAAGCCGACCAGCGAGAGCATGACGGGCACCTCGACGAGCACCCCGACGACGGTCGCCAGGGCGGCGCCGGATTGCAGGCCGAACAGGCTGATCGCCACCGCAACGGCGAGTTCGAAGAAATTCGACGTGCCGATCAGCGCGCAGGGGGCGGCGATGTTGAACGGCACCCGCCACGCATAGGCGGCGGCGTAGGTCAGGGCGAAAATGCCGTAGGACTGGATCAGCAAGGGGACCGCGATCAGCACGATCAGCACCGGCTGCCCGATGATTACCTGTCCCTGGAATCCGAACAGCAGCACCACGGTCGCCAGCAGGCCGATGATCGAGAATGGCTTTACCGCCGCCGTGAAACGGGTGACCGCCGTCTCGCTCTCGCTTGCGCGAGCGTGGCTGGTCAGCCAGCGCCGCGTCAGCGCGCCCGCCGCGAGCGGAACGATGATGTAGAGCCCCACCGACAGGAGCAGGGTTTCCCAGGGAACGACCAGATCCGTCACCCCGAGCAGCAGCGCCACGATCGGCGCGAAGGCGAAGATCATGATCACGTCGTTCACCGAGACCTGCACCAGCGTGTAGGTCGGATCACCGCGCGTGAGTTGCGACCAGACGAACACCATCGCGGTACAGGGCGCTGCACCGAGCAGAATCAGCCCCGCGATATATTGCTGTGCATCCGCGGGATCGATCAGATCGGCAAAGACATATTCGAAAAACAGCACGCCGAGGGCCGCCATGGTGAACGGCTTGATCAGCCAGTTCACCACCACCGTCAGGATGAGACCCTTGGGCTTGTCGCCGATATGGCGAAGGCTGGAGAAATCCACCGCCACCATCATCGGATAGACCATCGCCCAGATCAGCACCGCGACGACGAGATTGACCGAAGCGTATTCGAGACCGGCAAGGGTCCCGAAAATCGGCGGAAACAGATTGCCGAGCGCGATGCCCGCGACAATGCAAATGGCAACCCACAGGGTGAGATAGCGTTCGAACAGGCCCATGACGGGTTCGGCCGCCGGCGCGGCCGCGATGTGATCGGTCACGACGCCTCCGGCAGCGTGCGGCCGATCTCGTCGAGGCGCTTCTGCAGCGCGATCCTGTCGAGCGAGCGCATGGGCAGGTTGATGAAGATCGAGATGCGGTTGTAGAGCTGCCGGTAGGCCTCGGAAAACGCCAGTCGCTGCAGGGTTTCGCTGCCCTCCTCGGGGGCCGGGTCGCTGATGCCCCAATGGGCGCTCATGGGCTGGCCGGGCCAGATCGGGCAGACCTCGTTGGCGGCGTTGTCGCAGACCGTGAAGACGAAATCCATTTGCGGCGCATCGGGAGAGGCGAACTCGTCCCACGACTTCGAACGCAGGTCGGCGGTGGGATAGTTCAGCGACTTCAGCAGATCGATCGCGAAGGGATGAACCTGGCCCTTGGGCTGGCTGCCCGCGCTGAACGACCTGAACCGGCTCAGGCCTTCGCGGTTCAGAATCGCCTCGGCCAGGATCGACCGGGCCGAATTCCCGGTGCACAGGAACAGGACGTTGAACAATTTCTGGTCGGACATGGATGTCACCTCAGCAGCAGGCGGATTTCATGGGTTTTTCGGCGGCCGGCGACGGCGAGCAGCAGGCCGAGGGCGCCGCGACCTTGGCGGTATCGACATCCTCGCCATAGACCGGGCTCTCGCCGGTGGTCAGGAAAGTCTCCCAGGCGATGCCTTCCGGATCATGCACCCAGGTCTTCTCCGATTTGGCGTAGCAGCAGGTGGTTTCTCCCTGCTCCAGCAGCGGGCGACCGGCGGTCTGCAGGCGGCCGTAGACCTCCTGCAGCTCGTCGGGGTTCTCCACCTGGATGCCGAGGTGGTCGATGCCCTTCCTGTCGCCGCGGGTGGTGATCGCGAAGTTGACCCGCGGATCGTCGAGCATCCACTTGGCGTAATCGTGCTTCACCACGGTCGGTTGGGCGGCGAACAGCGCCGAATAGAACTGGACCGACTGATCGAGATCGCCGACGGCGACGTTGATATGCATGCGCTTCATTGCACGGTTCCTTTGACAGGAGGGGCGGAGCAGGCGGACGCGGGCTCGCAGCATGGCGCCAGCAGGCTGTCGAGCAGCGGACTGCAGACTTCCGGCTGGCCCTGGCAGCAATCCTCGAGCAGGAAGGCCAGCAGCTGGCGGGTGGCTTCGACGTCGATCATGTAGATGATCGACCGGCTCTGACGGGTCGACGACACCAGCCCGGCATTGCTCAGCACCGACAGGTGCGTCGACAGCGTGCTGGCGGGAACGTCGAGTTCCCGGGCGATGTCGCCGGCTGCCATGCCTTCGGTCCCCTGGGTAACCAGAAGCCTGAAGACCTTCAGCCGGCTTTCCTGAGCCAAAGCGGCGAGTGCCTGTATCGCGTCTTTCATTTCCATGTTTCGATATTTATAGAAATATGGGCCCTTGTCAATGGGCATAACCGTGACGGCGCGGATTCATGGATGAAAGGGCCTGCGGTCAGTTGTACCTTCCCCGCATCGCATGTCTCGAAAGGATCGGCCCATGACCCTGGACGAACAGTTGCAGCAACTTCGCACCCGCGCCGCGGCGCTGCCTGAAGACCGGCGGCTGGTGATGGAGGCGGCGACCAGAGAGCTGGAAGCGTCCGGGATCGCCGGGCGTGCGCTCAAGGTCGGCGACACCGTGCCGGATTTCGAGCTGCCCAATCAAAGCGGCGAGCCCGTCCGCTTCGCCGACCTGGTGCGGCAGGGGCCGGTCGTCATCAACTTCTATCGGGGCGGCTGGTGCCCGTATTGCAATCTGGAAATGCGGGCGCTGCAGCAGAAGCTGCCGGAGATCGTCGATCTCGGCGCGCGGCTGATTGCCGTCTCTCCCGAACTGCCGGATTCCGCCATAAGCACCGCCGAAAAGAACGCGATCAGCTTCGATGTGCTCAGCGACGTGGGCAACAGGGTCGCGTCGGCCTTCGGCCTGGTCTTCACGCTGCCGCCGGCATTACAGGCGCTCTACAAGACATTCGGGCTGGACCTGGCGGCGTCCAATGGCGACGACAGCATGACCCTGCCGATCCCCGCCACCTATGTGGTCGGCGCCGACCGGCGGGTCATCCATGCCCATGTGGACGCCGACTACACCCGGCGGATGGAACCCGCCCAGGTGATCGACGCGCTCAGGCGGCGGGCATGACCCTGTCCGTGGACGTCTACTGGTCGTTCCGCAGCCCGTACTCGTACCTGGCGACCAGACGCCTCGTCGAATTGAAGCAAGCATGGGAGGTCGACATCCAGTTCCGGCCGGTCTACCCGCTCGCGGTGCGCAAGACGGACTTCTTCGCGACCGTGAACCCGGCCTGGGTCAAGTATGTCCAGCGCGACGCGCCCCGGCTCGCCGAATTCCTGGGGCTTCCCTTCCGCTGGCCGAAGCCTGACCCGATCGTGCAGGACATGACGACGCTGCGGGTCGCGGAGGAGCAGCCCTACATTCGCCGGCTGACCCGCATGGGCCAGGCGGCGGCGGATCGCGGGCGGGGAATCGATTTCGCCGACGCGGTGTCGTCGCTGCTGTGGGGCGGAACGCGCGGCTGGAACGAGGGCGATCATCTGCGCG
>CAMDTB010000119.1 GCA_945907245.1 Rhizobium sp. Q54
TTTCCCGGAGTGGGCATGGCCCGGTTTCGACCTGTCCTTCGGCGCTTCCTTCTGGGCGCTGTTGCCGGCCTTTGCCTTGGTGACGCTGGTCGGCGGAATCGAGACCTACGGCGATGCCGTCGCCGTCCAGCGGATCGCACACCGCAAGCTTGAAGGTGGCCTGCCCCTGAAGGGTGGTCCGGTTTCAATGTTAGTTCATGGTTGGCCGTTGCGGCAACGGCCGACCATGAATTATCATTGGAAGTAAATCTCGCTCCAAGGCAGGCCATTTCTAATCAGGGAGAACCTAAAATGTCGGATACGTTTGAGAAACTGATGAATGGAGCTGATAGTGGCATGGCTCTACTTCAGGTTCTGGCAGAGAACAGCTTCGACTCAGTGCTGATTACGGATGCGTCCGCGGAAGGTAAGATCATTTATGCTAACAAGTCCTTCAAGAAACTAACGGGTCACGACCCGTCCGAAATCATCGGCAAGACGCCGCGGATCCTTCAAGGCTCGGGAACAGATTCTAAGGTAATTGCGAGGCTATCCAACGCATTGAAGTCGGGCAGGAAATTTGAAGGCAAGGCCATCAACTACAAGAAAGATGGCACACCCTTCATTATGTACTGGCGCGTACTGCCGATCAAAGTTGGTAAGAAAATATCCGCCTGGGTTGCCATCCAGCGTGAGGGGTCGGTCATCTGATTCTAATTGTCCCTGGTCTGCGGAGAAGCGCGTCAATCAAGCCGCAAGCGAAGACTTACCGAACCACAGCAGGGCGGCCCTGCGCGAGCGGCGCTGTGTAGCCGTTGCGCGGGGACGTGTATAGTATTCGTAACGCCCGCGGCATGATGCGCTACGCAAGGGAGGACGGCTCACACGAGATGGTTCCGCGATACCGGCCGGTGATGCGCGCCCTCTCACGCCGAGACGCCCTGCTGCTGCTGGGCAGGTTCGGCGCCGGCGCGGCGCTTTCCGTCGGCTTTCCTACACTCGCGGGGGCGCAAACAGCCAAACCTCTTCGCGTCGTCGTGCTGGGCGCCGGTGTCGCGGGGCTCAGCGCTGCCTACGAGCTTCAACGGGCGGGGCACGAACCCATCGTCCTCGAAGCCCGCGACAGGGTCGGCGGCCGGGTCTGGACGCTGCGCGGCGGGGACCGCATCCGGCATATGGGGCTGGAGGACCAGACGGTCGGGTTCGACGGCGGGCTCTACCTGAACGCGGGCGCGGCGCGTATCCCCAGCCATCACGAGCACATCCTGGGCTATTGCCGCGAACTGGACGTGCCGCTGGAGGTGATGGTAAACAGCAGCCGCAGCGCCTGGCTCTACGACCAGGCCCGGCCGGAGGCGGCGCGCGTCCGCCAGCGCCAGGTGATGAACGATCTGCGCGGCGCGCTGTCCGAGTTGATGGAGAAGGCCATCGCAAGGGGCTCGCTTGACCAGCAACTCGACTCTGACACGCGCAAGCAGCTCGCCGAGTTCCTCAAAAGCTATGGCGACCTAGGCGACGCCCATGATTACCGCGGCTCGACGCGGGCTGGTCTGCTGAAGCCGCCGGGCGCTACAGCGAACGAGGCGCCCACGGCGCTGCCGCCGCTGACCCTGCGCCAATTGCTCGACAGCCCCAGCATCAACATGGTGCTGTTCGAGGAGAACATCCTGATGCAGGCGACCATGCTGCAGCCCGTCGGCGGCATGGACCGCATCCCGGCGGCGATGGCCAACGCCCTGCGCGTGCCTCCGGTGCTGAACGCCGAGGTGCGCGAGATCCGACGCCGGGGCGACGGCGTGCGCGTGGTCTGGCGCGACCGGGAGAGCGGCGCGGAGAGCGGCGCCGACGCGGACCGGGCGATCGTCACCATCCCGCTGCCGATCCTGGCGCGCATCCCGGCGGACTTCTCGCCCGGGACCGCCGCGGCCATCGCCCGGGTTCGGCTGTCCGAATCGGTCAAGGTGGCGTTCCAGTCGCCGCCGTTCTGGGAGGCGGAGCAGATCTATGGCGGCATCTCGTTCACCGGCGGCGACACGCGTCTGGTCTGGTATCCCAGCGGCACGTTTATGAAGCCGCGCCAGGTGCTGATCGCCGCCTACGCCAGCCGGGCGCAAGGACGGTCGCTGACAGCGCGGCCCATCGCCGAGCAGATCGCCATCGCCCGCGCATCGGTCGACAGGCTTCATCCCGGCCACGGCGCGGACCTGGCGGGCGGTGTAGCCGTCAACTGGTCGCGGGTGCCGTTCAGCGAAGGACCGTGGCTCGAATGGGACGACGATGGCAATGACATGGCCGCCGTAAAAGTACTTGATGATCGCGACGGGCCGTTCCTTTTCGCCGGCTCGCATCTATCGCACTATTCCGGTCACTGGCAGGAAGGCGCTATCCTCTCGGCCAAGCGCGCCGTCAGCCTCGTCCTGCAGGAGAATGTCCGATGAAAGCCCTGATCCTCGCCACCGCCCTCGCCGTCCTGTCCTTGCCCGCCTTCGCCGAGGACGTGACGCGCATCACCGGCAGCAACCCGCAGTCGCCTATCCTGGCGGGCGTAACCGTGCCGGGCGGCACCACCGTCGTTTATCTCAGCGGCCAGGTTCCGGCCATGGCGGACGAGACCAAGCCCAAGGACAGTATCGACGCCTATGGCGACACCAAGGCCCAGTCGATTTCCGTGTTCGAGAAGATCAAGGCGCTGCTGGCCGCTCAGGGGCTCGGCATGGGCGATGTGATCAAGCTGACCGTGTTCCTGGTCGGCGATCCGAAACTCGGCGGCAAGATGGATTTCAAGGGCTTCAACGAGGCCTATGGCCTGTATCACGGCACGGCCGACCAGCCGAACAAGGTGGCGCGCTCCACCGTGCAGGTGGCGGCGCTCGCCAATCCCGGATTCCTGGTCGAGATCGAGGCGACCGCGGTGAAGAAGCAATAGGCAGCAAGCCGGCTCGGGCGATGGCGGCCCGCCTTTCACCGGCAGCCCGCGCCGAATTCAGACAGACTTCCATGCCTTTGTCGCCGTGCTTGGCATCGAGGGCAATCTGGATGGCCAAATCAGCCTGCCCATCCAGCGCGGTGGCGTCGACGTTCGTCTGGGGTGGGTGCCGCCATGGGAATGGCGAGCGGCGCGGCGCGTAGGACGACCATGATCTAGTGGATAGATTCAGACGGATGGTTCCCCTTGGGAACGGCAGAAATCCGCGCTGTTGAAGGGCTCTTCGACGGACTCATTTGTTGCGACCTAACCACTAGTGCTGAAACTGAAACGCCATCAAGCGCATGCTCAAGTCTTGGCACGAAAGCCTGCGATCTCCGCCTGCAGCGACTCGAGCCCTATCTGCAGGCGCGCCGATGCCCCCTGCAGACGATATGAAGTCTCTCCAGAGGCGATCGCGATCTCGCGCAGTTGGATCATCGCATCGTTGATCTGGTTCGCCCCCACCGCCTGCGACTCCATGCCTTGTTGTGCCAGATCAAGACGCGGAAGCAGCCCCTCGACCCCTTTGATAAGGCCCCCTAGCTGCTCGCTGATGCGCGCCGTCTCGCCTACGCTGGTTCGCACCTGCGCATTAAAGCGGTCCATCTCCATCACGCCGCTAATCACCGAGGCCTGCATTTCCTTTACGATTTGCTCGATGTCGAGCGTCGCCACTGCAGTCTGATCCGCCAGCCGGCGAATTTCGCGGGCAACCACGGCGAAGCCAAGACCGTATTCCTTCGCTTTCTCTGCTTCGATCGCCGCGTTCAGCGAGAGCAGGTTAGTCTGATCCGCGACGCGAATGATCGTGGTCACCACGGCGCCGATGCTTTTCGCACGCTCGGCAATCACGCCAAACTTGGCCGAGATCGAGGCGGTGGCAGCTGACAGTTCTTGTATCGTGGCATCCATCCGCTCGAGGTCGGCGCGTCCGCTTCCGACGACCTGCGCCGTGGCGGTGGTCGCGGAAGTCACCTCGGAAATTGTCTGCAACAATTCCCGTGAAGTCGCGGAGATCTCGTTGGTGGAGGCCGCAATCTGGTTCGTTGAAGTCCCAAAATCCATACTGGTTGCCATCTGCTGCTGCGCGGCCGCGGTGATGTCAGTCGCGACATCGGACACCAGGCTGGAAGCAGTGACCAAGCGCCCTACCAATTCCGAAAGCCTTGCTAGCGTGCGATCGACGGAACGTGCGAGGTCACCCAGTTCGTCGGCGCTCTGAGAGTCCAGGCGGCGCGAGAGATCGATTGTGCCCGAGCTGATTTGCTCCAGATCCGAGGTCACATTAGCGATGGCGTTTAGTACTGGGCGATGGGCAAGAAGGTGGTTCAGCCAGAGAAGCACCAACAATGCGCCGCCAGCGACAAGTGCCAGCACAACCAGTAACGTGTTCTTCCGTTCCGCGGCCTCTACTGCCTGTCGCGTGCGCTGAGCGACAAGGGCGGCCGATTCCGCAATAGGTCCCATGATCAGGGTCTTTGCGGCGTGATAGGCGCCATCGTGCATGATCCGAGTGGCATAGGCCGGGTCGGGCGCGGCGCCGGAGCGGTAGTCATCGGGATTACGACTGGACTGCTTACCCTCGGGCATGAACTTGCCGATCATGGCTTGGAAAGCCGCGGTTTCGATGGCGACCAGCGCGTTGGAGTTGTCTTCCGCCTTCTGCAGCAGCGCCAACTCCTCCTTGGTAAAACCGGCCTGCTGCATAAGGGTGCGCAGCGCGGCGCGGTGACCATCCGCGCGGGGCTCTCGACCGTCCCTGAGGGCTAATACCAACGTGCATTGATCAGAACCGGTGTGCCCATTGTCGCAAGCCGATGGACATGATGCGCCAAGGCTGGTCGACGAGGTTGTTCCAGGCTTGGCAGCATTGTTTGACGATGTCGTCGTAGGATTTGAAGATGCGGTTGGAGAGCCAGTTGTCGCGGATGAACTGCCAGACGTTCTCGACCGGATTGAGTTCCGGGCACCTGGGCGGCAGCGGCATGAGCGTCATGTTCGGGGGCACGACCAGTTCGGCGGAGGCATGCCATCCGGCTTGATCAAGCAAGACGACGGCGTGCGCGCCCGGCGCGACGTGGACGGCGATCTCTTCAAGATGCATGCTCATCGCCTGGCTGTTGCACCGGGGCATGATGATGCCGGCGGCCTTGCCTTCAGCGGGACAGATCGCCCCGAAGATCCATGCCGATGACCGGCGCTGATCCTTCGGGGCACAGGGGCGGGAGCCGCGCCTCGCCCAGCGTCGGGTGAGCTTGGTCTGCTGGCCGACCCGAGCTTCGTCTTGCCACCATAG
>CAMDTB010000120.1 GCA_945907245.1 Rhizobium sp. Q54
ACAAACCCAACCATACCGAAGACCGTGGAGGACCACCGCAGCACCGCTCACTCGCTACGGCGCCCCGTGATGGGCGCGCTGCGCGAGCGGCGCTGCTACCGCCGGCGAGTTACACCACGTCAAGGGACACGACCATGGTCCACTGCCGAAGTGACCTTCAGATGGCGTTCGCGGACCCGGGCTGCCGCGTCTGACTCGCCGCGTATCTCCAGGCTTTTTGCCCACATGTTGAGAGGGCTGACCGCGCGCGAGAGGTCGCCGAGGGCCTCGGCGAGATCTGCGGTACGTTCGAGCATCGATTCGGCTTGCTCCGTTTCGCCCTGCCACAACATGGTCATGCCGAGGTGGTAGGTAGTCTGCAGGCGGCAGTCATCCGGCATATCGTCAGTCAGCAGTCGGCTTAATCCTGCCCGCGCCTGTCTGAGTTGGCGGGCCTCCATCGAATACACCGCCCTTGACATGGCGGCTTCCCAACGGTCTCGGTCAAAGGGCTGCGGCTGGCGCTCGCCCCTGATAACGGAAATGAGCTTCGACAACATGATCGCCCCCAAATGCCCTGGCGCGGTCAAGAACATAAATAGAACATTTAGGGTGATCAACTATTTTGTCGATACCTGACAGTCAGTCGGCTGGGTTTATCCCCAGCAACTCCGGTACCAAGCGCATGTTGCAGAACGGATGGCCGCCGGAAAGCTCGGCGGGCTGGTGCGCCGGGTTGGCGACGTACGCCAGCGCCTTCATCCCGGCGGCTTGCGCAGCCTTCAGCCCGGCGGCGCTGTCCTCGATCACCACGGAGTCCTCGGGCGCGACACCCATGACCTTCGCGGCGTGCAGGAACAGGTCGGGGAAGGGCTTGCCGCGTTCCATGTCATGGCCGCTGTACAGCCGGTCGCCGAAATGGCCGAGCAGGCCGGTGACGCCCAGGCTCACATGCATCTTGGAGACGGCACCGTTGGAGGCGACGCAGAACGGAATGCGCGCATGCTCCAGGCCGCGGATCAGCTCTTGCACATGTGCTATGGGCTGAAGGCCGCTGCGGAACGCCGCCTCGGTTTCGCGGTACAGGTCCGCGGTCCACGGGTGTTCGAGTCTGACGCTGGTGCGCGCCGCCACATCCTCAATCAACGCCGGGATGGTCCAGCCGATGTAACGTCGCATGACGTCCTCGACCGTCGCTGGCACGCCGTGGCGAACCAGCATGTCGGTCAGCACGCCGTTCTGGATCGTCTCCGAATCCACCAGCACGCCGTCGCAGTCGAAGATGACCAGCCCCGGCGGCGACGGGAGCGGAAACGGCGGCCGTTCCCGCTCCATGTCGATCGCGCTGCTTACGACAGCGCCCCGCAGGCGCGCTGGATGCGCCGGCAGGCTTCCTCCAGCGCTTCCGTCGAGGTCGCGTAGGAGATGCGGAAATGCGGCGACAGGCCGAACGCGGCGCCGAACACCACGGCGACGCCCTCGGCTTCCAGCAGGTAGTTGGCCACGTCCGCGTCGTTGTGCAGCTCCAGACCGGCCGGCGTCTTCTTGCCGATCATGCCGGCGCAGCTCGGATAGACGTAGAACGCGCCTTCGGGCGTCGGGCAGGTCATGCCCTTCGCCTGGTTCAGCATGGAAACCACCAGGTCGCGCCGCTCCTTGAACACGGCGTTGCGCTCGGCGATGAAGTGCTGCGGGCCGTTCAGCGCGGCGACCGTCGCCGCCTGGCTGATCGACGACGGGTTCGACGTGCTCTGCGACTGCATCTTGGCGATGGCCTTGATCAGCGGCACAGGGCCGCCGCCATAGCCGATGCGCCAGCCGGTCATGGCATAGGCTTTCGCCACGCCGTTCATGGTCAGCGTGCGGTCGTAGAGACCCGGCTCCACCTGCGCGGGCGTGTGGAACTTGAAATCGTCATAGACCAGGTGCTCGTAGATGTCGTCCGAGAACACCCAGACATGCGGATGCCGCAGCAGCACGTCGGTCAGCGCCTTGATCTCGTCATAGGTGTAGGCGGCGCCCGACGGGTTCGACGGCGAGTTGAAAATCAGCCACTTGGTGCGGTTGGTGATCGCCGCCTCGAGCTGGTCGGCGGTCATCTTGAAACCGGTGGCGATGGTCGCCTCGACGATCACCGGCGTGCCGCCGCACAGCTGGATGATGTCGGGATACGACACCCAGTACGGCGCCGGGATGATCACTTCGTCGCCGGGGTTCACCGTCGCCATCATCGCGTTGAAGATGGTGTGCTTGCCGCCGCAGTTCACGGTGATCTGGTCGGGCTTGTAGGTCAGCCCGTTTTCGCGCGCGAACTTGCCGCAGATCGCCTCTTTCAGCTCCTTCGTGCCGTCCACGTCCGTGTATTTCGTCTGGCCGTCGCGGATCGCCTTGATGGCGGCTTCCTTGATGTTGTCCGGCGTATCGAAGTCCGGCTCGCCGGCGCCCAGACCGATCACGTCCAGACCGGCCGCCTTGAGTTCACGGGCCTTGGCCGTCACCGCGATGGTGGGCGACGGCTGGATGCGTCCAATGGCATCGGAGAAGAAGCTCACTGCTCGACCTTTCTTGTTATGGAGCGGGTCGCAAAACGGGCCGGACCCTACGCTCGCGTTCCCATGGGTTCAACCTCAATCGGACTCGCAAAAACCGATTTGATCGCCATATAACCAACCCATGTCCGATCCCATGCTCGCCGACAATTCCTACCCTTTCGACCCGCCGAAAGTGGTGCGGCCGCCGAAGGGCGAGGGCGGCATTCCGCTGAAGGTGGAAAGCCCCTATGTGCCCGCCGGCGACCAGCCGCGCGCCATCGCCGAACTGGTGCAGGGCGTGCGCAACGCCGAGCGCGACCAGGTACTGCTCGGCGTCACCGGCTCGGGCAAGACCTTCACCATGGCCAAGGTGATCGAGGCGACCCAGAAGCCGGCGCTGATCCTGGCGCCGAACAAGACGCTGGCGGCCCAGCTCTACGGCGAGATGAAGTCGTTCTTCCCGACCAATGCGGTGGAGTACTTCGTCTCCTATTACGACTACTACCAGCCGGAAGCCTACGTTCCGCGCACCGACACCTTCATCGAGAAGGAATCCAGCATCAACGCCCAGATCGACCGCATGCGCCATTCGGCGACGCGGGCGCTCCTGGAGCGTGACGACGTGATCATCGTCGCGTCGGTGTCGTGCATCTACGGCATCGGCTCGGTCGAGACCTATTCGGCGATGACCTGCGAAGTGAAGATGGGTCAGTCGGTCGACCGGACCAGCCTGCTGCGCCGCTTCGCCGAGCTCCAGTACAAGCGCAACGACCAGTCGCTGTCGCGCGGCACCTTCCGCGCCAAGGGCGACGTCATCGAGCTGTTCCCCAGCCATCACGAGGATCGCGCCTGGCGCATCTCGCTGTTCGGCGACGAGGTCGAGAGCATCGTGGAGTTCGATCCGCTCACCGGCGAGAAGACGGCGAAGCTGGAGAGCGTCAAGGCCTATCCCAGCTCCCACTACGTGACGCCGCGACCGACGCTGGACCAGGCGATCAAGCAGATCGCCCGCGACCTGGAGATTAGGCTCGAGGAGCTGCGCCGCGACGGCAGGCTGCTGGAGGCCGAGCGGCTGGAACAGCGCACCCGCTTCGATATCGAGACCATGGCCGCGACCGGCGTGTGCGCCGGCATCGAGAACTATTCCCGCTACCTCACCGGACGGCCGCCGGGGGCGCCGCCGCCGACCCTGTTCGAATACCTGCCGCCCGAGGCGCTGGTGATCGTCGATGAGAGCCATGTGACCATCGGCCAGCTCAACGCCATGTACAATGGCGACTTTAGGCGGAAATCCGTTCTCGCCGAATACGGCTTCCGGCTGCCGAGCTGCATCGACAACCGGCCGCTGAAGTTCGAGGAGTGGAACGCCATGCGGTCGCAGACCGTCTACGTGTCCGCGACTCCAGGCCCATGGGAACTGGAGCAGACCGGCGGCGTGTTCGCCGAGCAGGTCATCCGGCCGACCGGCCTGACCGATCCGGACATCTTCGTCCGCCCGGTGGAAAGCCAGGTCGACGACCTGATCGCCGAGTGCAAGGCCGTGGCGGCCAAGGGCCAGCGCGTGCTGGTCACCACCTTGACCAAGCGCATGGCCGAGGACCTGACCGAGTATCTGCACGAGCACGGCCTGCGGGTGCGCTACATGCATTCGGACATCGAGACCCTGGAGCGCATCGAGATCATCCGCGACCTGCGCCTCGGCGTGTTCGACGTGCTGGTCGGCATCAACCTGTTGCGCGAGGGTCTCGACATCCCGGAATGCGCGCTGGTCGCCATCCTGGACGCCGACAAGGAAGGCTTCCTGCGCTCGGAGACGGCGCTGGTCCAGACCATCGGCCGTGCCGCCCGCAACGTCGAGGGCAGGGTGATCCTCTACGCCGACAAGGTCACCGGCTCGCTGAAGCGCGCCATCGACGAGACCGACCGGCGGCGGGGCAAGCAGGAAGCCTATAACGAACTGCACGGCATCACGCCCGAGACCATCACGCGCGAGATCAGCGACGTGATGCAGAGCGTCTACGAGGCCGACTACGTCACCGTCGATACCGGCGCCAGCGGCGTGGAGCATCTGGTGGGCCATAATTTGAAGGCGCACCTGGACGATCTGAAGAAGCGCATGCTCGATGCGGCCGCCAACCTGGAGTTCGAGGAGGCGGCCAGGCTGCGCGACGAGGTGAAGCGGCTCGAAGCCAGCGAACTGGCCGTGGCCGAGGACCCGCTCACCCGCTCGACGGGCTTCGAGTCGAACACGCCCGCCGGCAAGGGACGCTCGCTATCCGGCCGCCCTGGCACCCGCCAGTGGCGCGGCAAGGGCAAGAAGCGCGGGCGGTAAGGGTTTCTGAACACCGTCGTCATTCCCGCGTGCGCGGGAATGACGTCAATGGGGATTGGAGCGTCCTCCGGAGAGGCTCGGGGAAACGGCCTTGTGGAGCGCGTAAAAAAAACCGGGCTCGGTAACCGAGCCCGGTTTTCGCATCTCAGGACTGGCTCAGAACTTGACGCGCTTGTTCTGGCCGCCGTCGACGGTGACGTTGACGCCGGTGACCCAGCTGGCCGCCGAGGAGAGCAGGAAGACGATGACGTTGGCGACTTCCTCGGGCTTGCCGTAGCGGCCCATGGCGATGGTCGAGAGGACATGC
>CAMDTB010000121.1 GCA_945907245.1 Rhizobium sp. Q54
AGGCTGTGAAGTCGGGCAATCTCACACCGATCTTCAGCCGATAGCTGGCGGTACGTTCTTCCCATCGCAACACCTTATGCTGGTGTTGCACTTCGTTTGTGAACTTAGGGGACCCAGACTTGACAGTCCGGCGCGCTTCGCGCCGGTCTCTTCGTTGGGGACTGGATCCCGCCCTCCGGCGGGATGACGGCTAGGGGGAGGCGCCGGCAACCAGCGCCCGGATATCGTCCGCCGTCATCCCCGCCGCACGCAGGTCGCGCAGCGCCGGGGCGCCTTTCGACTTCGCCAGCCTGATGCCGGCCGCGTCACGGATCAGCCCGTGGTGCCAGTAGTCCGGCACGGGCAGGTCCAGCAGAGCCTGCAGCAGCCGGTGGATATGGGTGGCGTGGAACAGGTCCTCGCCCCGCGTCACCAGGGTCACGCCCTGCAGGGCGTCGTCGATGGTGACGGCGAGGTGATAGGAGGTGGGGACGTCCTTGCGCGCCAGCACCACGTCGCCCAGCGAGGCCGGGTCGGCGGCGATGTCGCCCTTCAGCCGGTCGCGCCAGCGCAGCGGGCCGGCGATCGCCATGGCCTTTCCCACGTCGAGCCGGACGGCATATTTCTCGCCCGCGTCGATCCGCCGCCGCCGTTCCGCGTCGGACAGGTGGCGGCAGACGCCGGGATAGAGCGCGCCCTCCGGACCATGTGGCGCGGCCGGACTGCGGGCGATCTCGGCCTCGATGTCCTTGCGGGTGCAGAAGCACGGATAGGTCAGGCCGCCCAGCCGGGCGAGCGCGGCTTCGTAGTCGTCGAAATGCTCCGACTGGCGGCGCACGGGTGTTTCCCAGGTCAACCCCAGCCAGGCCAGGTCGTCGTAGATCGCCTGCTCGAATTCCGGCCGGGCGCGGGTGAGGTCAATGTCCTCGATCCGCAGCAGGAACCGCCCGCCCGCATCCCGCGCCGCCCGGAACCCGGTCAGCGCCGACAGCGCATGGCCGAGGTGAAGAAGGCCATTGGGACTGGGGGCGAAGCGGGTCGTCGTGTCAGTCACGTGTGTCCCGTATCGCCATCAGCGATTTCGGCATCAGCATCAGCCACTCGGTCTTGATGCGGGCGTCGGGGAAGAGGAAGCGCAATTGCGCCCGGTTGAGCGTTCGGTTGTTCTCCAGCCACCGGGCGACCTCGCCGAGGTCGGGATTTTTCTTTCGCGATTTCCACTTGAGCGCATGCAGCGCGACGGGGAAGGGCAGCCAGTGCACGAACGGCATCCGGAAGTGCGGCTCGAGGGGAAACCAGAAGTTCGGCGTCTGCACGTAATATCGGTCGGCGAGCCGCCGGACTTCCCGCGCGAACGCCTCCATGGCCACCCAGCTGCCCATGTGCTCGACCACGGAATTGGCGTGGACCAGGTCGAAGCTGCGATCGGCGTATTCCGACAGATTCGTGGCGTCGCCATTGGCGAAGGTGAAGATCTCGTCGTTTTCGCCGCGCTCATAAAGGTTCACCACCAGGACCCGGCAACTGCGTGCCAGCAGGTAGTCGCGATCGAAAATCGCCCAGTAACGCGCCGCGCCTCCCAGATCCAGGATATGGCAGGAGCCCTTCTCCGCGTGGATCCTGTCGATCAGCGCCTTGATGTGGAGACTTCGACGCTTTCGGAGCCGCATCACCAGGGAATTGGGGTCGCCCATATCCATGAAACGTCGCAACATGGGTCGTCCACCGGTTGAATTCGAGACACCTTGGAAGTAAAGCGCGGCAAACGCAAGCGTGGCCCGGCCGCTGGAAAACCGCCTGAACCGGGAGCGAAACGAGCGGCGATCACCGCAGCGTCAGCACCCGGTATTCTTGGTCCACCTCCCAGACGGTGCCGAAATTCTCCGGGTACATCTCCAGGCATTCGAGCCGCGCCTCGCGGAACGCGGCGGCGTCATCCGGTCCGAGCCGTCTTGTCTCCATCATCGGTTTCGCTCCCCTCGCCGGGCCGCTATCTTGGCGCGTGCCTGAACCTCAAGGAAGCACCATGTCCGACCTGCCGAAACTGTCCGGTCCCGCCCTGCCGCCCTTCGCCGGCGGACGTCCGAGAAAGATCGTCGTGCTGTGCCACGGTTTCGGCGCCAGCGGGCAGGACCTCAACGGGCTGGCGCTGGGCTGGCGCATGGCGTTCCCGCACACCGCGTTCTATTCGCCCGACGGGCCGGACCGGGTGGCGGGCATGGAGGACGGTTACCAGATCGGCTACCAGTGGTGGCCGATCCGCAACTTCTCGGCCGCCGAGAGCGAGGCGGGCCTGGCCTATGCCGCGCCGATCCTGAACCACTTCCTCGACCGTCTGCTGGAGAAGGCCGGGCTGACCGAGGCCGACCTGGCGCTGCTCGGCTTCTCCCAGGGCACCATGCTGGCTCTGCATGTGGGCCTGACGCGTGAGCGGCCGGTCGCCGGCATCATCGGCTATTCGGGCGCCATCGCCGCGCCCAAGCTGCTCGAGCCGCTGATCCGCTCGCGCCCGCCGGTGCAGCTGGTCCATGGCGACCTCGACACCATGATTCCGCCGATGGCGATGGATTCCGCTGCCAATTTCCTGCGCCGGAACCATGTTCCAGTGGAGACGCACCTGTCCGCCCATGTTGGCCACGGCATCGGCCCCGACGGCGTCGACCTCGGCGAGGCCTTCCTGTCGCGGGTGCTGGGACCGGAAAAATAGTGGCGGGTAAACAGGAGCGCTATCAGGCAAGGCGGACTCGCCTTGCCGCCCGAAAGCCGCGGCGAAATACAACTAAACGAGGTTTCAACCCAATTGAAACCTCGTTTGGTCCGTGCAAAACTTGGGGGGTGTCATCACGGCGTCATACCCCATCTGGTATGACAACGGTGACTAAGGAAGCGGAACGCCTGTGGAAACTGCCGTACCGACTTTGGAGAGCTGCCCCGCGCTGGTGCTGAACGCCGACTACCGGCCGCTCAGCTACTACCCGCTCTCGCTGTGGTGCTGGCAGGACGCCGTCAAGGCGGTGTTCATGGACCGGGTGGTCATCGTCGCCGAATACGACCGGGTGATCCGCTCGCCCAGCTTCGAATTCCGGCTGCCCAGCGTGATCTGCCTGAAGCGCTACGTGAAGCCGGCGCCGTTCCCCGCGTTCACCCGGTTCAACCTGTTCCTGCGCGACGAGTTCGCCTGCCAGTATTGCGGCAACCGGCACGACCTGACCTTCGACCACCTGGTGCCGCGCGCCTATGGCGGCATCACCACCTGGGAGAACGTCATCACCGCCTGCGCGCCGTGCAATCTGCGCAAGGGCGGTCGCACGCCCGGCGAGGCCGGCATGCACCCGCGCACCATGCCCTTCCGCCCCAGCCAGCACGATCTGCAGGACCGCGGCCGGCGCTTCCCGCCCAACTATTTGCACGAAAGCTGGCGGGATTATCTGTATTGGGACGCGGTGCTGGAGCCCTAGGCGGCAGTTGGCAGCGGCCTAGCGCGTTCGATCCGGCTGCGTTCGGCAGGCGAGTTCATGGCCTCCCAGAGATCGGTGCGTCGCTGCACGTTCAGCCAGAAGTCTGCGCTGTTGCCGAACACCCGCGCCAGAATCAGCGCCGTGGGCGCGGTTACCGAACGCCGGTCGTTGCAGAGCTCGTTGACGTGCTTGCGCGGCACGCCCATGGCCTCGGCCAACGCGCCTTGGGTCAAGCCCAGCGGTTGCATGAATTCCTCGGTCAGCATCTCGCCCACGGTCACGGGCTTGCGCTTGGTTGTCAGCATGTCGTCACCTGTAGCTGTGGTCGTCTAGATAGACCTCATCCGCTTCGCCCCTGCTGCCATCCCAGCGGAAGATCAGCCGCCATTGCTGGTTCACGCGGATCGAATGTAGTTCTTTGAGCTTGCCGCGCAGTTTCTCGAAATGATTGCTAGGAGGCACGCGCAAATCCTGGTCGCAGGTCGCGTCGTCGAGCATCTGGAGCTTCCTAAAAAGCCGGTTCTCCAGAGCGGGCGGGATATTCCGAGATTGAATGTCCTCCACGAAAAAGGCGCGTAGCCATTCATCACGAAACCCCACGATCATCGCGCAACTCCGGAATGACCCATTATACCACTCAACGGGTCAAACCGCAACCGTGGAGAGCCCATCCGCTACCGCGCCATATACCCGCCATCCACCACGAGCGATGAGCCGGTGATGTAGCTGGCCATGTCGGACATCAGGAAGATCACCGAGTTCGCCACGTCCTGGCCGGTGCCGAAGCGGCCGATCGGGTGCAGGTCGAGCAGCATCTTCTGGAATTCCTCGGGCAGCGGGCCGGAGCCCAGCCGTCCGTCGGAGATCACCGCGGGCGAGATCGCGTTGATGCGAATCTTGTCGCCGGCATATTCCAGCGCCGCCATCTTGGTATAGCCCTCGACGGCGTGCTTGGTGGCCGGATAGTGGCCCGAGCCGGCGATGGACACGTGGCCCTGCACCGAGCTGCAGTTGACGATGGCGCCGCCGGTGCCCTGCTTCAGGAACTGGCGGATTTCGTGCTTCATCGACAGGAACACGCCCTTGACGTTGATGTTGAACATGTCGTCGAAGCTGTCGGCGTCCATGTCGGCGAGCCGGCCGCCCGCCGCGCCGATGCCGGCATTGTTGAACGCGGCGTCGAGCCGGCCGAACTTCTTGACGGTTTCGGCGACGGCCTTCTCGATGTCGGCTTCTTTGGACACGTCGCCCTGCACGAACAGCGCCTTCCCGCCCGCCTGCTCGATCAGCGCCACGCATTCGGCGCCCTCGTCCGGCCGGCGGCCGGTGACGGCGACCTTGGCACCGGCCTTGGCGATGGCCTGCGCGGTGATCCGACCGATCCCGCTGCTGCCGCCGGTCACGAGTACGACTTTGCCTTCAAGCATCTGGTATCCTCCCCTTGGTTCGCGGGGGAGTGTATTCGCAATCCCATCAGCCGTCATCCCGCCGAAGGGCGGGATCCAGTCCCCAACGAAAAGACCGGCGCGAAGCGCGCCGGACTGTCAAGTCTGGGTCCCCTAAGTTCACAAACGAAGTGCAACACCAGCATAAGGTGTTGCGATGGGAAGAACGTACCGCCAGCTATCGGCTGAAGATCGGTGTGAGATTGCCCGACTTCACAGCCT
>CAMDTB010000122.1 GCA_945907245.1 Rhizobium sp. Q54
CCTGGTGCAGATCGCCTCGACCGTCATACTGGCGCGCCTCCTGACCCCGGCCGATTTCGGACTTGCCGCCATGGTGGTCCCGTTCGCGGTTGCGATTGCCGTCGTCAGCGACCTGGGGTTGGGCCAGGCGGTGGTGCAGCGCAAGGATCTGACCTACCAGCATCTGTCGAACCTGTTCTGGGTGTCGCTGGCGTTCCACGTGGTTCTGCTGGTGATCTTCCTCCCTCTCACCCCGCTGGTCGGTCTGTTCTACGGCAGGCCGGAGTTGACCACCGTGGCGTTGGTCTATTGCAGCCTGTTCCTGATCAATGGACTCGGCGCGCTCCACCGGGCAGTGCAGACGCGGCGGCTGCAGTTCGCGAGACTGGGCATGTTCAGGCTCTGGGCCAACCTGTTCGGCACCAGTGTCGGCATCTTCATCGCGGCGGAATGGCACACCTACTGGGCTCTGGTGGCCATACCGATCGCCGGCAGCATCATGGGACTGGCGCTGTCCTGGCTGGGCAGCGGCTGGCGCCCGGGCCTGCCGGACCGGCGCGTGGACGTGCGCAGCATGATCGGCTTCGGCGGCAATGTCGCCACGGTGAGGCTGCTCAACTTCGTGTCGTCAAACGCGGACACGGTGATGATCGGCAAGGTTTGGGGCGAGGTGCTGCTGGGATACTACGACCGGGCATACCGCCTGATGGTGACGCCGACCAATCTTATTACGGCGCCGCTCGCCAACATGGCGCCGACCGTCTTCGCGCGGCTGTTCGACAAGCCGCAAAGTTACCGCCGCGCCGTGCTCGGGCTGATGCGGCTGGTGCTGCTCGCCGCCATCCCGGCGATGACGTGCGCTGTCGTCATGGCGCCAGACCTGATCCCCCTGGTTTACGGGGACGCGTGGGACCAGGTGATACCGATCTTCCAGGCGTTCGGGGTCGCGGCCCTGCTGCGGTTCCTCATGGTCATGCTGGAATGGCTGTTCATCGCCGAAGACCGCACCCGTGAATACAGGACCTGGGCGATCATCAGGACGGTCCTGATGATCGGTTCCTTCGCGGTGGGCCTGCCTTGGGGCGGCCTGGGCGTCGCGGCCGCCTATGCCGCGACGCTGCTGATCGTGATGCTGCCCGTATTGGCGGTCATGGTCACGAGGCGCTCGCATATCCGCCTCGCCGACATCGGCCTGACCATCGCGCTTTTCCTGCCGGGCACGGTCCTGGCCATCGGCGCCATGACCGTCCTGTCGCTCCGCACGGCATGGCCGGATTGGCTGACCCTGCTGGTCTGCCTGGCGCTGTCCTACGGCACCATCTGGGCCGCGGCGTGGCTGTTTCCCGCCGGCCGCCGGTCGTTCAGGCTGGGTCTCGATGTCCTCCGTCACGGGCGGTCGGGCGGCGAGATGGCAGGATGACCGCCACGGCCTGCCGCCAGTGGACGTAGCGACATTGGCGCAGGCGGCCCCCCCTGTTATAACGCCTTGATTCGGACGGGCTACGAGGTCGCTTTGGCGCCAACCAGGACAATCACGGGCGATCCCATCTCCCGGCGGTCGGTGCGCCACATCGTCATTGGTGGCGTTCCCACCGCCGTGCTGGGTTCACGCGGCCTCGCCGACCGCCTGGTCGCCGATTGCCTGGCCCACCGGGAACAGCCGGACCGCTGGCCGACCATGGTGTTTTCCACCAATGGTCACACGCTGTCGATGGCCGCTTTCAAGAGCGACTTCCGAGACGATTTGCTGAAGGCCGACATCATCCACGCCGATGGCGGCGTCATCGTCGCGGCCTCGCGGCTGACTCGCGCGCGAATCCCGGAACGGACGGCAACGACGGATTTCATCCACCACGCCGCGCAAGCGGCGCCAGAGGCAGGCGGCTTGCGGTTCTTCCTGCTGGGCTCGACGGACGAAGTGAACCGCGCGGCTGGCGAGAAGCTGATGCAGCTCTATCCCGGCGTCACGATCGCCGGACATCACCACGGCTATTTCGATCCCAACGACGAAGGGCGGATCTGCGACCTGATCAACGCGTCCCAAGCGGACGTGGTCTGGGTCGGCCTGGGCAAGCCGCTGGAACAGCGCTTCTGCGTCCGGAACCGCAGCCGCATCCGCGCCGGCTGGATCGTCACCTGCGGCGGCTGCTTCCACTACCTGACCGGCGATTACAGGCGGGCGCCGCTGTGGATGCGAAAGGCCGGCCTGGAATGGCTGCACCGCATGGCGTTCGGGCCGAGATATCTGATCGGGCGCTATCTGGCGACCAACCCGCACGCGCTCTACCTGATCGCCACCCGGACGCGCCGCGAGCCTGAATAGGGGAGCCTGTCCGCGTCTCCGGCGTCCTCGCCTGGGACAGTTTTCGGTCAGGGCGCCCGTTGCGAGGCCTGCGGCAGCGCTGCTTCCCAGTTCCGGCCGACGCCTTCGCCCTGGGTAGCGGGAGCAAGCCGCCACCGCAGCGCCATCAGTCCGGCCATGAACATCATCCAGGTGAACTCCGAGTGCACGAAGATCACCTTCTCGGCAACACTGTAGATGAGGATGAACACGAGCAGCCCGCCGTAGAACTCGGCGAACGGCTCATCGCCGGCCGTGAGGGAGCGGATCACCCGGGTGACAGCCTGCAGTAGCAGCAGCACCAGCAGCGTCAGACCCACGAAACCCAACTCGAGCCAGACATCCAGATACCCATTGTGACCGTTGCCGATCGGGGTGCTGCCGCTGCCGAACATGTTGTAGTACGCGGCCGCCGCGTTGCCCTCGATCCAGAAGGACTCGTAGCCGACGCCGAGGATCGGATTCCGCCATCCCTGTTCGAAGGCCGCCTGCCAGATGAAGATGCGATTGGTCAGCGTGGCGTCGCGGCCCAGCACCACGAGAACGTCGCTGAAATAAAACGGCACCGTTATCAGCGCAATGAGTGCGAAAAACACACCGATCAGCACCTTGGGCGGCAGCTCGACCTTGAACAGCGACTTCGACCAGATCGTGATGATGCTGACGAACGCGGCAAAGACCGAAGCGATCGAGGTGGCGGCGTTCGCCTGGTAGGTGCAGAGCGCGAAGAACCCCAAGACCAGGAAATCGAAACGCTGAAGTTTCCAGTCGGTGCGCCGCAGGCACCAGATGACGAGAATGCCCAGCGCCATGAACCGTCCGAACGCCGTATTGATGCTGGAGATGCCTCTCCACCATCCCATCTTGCGGCCGAATTCCTCGCGGCCGTATTCAGGAAAGAAGATCACCGCGATGACGCTGGCCACCGCCACGACCAGGAGCGCCCAGGCGGCCAGCTTGAGCAGCTCCGTTGGCGTGTAGCGGAGCGCCAGATAGGCGCAGAAGGCCACGGTGAGCGAAAAGGCCAGCGCGCGGCGAAGCGACGCTGACTGATCGAACGCCCATATCGTGGAAAGCAGGATGTAAGCGACGACGAGCACGAGCAGCTTGTTCTGGGACAACAGCCGCATGATGTCCCGGCGATGGTGCACCAGCAGCAACAGCAGGGCGATACCATACAGGGCAGCCAGCCAGGCGAAGCGGCCGGGCGAGCTTTCACTGAGTTCAGTGGGGCCTCCCCCGCCTGGGCTTCCGCCCAAGGCGCCCAGGAGCGTGTCGAACCCACGGCAGGCGGTGACGAAGGTAAGGATGACGTACAGCCGCTCCCAGAGCCGCGCGCTCGATGTCACTTGAAGCCCCTTCCCTCCTGTCGACCGGCCCAGGCCCCGATCGATCCGCCGTACGGCCGATACATACTCTCTGCGTGCGTGGACCGGAAGACGCCGCGTGCATGCCGTGCGACCGGGATCAATCGTCGCATGCGACCTCCTCGAAGGCGTCAATCATCCGCTCGACCGAGAAATGCCGCGACCTTTCAAGCGCGGCCGCCGAGAGCGATGCGCGCAGATCGGCATCCTCCAGCATTCTGCCGATGGCCTGTGTCCAGGCACCGGGGTCGCCGACCGGCAGCAGGATGGCGGCATCGCGCCCGTCCGTGCTGCGCAGGGTCTCGACCTGCTCGGGGATATCACTGGCGATGATCGGCATACCCTCGGCCATCGCTTCGAGCAGGGCGTTACTCTGGCCTTCGAACAGCGAGGCGAGCGCGAAGACATCGCAGGCGCGGAACAGGTGCGAAAGCCAATCGGGCGACAGGTGACCCAGCAGATGGAGTCGGCCCGCCATACCGAGTGCAGCGGCCTGCCGTTCCAGCGCCTGCCGTTTCTGGCCCGTGCCGGCGACCACGAGGTGGACGTGTTCTAGCCGGGCGATGGCGTCGATCAGCAGGGGGTAGTTCTTCTGGTCCGCGAGACGGCCGACGGCCATGACCAAGCCGGCTTCCGCAGGCAAGGCGAAGGCCGCCCTTGCCTCTCGCCGGTCGACAGAGCTCAACTTACGGCTGACGCCGTTGTGAATGACGCGCACTTTCCGGCGGTAGGATGATGGATAGTGTGCGACCGATTGCTCGACCGCCTCCGAGACAGCGATGATGCGCGTGTAGGCGCCGATACTGCCGAGGAGCCTGTCGAGCACACGCAGCACCCGCGTATATTCCGTGCAGACGACCCGGTGCGCCGCCGCCCGACGGGGGACGCCCGACATCATGGCCGCGGTCTGCCCCAGCACATGGGCGAGCGGCGAAAAACTGATCACCGTGTCCGGCCGGAAGCGCCGCAGCGCCGCGAACAATAGCCAGGGCAACGCCGCGTAGCCCAGCGAACGTGACACGTCCCTGTCGACCAGCAGCCGGCACGGCCCCTGCGGCAAGGGCTGATCGGTCCGGCGGTAGAGATACCAGACCTCAACCGCGTGGCCACGCGCGCGCAGTGCGTTGGCCTCACGGGCCGCGACTTCCGGCGCACCGCCCAGCGACCAGAACGAAACGACGAAGGCAATGCGTCTCGGTGCTGGGGAGGAACCACGTTCAGTGGGAAGCGGTGACGGGCTCAACGGGTCGTGATGCATGCCCGCCGCGTCTGTATCGTTGGGATCACCATCCCCG
>CAMDTB010000123.1 GCA_945907245.1 Rhizobium sp. Q54
CTACTCGACCGGCTCACCCATCACGTCAGCATCCTGACCATGAACGGTGACAGTTATCGCCTCAAAGAATCCGCCGGCCGTCGTCGCGCCGCTGCCAGGGCAGACCCAAGCCAGGCCACCACCGTAATCGTCGATCCCGACACCGGCGAGATCACCACGCCCTGATAGGGAAAGGACGCAGACGATATGCAAAGGGCCCCGATCGGGGCCCTTTGCATATCGTCATGCCGCGGCTCAATGGCCTGTTTTTACTCCGCCCCACTGGCCTAGAATCCGACCGCCCTTGACAGCGGTTTGATCGGTACGGGTCAGAAAACCATTTCCAAGCTGGAAAACGGCAATCCGGCCACCAGGATTGATACGCTGTTCAGCCTTCTCGCCGCCCTCGACCTCGAACTGGCCATCCAGCCTCGCGGCAAGGGCTGGGCGATTGACCCCGAGGACATCTTCTGAGGCGCCTCATTCCAGTTCGGCGCCCTTGGTCTTGCACGACAGGCATCGCAAGGATCTCAGGAAAGCGTCGACCGGCATGTCGCCGAGCTGCTTCACCATCAGGTCCGGATCGATATCCTTGTGTCGCCGGCACGGCCTGCCGTCGACCTTGCCGGTACAGCGAACCGTGAACCGCTCGCGCATCTCGCTGAGCATCACGGCCTCGGTCATCACCAGAACGCCACGGCATCGGCCATGAAATCGGATGCCGTGCGCCAGGCATCCAAACCACAAATGGTCATGTACCGCCGAGATGAGCACCGAGCCGCCCAGCCGGCCGACCAGGTCCTTCATCGACCACGGTTCGACCCTGTCGCATCGAAGGCATCGAAGCTCGACAGCCCTCGCAATCTGGCGCAGGTGCCCCAGCGTCCTCGTCCCGTGGATAGTCAATCGCCACCTTGCGAACCCGACTCAAATGTTCTTGGTTCGTTCAGGGTGCGCGGAGAGACCGGCCAGAGTCAATGACTGGCCACGGCAGGCAATGCGTCGGAAGCGGTGCGGTAGCTACTCCGGCAGCTTGCGCACCGCGCCCTGCGCGGCGCTGGTCGCGAACGCCGCATAGGCCTTGAGCGCCGTGGTCACCTTGCGCTTGCGCACCTCGGCGGGCTTCCATCCGGCCTCGTCCTGCGCCGCCCGGCGGCGCGCCAGCTCGGCCTCGTCCACCGCCAGGTGGATCGTCCGGTTGGGAATATCGATCTCGATCCGGTCGCCTTCGCGCACCAGGCCGATCAGCCCGCCGTCCGCCGCTTCCGGCGACACATGCCCGATCGACAGCCCCGAGGTGCCGCCCGAGAACCGCCCGTCGGTGATCAGCGCGCACGCCTTGCCCAGGCCCTTCGATTTCAGATAGCTGGTCGGATACAGCATCTCCTGCATGCCCGGCCCGCCGCGCGGCCCCTCATAGCGGATGACCACCACGTCGCCCGCCACGACCTTGTTCAGCAGGATCGCCTGCACCGTCGCGTCCTGGCTCTCGAATACCCGCGCCGGACCGGCGAATTTCAGGATGCTCTCGTCAACGCCCGCGGTCTTCACGATGCAGCCGTCCGGCGCCAGATTGCCCTTCAGCACCGCCAAACCGCCGTCCTGCGAGAACGGATGCTCGGCGCTGCGGATCACGCCGTCGCGGCGGTCCGTGTCCAGCTCTTCCCAGCGCCGCGCCTGGCTGAACGCCACCTGGGTCGGCACGCCGCCCGGCGCCGCGAGGAACAGGTCCTTCACCTTCTGGCTGGTCGTCCGGGTGATGTCCCAATGATCGATCGCATCGCCGATGGTGCGCGTGTGCACCGTCGGCAATTCGCGGTTGATCAGCCCCGCCCGGTCCAGTTCGCCCAGGATCGACATGATGCCGCCCGCCCGGTGCACGTCTTCCATGTGCACGTCCGACTTGGCCGGCGCCACCTTGCACAGCACCGGCACCTTGCGCGACAGCCGGTCGATGTCCTCCATGGTGAAGTCCAGCTCGGCCTCGTGCGCCGCCGCCAGGATGTGCAGCACCGTATTGGTCGACCCGCCCATGGCGATGTCGAGCGCCATGGCGTTCTCGAACGCGCCTTTCGACGCGATCACCCGCGGCAGCGCCGTCTCGTCGTCCTGCTCGTAATACCGGCGCGCTAGGTCCACCACCAGGTGACCGGCCTCCAGGAACAGGCCCTTGCGATCCGCGTGCGTCGCCAGGGTCGAGCCGTTCCCCGGCAGCGACAGGCCCAGCGCCTCGGTCAGGCAGTTCATCGAGTTGGCGGTAAACATGCCCGAGCACGAGCCGCAGGTCGGGCACGCCGACCGTTCGATCTTCTCCACGTCCTCGTCGCTCACCGTGTCGTCTGCGGCGGCCACCATGGCGTCGACCAGGTCCATCGCCTGCATCTTGCCGCCCAGCAGCACCTTGCCCGCTTCCATCGGCCCGCCCGACACGAACACGCACGGAATGTTCAGCCGCAGCGCGGCCATCAGCATGCCGGGCGTGATCTTGTCGCAGTTCGAGATGCACACCATGGCGTCGGCGCAATGCGCGTTCACCATGTACTCGACGCTGTCGGCGATCAGCTCCCGCGACGGCAGCGAATACAGCATGCCGTCATGGCCCATGGCGATGCCGTCGTCGACCGCGATGGTGTTGAATTCCTTCGCCACGCCGCCCGCCGCCTCGATCTCCCGCGCCACCATCTGGCCCAGATCCTTCAGGTGCACATGCCCGGGCACGAACTGGGTGAACGAGTTCACCACCGCGATGATCGGCTTGCCGAAGTCGCTGTCCTTCATGCCGGTCGCGCGCCACAGGCCGCGCGCGCCTGCCATGTTGCGTCCGTGGGTGGTGGTACGTGAGCGATAAACGGGCATGGTCGTTCCAGGCTGGGGCGCTTTCAGGCACGGCGGAACGCCTTGCCGCCCGAAAGCCGCGGCTGATGAATCCGGAGCGGTTTCTTGAACGAAGCCTCTCCATTTGACGGTGTTCTATATGCACTGGAAGGCGGAAAAGCGGAATGGTTTTTGCTGGTCCCGGTGCTCAGACCAGTCCCTTGATCTGACGCCGCAGCGGCGCGTTCCAGCCACGCCCCGCCGCCGCCCCGTACAGCGCCGTCGCCGCGTCCGTCGCCAGCGTCAGGCATAGCGCATCGGCCCGGTCCGGCGACGGCAGCCCGCGCCGCTTCAGGTCTTCCTTGGCCTCCACCTTCATCCGGCCGGACGAGGTGAAGCCATAGCGCGGCGCCACCAGCTCGCCGAACAGCGCCTCGTCCTTCGGGATGCGGCAGTCCCGCGCCTCCAGCCAGCCCTTCAGCCGGAACCACAGCTCGGCCCGCAGATTGGCGTAGGTCGTCCCCAGCGACGGGCTCTCCGCCACATTGATCCCCCGCGCCGGCAGCCCCAGCTCGCGCAGCCGGTCGCACACCCCCGCGCCCAGGCCGATGCTGTCCACCAGGATTTCCGCCGGCCGCTCCTCGCGCGGCAGGCTGTCGTACTCGTGCTTCACCACGCCGCAGGTCTGCATCAGGTCCAGCCCGCGCCAGGTCCGCACCTCGCTCACCACATTGCCGCGGCGCTTGGCCAGCGCGCTCGCGTCCGCGCCGAACCGCGCCACGTCCAGCCCCCAGATCACTGGCGCCGACACCGACCCAGCCACGTCCCGGTGCATGGCCTCCTCCACCAGCTCCAGCGGGACCACCGTGTCATCGTCGCGCAGCGGGAACTCGCCCAGCACCCGTACCCGGTACGCGCTGGACTCCGCCCCGTAGCGCGCCGCCATCTCGTCGATGAACGCGGGCGACACCCGCGGGCAGTCGGCGCACGACACCTTCAGCGTCCACCACCCCGCTTTCAGCCGATTGTGGGTATCGAAGAAGAACCCGCTGCCCCGCGTCGGATTGCCCAGCAATATGGTGCAGGCCGAATGCCCCGACATGGACCCGGCCGCCGCCTCGAACACCGCCTCCGGAATGCCCGACGCCTCGTCTGCGATCAGCAGCACATGCTCGGCATGCACCCCCTGCAGCGCCTCCGGCGTCTCCACCCGGCTGGTGCGCGCCGAGATGAAGCTCTCCGCCGGCGCCGCCGCCAGCTCGATCCGGTCCGACTTCACGTCGAGCAGCGGCGCCAGCAGCGGCGGCAGCTCCCGCGCCCACCGCTTCAGCTCGGCGAACAGCGCGTCATAGAGCTGGCTGCCCGTTGGCGCGGTGATGATGGTCTTCTGCGGATACCGCGTCAGGATGTGCCACAGCGCCAGCCACGACGCGACGCTCGACTTCCCCACCCCATGCCCCGACCGAACCGAAACCCGCCGCTCGCCGGCGGCAACCGCCCGCATCAGCGCCGCCTGCCAGGCATCCGGCGCGACCCCCAGCATGTCCCGCACGAACGAGGCCGGATCCCGCCTGTACCGCACCAGCCATGCACGCATCGTCGCGCCGATGTTAGGGAGATCAGCCATGAACTCTCGATTACTAGGAAAAGGCCAAACCGGCGTACGCTTCAGACCGACCCGTCGCTGCCGCTGTCATGGACCCGATAGCGGGGGTCCAAGAGACCTAGTCAGTAGGCCTTGAAGAGCTTTACTTCACTGAACCGCGGATCTCGGTCGAAGAGCGCCGCAATATGTTCGGTCAGATCCTCCCGCCGCGGCACATTGCGGAAGATCAGGCGCTCCAGCAGCCAAGGCCCTCCATGCACAACGACCATACAGACGTCGAAGTGCATAACCTGTACCCGGAAGCGTGCGCCATTCCAATCCACCTCGAAGTCCCAGGATTCGTGTTCGAGATCCATATCCGGGTCGGAGACACGTATGTCGCCCTCTTCGAGCAAAGATGCGATTGCGTCGGATAGCGCCATACCGCCAGGTCGGGTAACAAGCTCACCGGCTTCGTCCCAGAGACCGTCATCTGGGATATCGGTTTTGAATTCAATCCCATTCATCTTTTTCTTGCTCATAACCTCGCATCTCTCGT
>CAMDTB010000124.1 GCA_945907245.1 Rhizobium sp. Q54
CTGGGTGACCAATGTGGACAGCACCTACTACCTGATCGGCACGGTCGCGGGCCCGCATCCCTATCCGGAACTGGTGCGCGACTTCCAGTCGGTGATCGGCACCGAGACGCGCGAGCAGATGCTGGCGGCGGAAGGCCGGTTGCCGGACACGCTGGTTGCCTGTGTCGGCGGCGGCTCCAACGCCATCGGCCTGTTCCACCCGTTCCTCGACGACGAGAACGTCGCCATGACCGCCGTGGAAGCGGCGGGCCACGGCATCGAGACCGGCCAGCACGCCGCCTCGATCAGCGCCGGCAGCCTGGGCGTGCTGCATGGTAACCGCACCTATCTGCTGCAGGACGAGGACGGCCAGATCACCGAGGCGCACTCCATCTCGGCAGGGCTCGACTATCCGGGCGTCGGGCCCGAGCATGGCTATCTGGCCGACGTCGGCCGGGTTCAGTACGTGTCGGCCACGGACAAGGAAGCGCTCGACGCCTTTCAACTCTGCTGCCAGTTGGAGGGCATCATTCCCGCGCTGGAATCCTCCCACGCGCTGGCCCATGTGGCCAAGGTGGCGCCGGGCCTGCCGAAAGATCACTTAATCGTTGTCAATCTCAGCGGACGCGGCGACAAGGATATCTTCACCGTCGCCGACGCCCTGGGAGCGAAGATTTGATCACGACGCCTGGCCGCATCGAACGCCGTTTCGCGAACCTTCGCGCGGAAGGCCGCGCCGCCTTCGTGTCGTTCATCACCGCGGGCGATCCGAACATCGAGCAGTCCGAGAAAATCCTGGCGGGCCTGCCGGCAGCCGGTGTCGACATCATCGAGCTGGGCATGCCATTCACCGATCCCATGGCCGACGGCCCGGCGATCCAGGCGGCGGGCCTGCGTGCGCTGGCCGCCGGCCAGACCCTGCGCAAGACGCTGGGCATGGTGGCGCGCTTCCGCAGGACCGACAACGACACGCCGATAGTGCTGATGGGCTACTACAACCCGATCTACAAATATGGCGTCGACGCGTTCCTCGCCGATGCGGTGGCGGCCGGTGTCGATGGCCTGATCGTCGTTGATCTTCCGGCCGAGGAAGACGCCGAGCTGTGTGAGCCGGCGGTTGCCGCCGGCATCCGCTTCATCCGGCTGCTGACGCCCACGACCGACGACAAACGGCTGGAGCGGGTCATCGGCAACTGCAGCGGCTTCCTCTACTACGTGTCGGTCACCGGCATCACCGGCGCCGCCAAGGGCGCGCAGGGTGCCGTGGGCGCGGCGCGCAAGCGGTTCGCGGCGAAAAGCGACCTGCCCGTGGTCGTCGGCTTCGGCATCCGGACCGCCGACGCGGTGGCCGAGATCGCCGCCGTGGCGGATGGCGCCGTGGTCGGCTCGGCCATCGTCGACCGGATCGCGAACAATATCGGGCCCAGCGGCAGTCTGACCGACGACGGCGTGCGCGACGTGCTGGGCTTCGTCGCCGATCTCGCCTCCGGCGTGCGCCGTACGCAACAGCCCATCGCCGCGGGAGGCGCCCGTTGAACTGGCTGAAGAAGGGTCGCGCCAAGCTCAGCACCATCTTCCGGCGTGAGCGTCCCACCTCCGAGGAGGTGAAGTGGGATACCTGCGTCAACTGCGGCCAGATGATCTATCACAAGGAAATGGTCGCGGCGCAGTATGTCTGCCCGCATTGCGGCCATCACCACAAGATGCCGCCCAAGGAGCGCTTCGCGGCGCTGTTCGACGGCGGATCCTACGATCCGATCGCCGTGCCGAAGCAGGCCGACGATCCGTTGAAGTTCCGCGACAAGAAGAAGTACAGCGACCGCATCAAGGCGTCCCGGGTCGAGACCGGCGATCAGGACGCGGTGACCGTCGGCGAAGGCAAGATCGGCGGCATTCCGACGGTCGTCGCCATCCAGAGCTTCGCCTTCATGGGCGGCTCGCTGGGTATCGCGGCGGGTGACGCGTTCGTCGCCGGCGCGCTGCGGGCGGTGAACGAGAAATCCGCCTTCGTGATGATCACCTCCTCCGGCGGCGCACGCATGCAGGAAGGCATCCTGTCGCTGATGCAGATGCCGCGCACCACCGTGGCGGTGCAGATGCTCCGCGAGGCGCGGCTGCCCTATATCGTGGTGCTGACCGATCCGACCACCGGCGGCGTCACCGCGTCCTACGCCATGCTGGGCGACATCCAGATTTCCGAGCCCGGTGCGCTGATCGGCTTCGCCGGGCCGCGGGTCATCGAGAGCACGGTGCGCGAGCAATTGCCCAAGGGCTTCCAGCGCGCCGAGTATCTGCTGGAGCACGGCATGATCGACATGATCGTGCACCGGCACGACCTCGCCACGAAGCTGGCCGGGCTCCTCCAGATGCTGATGGGCGGCCGGCGCGACGACAGGCAGCTGGCGCTGCCGTCGCCCGCCAAGAGCAAGCGGGCCGCCGCCAATTGAGCAGCGATACGCTTCTCGCTCAGCTGCATACCCTCCATCCCAAGCTTATCGACCTGTCGCTCGGGCGCACCGAGCGGCTGCTGGCGGCGCTCGGCAACCCGCAGCTGAAGCTGCCGCCGGTGTTGCACGTGGCCGGCACCAACGGCAAGGGCTCCACCGTGGCGCATCTGCGCGCCATGCTGGAGGCCGGCGGCAAACGGGTCCAGACCTACATTTCGCCCCACCTGGTCCGATTCCACGAGCGTATCCGGCTGTCGGACGGGTTGATCTCCGAGGCGCGGCTGGTGGATGTCCTGGAACGGTGCGAAGCGGCCAATGACGGCCAGCCGATCACCTTCTTCGAGATCACGACGGCTGCCGGCTTCCTCGCCTTCGCCGAGGACGAGGCGGATTACTGCATCGTCGAAGTCGGCCTGGGCGGGCGCTACGACTCCACCAACGTGCTGGAAAACAAGCGGGCGACACTGATCACGCCCATCGGCATGGACCACCAGAATTTCCTCGGCAACAGCCTTGCCGGCATCGCGGGCGAGAAGGCGGGGATCATCCGGAACGGCACGCCGGTGTTCTCGGCCGCCCAGGAGCCGGAGGCAATGGCGGTGATTGAGGTAGAAGCAGCCCGGACGGACGCGACGCTGAAGGTTGCGGGCCGGAACTGGACGGCCGTGGCCGATGGCGATGGCTGGACGTTCTCAGATGCCGCCGGAACGCTGTGCCTGCCCATGCCGGCGCTTGCCGGCGCGCATCAGATCGGCAACGCCGCACTGGCACTGGCATGCCTGCGGTCGCTGGGGATCGCGCCGTCGCCCGACAGGATCGAGGCGGCGCTGCGCACGGTGACGTGGCCCGCCCGGCTGCAGCCGGTCACGCGCGGGCCGCTGCTCAACCTGCTGGCGACCGGCACGCGCCTGTGGCTCGACGGCGGCCACAACCCGCACGCGGCCGAGGCGCTCGCGCAGGCGCTGGCGGGGCGCAAGCTGGACCTCGTCGTCGGCATGCTGGAGGGCAAGGACGCCGCCGAATATCTGCGGCTGATGGCGCCAGTCGCCGCGTCGGTGAAGGCCGTGCCGATCCCCGGCGAGGCGTGCCACGATTCAGCGCATCTGGCGGAGCTGGCTCGGCGCGTCGGGCTGAAGGCGGCGGCGTTCCCGGACGTGCAGTCGGCGCTGCCCGCGTGCCGCGCCGGCGAGGTGCTGATCTGCGGTTCGCTATACCTGGCAGGGCAGGTACTCAAGGCTTCGGGGATGATTCCGGATTAACCAAAGCCGTCATACCGCCGAAGGGCGGTACCCAGACCCTTCCTTCCGAAAGACCGGCGCGTAGCGCGCAACGCTCTCGCCAAGCCTGGGTCCCGGCCTTCGCCGGGATGACAGTTGAGGGTGGAAAACCCTTACGCGCCCAGATACTTGTCCAGCGTGTTGTGCAGGTGGCGCAGGCGGGATTCCATGTAGTTGGAATAGGTGACCGCGCCCTTCACCGTGGCGTGGTTGCCCTCGTTCTGCCAGCGCATGATCTGGGTGTCCTGGTCGAACAGCAGGCCGAAGCCCGGGTCCATGCCGGGCACGTCGCGGTAGGACTCATGCTCCTTCACATAGGTCACCGGCGCCGGGTCGGGACGGGTCTGGCCCTTGGGCACCGGCCGCATGAACAGGATGTCGAACAGGCAGCGGTCGGGATCGTTCCCCAGCGGGCGGTACTGGTAGAGGATGCGCAGCGAGATGCCGGTGAAAATGAACAGGTTGGGGAACAGACTGTACTTGATGGAATCGAGCACTTCCGAATTCGACATGCCCGACAGGTCGATGCCGAACTGGGTCAGATAGGCGTCGCGCATCTGCTTCGCCATCACCTCGCGGGCGGTGCTGCCTTCCGGCACCTTCGGCTTCTCGCCGTCGACCAGCGAGCGGTCGCCCATCAGCATGCCGTCGAGCACCTGCTGCTCGGTCATCTCGACGCCGCCGCGGCGGGTCTTCACGCCGAGGGCGACGAGGTCGCGGCTGACATGGTCGCTGAAGATGTCGTGCTGCTGCTGGGCGGCGCTGCCGGACAGCTGCGGGTGCACCATCGGGCCGTGATAGCCCTCGATGAACGCTTCCTGCGCGGCCTTCCAGTTGCAGGCCAGCTCTTTGCGGGCGTGGACGCTGACATACCAGTCGGTGAAGTCCCACGCGGCACAATGCTCGGGCAGCACCTCAAGGTAGTCGAGCAGCGGCGGCGCACTGAGGTCCATGTTGATGAACACCAGGCTGTTCCAGACGTCCACCCGCACTTCGGGCAACCGGTTCTTCTCGTAATCCAGGTGCGGGAATTCCCACGCGCACGGTACTTCGTTCAGCGTGCCGTCCAGGTTCCAGGTCCAGCCGTGATAGGGGCACTGCAGGTTGGCCGAGTAGCCGGCGGAATTGGACGGCTTCAGCTTGGTGCCGCGGTGCAGGCAGGAATTGTGGTAGCCCTTCAGGCCG
>CAMDTB010000125.1 GCA_945907245.1 Rhizobium sp. Q54
GTCAAAATCATCCCGCAAGCCGATCGCTGATCCCATGGTCACGCCCTCCAAATGCAGGACGCCATTGATTCAGACTTTCGTCAGTTTGGGAATCCCTGACGCGAGTCAGCCTCACCGCAGGTTGGTATAGGCCCTATGCCGTCATTCCCGCGCACGCGGGAATCCAGATGGGGAAGGGGCGGTGGCTGCGGTGCCGCTCGGAAACGACAAACTGCCTTTCCAGACGAACGATTAACGGACCGAGCCCTACGAAGAGCTGGGTCCCCGCGTGCGCGGGGATGACGATAAATGGGGGAATATCCAACCTAAAAACCCACATCATCTGGTAGCGAATAACGCCCGTCCTGCTATATTCGGCGTATGAACGAACTGACCCCTCCGGCGGCCGGCGGCGACAACATCCGCGACGTGCCCTTTGGCGATGCGCTCAGCGAGCGCTACCTGTCCTATGCCCTGTCGACCATCATGGCGCGCTCTCTGCCCGACGTGCGTGACGGGCTGAAGCCGGTGCACCGGCGGCTGCTGTTCGCCATGCAGCAGCTCCGGCTCGATCCGAACTCCGGCTACAAGAAATGCGCCCGCGTCGTCGGCGACGTCATGGGCAAGTTCCACCCGCATGGCGACCAGTCGATCTACGACGCGCTGGTGCGCCTGGCGCAGGATTTCGCCGTCCGCTATCCGCTGATCGACGGGCAGGGCAATTTCGGCAATATCGACGGCGATAACGCCGCCGCCATGCGCTACACCGAATCGCGGCTGACCCATGTGGGCGAGGCGCTGCTCGAAGGTCTCGACCAGGACGCCATCGATTTCCGCCCGACCTATGACGGCCTCGACGAGGAGCCGATCGTCCTGCCCGCCGGCTTCCCGAACCTGCTGGCGAACGGCTCGCAGGGTATCGCGGTCGGCATGGCGACCAGCATCCCGCCGCACAATGTGGACGAGCTCAGCCTGGCCATGCAGCACCTGCTGGCCCATCCGGGCGCGACCGTTGCCGAGCTGCTGGTGCATGTGAAGGGGCCGGATTTCCCCACCGGCGGCATCTGCGTCGAGCCGGCCGACAGCATTGCCCGCGCCTACGAGACCGGCCGCGGCGGCTTCCGGCTGCGCGCCAAGTGGGAGATCGAGGACCAGGGCCGCGGCACCTACCAGATCGTGGTCACGGAAATCCCGTACCAGGTGCAGAAGTCCAAGCTGATCGAGAAGATCGCCGAGCTGATCAACAACCGCAAGCTGACCGCGCTGCTCGCCGACGTGCGCGACGAGTCGACCGACAAGGTCCGCGTCGTGCTGGAGCCGCGCGCCCGCTCGGTCGATGCCGCCGTGCTGATGGAGAGCCTGTTCAGGCTGACCGAGCTGGAGACGCGGGTTCCGCTCAACCTCAACGTACTCGACAAGGACCAGGTGCCCCGGGTCATGTCGCTGAAGGAGGCGCTGCAGGCCTATCTCGATCACCGGATCGAGGTGCTGGTCCGCCGGTCGCGGTTCCGGCTGGGCAACATCGAGCGGCGCATGGAGATCCTGCGCGGCTACATGATCGTGTTCCTCAACCTCGATGAGCTGATCGCCATCATCCGCCGTGAGGACGAGCCCAGGCCCGTGATCATGGCCCACTTCGAGCTAACCGAGGTGCAGGCCGAGGCGATCCTCAACATGCGGCTGCGCGCGCTGCGCCGGCTGGAGGAAGAGGGCATCCTCAAGGAATATTCCGGGCTGGAGGCCGAGCAGGCCGAGCTGTCCGCGCTGATCGACAGCCCGTCCAAGCAGCGCTACGCCATCCGGCTGGAGCTGGACGCGCTGCGCAAGCGCTTCGGCAAGGACACCGTGCTGGGCGCACGCCGCACCGTGTTCAGCGAGGCGGCCGTCGTCGACATGGCGACGCCCGAGGCGCTGATCGAGAAGGAGCCGGTGACGGTGATCCTGTCCAGGATGGGCTGGATCCGCGCCATGAAGGGGCATGTCGACAAATCGGCCGAGATCAAGTTCAAGGACGGCGACGGCCCGGCGTTCCAGGTTCATGCCCAGACCACCGACAAGCTGCTGCTGTTCGCCTCGAACGGACGCTTCTACACGCTGGGCTGCGACAAGCTGCCGGGCGGGCGCGGCATGGGCGAGCCGGTCAGGCTGATGATCGACCTGCCGGCCACCGACGACGTGATCGTGGCGATGACCTATACGGCGGGCGCCAAACTGTTGGTCGCCAGTTCCGATGGGCGCGGCTTCATCGTCGACGCCGACAGCGCGCTCGCCCAGACCAAGAACGGCAAGCAGGTGCTGAACGTCGACGGCAAGGTGAAGGCGAAGATCTGCGTGCCGGCGGTGGGCGACACGGTCGCGGTCGTCGGCGACAACCGCAAGCTGCTGCTGTTCCCGCGCGACCAGCTGCCCGAGATGGCGCGAGGCCGCGGCCTGACCCTGCAGAAATACAAGGACGGCGGCCTGGCCGACGCCAAGATATTCAACCACGCCGACGGCCTCACCTGGGCCTCGGGCGACCGCACCCGCACCGAGACCAACCTGCTCGACTGGACCGGCACCCGCGCCCAGGCCGGACGCATGGTGCCCCGCGGCTTCGCGTCGAGCGGCCGGTTCAGCTAACGGATGACGGCCAACACCCGACTGGCGCTCGCTCTCGGGGTGTTCGTCATATGGATGCTGGTCACGGTCTTTTCCGGCGGGCTGTTTTCCGAGGACGAGCAGGCGTCGCTCGATCAGTTGATGTCGCGCGGCGTGGTGCCACAGATCCTGCTTGCCTGCGTGTTCATCACGGCCGCCTCGTTCCTGTTCCCGCGCCGCGACGTCGGCCTAGTGGCGCCGGTGTCCGGGCGCTCGCTGCTGCTGACCCTGCCGGTCGCGATCTATCTCGCGCTGTTCTTCGGCCTGGCCGTGTATCTGGGACTGCCGTCGCCGAAGATCGTCGGCATCGTTGTCCTCAATGCGATCCTGGTCGGCATTTCCGAGGAACTGGCCTGCCGCGGCATCCTGTTCCAGGGCTTCCGTGCGCGGTTTCGCGTCTGGCCGGCGATCTGGCGGACGTCTCTGATCTTCGCTGCCATGCACGTGCTGAACGGCTTCGTCACCGGCCAGTTCGGCATCGCCGCGGTGCAATCGCTGGCGGCGTTCTGCACCGGGATGCTGTTCATGGCGATCCGCGTGCGCACCGGGTCGCTCTACCCGTGCATGGTGCTACACGCCCTGTGGAACACCGGCGCGTTGCTCGCCGTGCTTGCCGCCGTCCAGCAGTCGGGCGGCCAGCCGGCCACGCTGGAAATGGGGCTGATCGTGCTGGTGCCGGTGCTGGGCGTGCTGCCGAACCTGCTCTACGGGTTATGGCTGCTGCGCCACGCCGGACGCGACGAGGCGAGGCAGCCCCAGCCAGCTTGAACGCCTATTGCGGCGCGCGCGGCACCGCCCGCAATTCGCTGGCGCTTTCCAGGCAGACGATGCGCAGCTGGTTCGGACGCTCGGCCTCCAGCGGGCAGACTTCCCACTTGCCGTTGACTTCACTCGGCTTGGTGGCCAGAAGCTCGCGCAGCTTTTCCGGCAGCGCCACGTTCTCGGGATCGGTGCCGGTGCCGCGCAGGCCGTAGAGCTGCTTGGTGCCGACCGGCCAGATGCGCAGCGACGGGCTGCCGCTGTAGACCGCGAGCGGGCCATAGAAGGTCATGCACTTGCCGACGACCTTGGGGCTGGATTTGCAGGCCGGGGCATCGGCGGCGATGGCGGGCGCGGCAAGGATGGTCGACGCGATCATGGCGGTCGCAAGCAGCTTGAACATTGGAAGAGACTCCGGCTGTTAGATCTTCATCTTACGCCAGGCGTCGTCGGCGTACATCTCCAGCGGCTGGAATTTCGCCTTGTAGGCCATCTTGTCCGATCCGGCGATCCAGTAGCCTAGATAGACATAGGGCAGGCCCAGCTTCCGGGCCCATTCGATGTGCGACATGATCATGTAGGTGCCGAGGCTCCGGTCGGTCGCGTCCGGATTGTAGAAGCTGTAGATCATCGACACGCCGTCATCGAGCACGTCGCTGAGGCAGGTGCCGATCAGCGGGTCGCGCGGATTGAGCGGATCCAGCATGCGGCGGCGGTACTCGACCAGGTAGGTGCTGACCGGTGTCTCCTCGACCATGGTGGCATAGTCCATGGCGGTCATGCCGGCCATGCCGCCGTTCGAATGGCGCGAGTTCAGATAGGTGGTGAGCAACTCGAACTGCTCCAGCGTGGCGTGCGCCGGCACCGGCGTCTGCGTCAGGTCGCCGTTGCGGCGGGCGATGCGCCGCATGGTACGGTTGGGCTCGAAATCCTTCACCGGGATGCGCACCGATATGCAGGCGTGGCAGCCGTCGCAGGCCGGCTTGTAGGCGACCTTCTGCGACCGGCGGAAACCGACTTTCGACAGGCTGTCGTTCAGTTCCTGCGCGTGCGGTTCCTTCAGCTCGGTGAAGATCTTCTGTTCCAGACGCCCGGGCAGATAGGGGCACGCGGACGGCACCGTGAGGTAGAACCTGGGAAAGCGGATGAACTGGTCGGTCACGTCGGCGCTTCATTGCAGGAAGATGTCAGCAAGGATGGCACGAACCCATGGAAGGTCAATGGGGGTTGTGTGCTGATTAGATCATATTGATAATCATTGTCATCCCGGCGAAGGCCGGGACCCAGTCTTTTTATGTAGCGATCGCACCCAATGACACTGGGTCCCCTAAGTTCACAAACGAAGTGCAACACCAGCATAAGGTGTTGCGATGGGAAGAACGTACCGCCAGCTATCGGCTGAAGATCGGTGTGAGATTGCCCGACTTCACAGCCTCGGAACCTCGCTCCGGCAAATCGCTGCAAGTC
>CAMDTB010000126.1 GCA_945907245.1 Rhizobium sp. Q54
ACGAAGCCCAAATCCTCCTTAAATCACAACCTCAAATCTGTGCCATAGGCGCTGACGGCGGACATTAGCCCGATGCGTGCTTGCGCCTGATTCGTTTATTAAGCAGTTGGATCGACATATTAAGGAAAATGGCGCAATATCATCTGTAATAATTATGGATGACATCGCAGCAACTGGCACACCCATTGGAGATAACGCAACTAAATTCATTAACGAAAATATTTCGTATCTTGCCAATGTCAAAATAAAAATCATATGTTTGGTTTCAACTCCTAGCGCTCAAGAGCAGATAATTAGGAAACTGGAAAAAATTCCAGATGTAGAAGTCGACTTTCGGGCATGTGAAATAATAGATAAATCGTGTATCGCGTTTCCGGATGATAAATCCGGATGGTCCTCGGCGGAGGAGTGGGAACGAGGCAGGGCACTTTGCGTACAGCTTGGCTCAAGAGTTTACAAGAAGAGCCCGCTCGGATATGGAAATATGGGGTTATTGGTGGTATTTCCGACAACGACGCCCAATAATAGTTTACCTATACTCCACTCCTACTCCAGAGCGGGTTCAGAGGCACCTTGGTCACCGCTTTTTTTGCGGGTCGTACACTAAAATATGGCCCCTCCAGCAATTGCATCAGAGTTTTATCTCGGCCACAAGACAGCTGCTGTTCGCTGACCCGTTTAGCCGAATATCAAACGCGCTGCTCGTCTAAATTCCCATCTCCGGCATCCCCTCAAGCAGCTTGTCCAGTGTCACCGGATAATCCCGCACCCGTACCCCTGTCGCGTTGTACACCGCGTTGACCACCGCCGCGCCCTCGCCGCAGATGCCCAGCTCGCCCACGCCCTTGGCCTTCATCGGTGACGAGATCGGGTCGGTTTCGTCGAGGAACACCACCTCCTGGTGCGGGATGTCGGCGTGCACCGGCACCTCATAGCCGGCCAGGTCGTGGTTGACGAAGAAGCCGCGGCGCTTATCCACCACCAGGTCCTCCAGCAGCGCCGCGCCCACCGCCATGGTCATGCCGCCGATCACATGGCTGCGCGCCGCCTTGGGGTTGAGGATGCGGCCCACCCTCACCGCGTGACGAGCGGACTCCTGTGGGTTTCGAGCGCCTTGCGGACCGCCGGGCGTTGGGTCATCCGTTCAGCGAACCGGCTGTAGGAGCGCAGGCTTTCCATCGGGTGCTCGTCGCGCACGCCCCAGTCGTAGAACACCATGGCGTAGCCGTCGCAGACGGAGAAATCCGCGCCCAGGACCCAGTCGCCCGCGCCGATCCGCTCGTCGATCTGCCGCAGCACCGCCCAGAACGCCTCGCGTCCCGCCGCCTGCAGCGCCGGATGGGCCGAGGCGTCGGGCGTGAACCGCTGCGGGGCGCGGAACTGGCGCCGGGCGATGTGCGCCGTGCTGGCGCACCACGCCATGAACGAATAGGCGCGGGCCAATGCCAGGTCTTCCACCGGCAGCAGGGCGCGGTCCGGGCTCTGGCGCGCCGCCCAGGTCAGGATGGCGATGTTCTCGGTCAGCAGCTCGCCGTCCAGCAGCAGGGCCGGCACCCTGCCCGTCGGGTTGACGCGGTAATAGTCGGTGCGGTCGCCGTTCAGGTTGACGAAGCCCAGGTCGTGGGCCACGCCGGCCTCCTCGAGCGCGATCTGCGACGCCAGCGAGCAGGCGCCCGGGCAATAGAACAGGGTGGGCCTGTGCGGCGCACTAGTCTGGTCGTTCATGGCGTCGGTCCTCGTCCCGGTACGCGCGGCGGCTCGATCAGCCGCCGAAGCCCGCCGCGCTGAAGAAGGCGTGCGCCCGCGCCGCCGTCTCGGCCGACACGTCATGCCGCTGGGCGTAGAGCGAGCGCTCCACCACCACCGGGCCGTTGAAGGCGGCGTCCCGTGCCGCCGCCACCAGCCCGGCGAAATCCACCACGCCGGTTCCCGGCTCGCAGAACAGGCCGGCATGCACCGCGCCCCAGAAATCCTTGTTGGTGGCGACCGCGTCATCGCGCACCGCCGGGTCCAGGTCGCGCAGATGCAGGTACTGGATCACAGGCGCGTGCTTGCGAAAGAACGCCACCGGATCGTCGCCGGGATAGGCGAAATGGCCCACATCGAGGCACAGCGGCACGTCGCCATTTGTGTCTTCCACCAGCCGCTCGGTCTCGGCGGCCGTTTCCACCGCCAGGCCGATATGCGGATGATAGACCACGCTCAGCCCATATTCGTCGCGCACCATGCGGTGGGCGTCCCTGATGCCCTGGACCATGTCGTGCCAGTCGTTGCCCGCGAGCGCCCGCCGTCCCGCCGGCCCGCGCGTGGTGCGCGCCAGCAGCACCAGGTGCCTGGCGCCGGCCGCGGCGGTCAGCGCGGCGACCTCGCGCAGTTCCTTGCGCGCCTGGACCCGCCCCTCCCAGTCGTGCAGCAGTCCGGTGACATAGCCGCCGGTCAGGCCCAGCGCGCGCTTCGCCAGCTCGTCCTTCAGCTGGTTCGCATCGGTCGGCAGGTAGCCCATGGGCCCCAGCTCGACCGTGCTGTAGCCGCCGGCCGCCGCCGTATCGAGGAATTTGGGCCAGGGAATGTCGCCCTCGCCATCCGCCACCCAGACGCCATAGGCATCGGGGCTGGTCGCGAGGGTGCCCACCAGGATCGTCTCGTCGGTCGTCTTGATCGGCGCCGGATGGTTCATGCTGCGTCTCCCCAGGATTGTACGTCAGCGGACCATAGACCCATTTACCGTTGGGGCCACCATGCTTCGCGGCCCGGCGCGGGTCCGGGCAAAAGCGCGCGTCACAAATTCGGCGCCGCCACGCCGCTGGGGTAATGACGCCGCGCCGCGCCTGCCATATCCTGCCTCGCACGTCCTGACTGCACGGGAAACACCATGTCCGGCCAACGACATCTGCGCCTCGCGGCGCTCATCATCGGCGCGCTGGGCGCCACCCGCCTGCTGTGGCTGGTGATGGACGTGGTCCGCCTCGGCCCTGCCACCGGCTGGTGGCTGGAGGCAGCGTTCTACGGCCTGCTCATCCTGACCGCCTACCGGCTGCTCAAGGGTTCCGACATCGCACGGTTCGGGGCGGTGGTGATCTTCGGCTGCGCCACGGTGATCGGCGTCGGCACCATGCTCGATGTCCTGCTGTCCTCCGGTGCGCTGGCGCCGGCCTCGCTGGCGTCGGCCTCGCTGGCTCAGGCCGCGCTGCTGCTGGCGGCCGGCCTTTACGGCCTCTGGGCGCTGCTGGTCTCCCGGGACGTCAAGGCGCTGCTCGGCGCGCACGGCCGGCACGACCGCCATGCCCTGATGATCTCGATCACGGTGGCGCTGGCGGTCTCGGCCGGTGTCGGCTGGTACCTGGACCGGCTCTCGCCCGACATCCAGCGTACGCTGGCCGTCCAGGCGGGCATCGCCGCCGCCTTCGCCGTGCTGGTGTCGTTCCTTGCCGCGCGCAACCACAAGGCAGCGATCCGCTGGGACTATCTGCCGCTGATCGTCGCGGGCGTCGTGCTCGTCGCCAATCTCGAGCCGATCGGCGAGCTGCGCGACCTGCGCCCGGCTTCGGCCGCGCTTGCAGCCGGTCCGCCCGCATCCGACGAGGAACTGGCCGCGATCCTGCCCGGCGAGGCGTTCCGGATGACGACCGAACTGGGCGCCGCCAAGCGCGACGCCCTGGCGCAGATGGAAGCACGGACGACCGCGCTTGGCCCCTGGACGCTGCTGGAGACGCTGACGCCGGAGCGCATTGTCGACCCCGCGGCCATCGAGGCCGCCGCCTCGTCCATCGTGGCCCGGTCGAGCGCCCTGCGCGAGGCGGCGAAGGCCTATGACACCATCCTGGGCCGGTTCGCCGAGCGCCGCCGCGAGATCGTCGCCTCGCTTTCCGATCCGGTCCGCCGCCGGGTCGAGCACCGTTTCGGGCAGGAGGAGGATGCCTATCGCAGCCACTACGGCGCCAGGGCCAACCTGCTGTCCCGCGCCGCCGCCGACCTGGGCGCCATGCTCGAGATCCTGCTGGCGCAGCGCGGCCGGTACAGCGCCGACTGGACCGGCGCGGTGACGTTCGAGGACGCGGCCGCCAATGAAGAATACCGTGCCCGGCGCGCCTCCCTCGAGGAACTGGTTGTCTGGAACAGCCGGCTGCGCGCCGAAGGCGCCGATCTGGCCGCCAGCAAGCCGGCCTGGGGCTGGGTTGCCGCCATCGACTGAGGCGCGGCCGACCGCGTCATTCCGCCACCGCCGCGAGAAATGCCGTCCGCCGGGAACTTAAGCCCGCAGGTCGAGTTGTCTCGTTGAATGCGGCGCGCGCCACCCGAATAACTCCCATTCGACAATATGGTCGCGCGCCTCTCCAAGGGGCTATGGAAGATGAACGTGCACAGCATGATTTTCCCGGAACTCGATCCGGAACCGCGCCGGGCGCGCAGGACTTTGCGACTCCTTGGCGCCATGGCCGCCGGCGCCGCAATCGCCGCCGTCTGGCTTTCTTCTTCATCACCGGTATTTGCCGCCATGCCTGCCGCCGACACGCTCTGCCGCGAATATTTCCAGGCGCACAACTACGACAAGGCGAAGATGCACTGTGCCGCCGCCGCCGAGGATGGCAACAGCGGTTGGCAGGCGGCGCTGGGGTGGATGTACCTGCACGGCAAGGGCGTGCCGCAGAATGACGCCGAAGCCAGGCGCCTGGTCACACTTTCCGCCGAGCACGGCAATATCGCCGCTTCGGCGGTCCTCGGCGGCATGTATCTCCACGGCGCCGCTGTCGGGAAGGATCTCGAACTGGCCCGCGAGTGGATCGGAAAGGCCGCCGAGGGTGGCAG
>CAMDTB010000127.1 GCA_945907245.1 Rhizobium sp. Q54
GGATTGCCGGCATTGCCGCCGCCCGCGCCGCCGCCGCCCGGCGTGCCGGTCGGCAGGGTGGTTGCGGCGAAATTCGTCGCCATGCCGGGGCCCTGGGTGCCGTCGCCGGCGGCCGGGTGCACGGTCTCGAGCACATCGCTGACCATCGCGGCCATCTGGGCGCCGAACGTATCGTCGGCGGCGACCACGATGATGCCGACCACGTAGGTGGGCACGCCGGCCTGGTGGAAATCGACGTAGAGCTGGCCGTTCTTCACTTCCTCGCGAAGGGCATAGACCGCGCCCTTGCCGCGGGTCTGGTCCGGCCCCAGCGAGACCATTGTCAGTTCCGGCTCGATCTCGGCCGACATGCCCTGGCGGCTCAACAGAACCTCGGCGGTTGCGAGCCCGCCGTCGGCATCGAGCTTGCGGCACCGGGCGCCCGTGTCGCTGGCGCGCTGTTCCGCCGGCACGTCGTCGGGATTGTAGACCGGCTGCTCGATCCGCACCTGGTCCTGCCCGCCGCAATCCTGCTGGTTCCAGTTCCGGCTGATGCCCTGATCGTCGCGCAGGTCGATGCGGCGCAGCCTGCCGTCCCGGCGCAGCGTGTTGTACTCGCCGAATGCCACCGACGGATCGATGCCGGCCTCGGACGAGGTCAGCACATAGACCTTGTAGGTGCCGTTGGGGATCGGTGCGGTGAACACCGTCAGCCCCTTGACGCCGTCGCCCCACAGCAACTGCGGGCTGGTCTCCACGTCCGTGGCCGAACCCTCGATGTGGTTGCTGTTGGCCGGCACGCGAATGAAATCGTCATAGACCGGATTGATCTCGCCGCTCTCCAGCATGACCGCGCCAAGGTCATAGCCGATGGAGCCGGGCGGCAGGGCGAAGTCGGGCTGGAAATTGGCCGGCATCACATAGCCGGACCACAGCGCGGTGAACGCCGCCTCCGAGATGTTCTTGGTCGCTTCCTGCAGCGCGCTCAGCGAATCAGCGGCGCGGCTGTCCTTGCCCAGCGCCTCGAGCAGCAACTGGGCGCGGAAGGCGATGACGGTTTCGTTGCCGCCAGCGGCGTCGAAATAGTCGAGCAGGTCGGCGATGCCCTCGTCGGTGCCGTCGAGCGCGCCGTCCGCTGCCTTCCTGAACTCATCCGAGATCAGCAGCGCGTTGCCTTCGGCGCCGCTCAGGCCGGCGCCGGTGGACACGCGCAGCAACGACAGGTCGCCGCCGGTGCCCGCGAACCGCGCGGTCTTCTCCTTCGGCATCAGGATCGACCAGAGCTGGTCGCCCAGCGCCTTGGGCGTCTCGTAGACGCGCACCGGCGTGGCGTTGGCCTCGGCCGCCGCTTGCTCGTCCGCGGCCTGCCGTGCCGCGACCAGTTTGCCGTAGAAATCCAGATCGTCCAGGTGCTGGCCCGGCTTGATGAATATCGTCGCGGCCACGAAGATCGCGGCGCCGATCAGGATCACGCTGGACAGGATGTCCCTGGTCTTCATCAGAACGCTCCGGGACGCGGGCGATCACCCAAGCCGCATCCTCAACACTGGCCTCGTCTCCGGCTGCGCCTGCTCCCCCAGAAGCGGGGCGCATGCCGGGCCGTTCTCCTGGACGATGTCAGGATTCGCCCGCAAATACCACAGTTCGAGGGCGGTATATTACAATTTTTATGGAAATTGCGTCCAGGTGGCTCAGTTGCGGCCGTAGATATCGTCGAAGCGGATGATGTCGTCCTCGCCGAGATAGCCGCCGCACTGCACCTCGATGATCTGCAGCTCGGAGTCGCCGGCATTGCCCAGCCGGTGCGTGGTGCCGGCCGGAATATAGGTCGACTCGTTGGCGCGCAATGTCATGCAGCGCTCGCCGCAGGTCACCTCGGCCTCGCCGCTGACCACCACCCAGTGCTCGGCGCGGTGCCGGTGGCTCTGCAGCGACAGCCGCTGGCCTGGCTTCACCGCGATCCGCTTCACCTTGAAGCCCGGCCCGAGGTCCATGGTCTCGAACCAGCCCCACGGCCGGAAGACGCGCGGGTGGAAATCGGTCTCCTCGCGCTTAAGCCCTTCGAGGCGCGACACCACCGTCTTCAGATCCTGGGCGGCTTCGGCGCTCGACACCAGCACGGCGTCCTTGGTGGCGACGACGACGACGTTGTCGAGGCCGTAGGTCACCACCAGCGGGCCATCGCTGCGCACGAGACTGTCCCTTGTGTCGATGGCGATCACGTCGCCCCAGATCGCATTGCCGGCCGCGTCCTTGTCGGCCACGTCTCGCAGCGCGCTCCACGAGCCCACGTCGCTCCAGCCCATGGACACCGGGATGACGACCGCCCGCTCGGTCTTCTCCATCACCGCATAGTCGATGGAGTTGGACGGCGCGGCTGCGAAGCTTTCCTCGTCCAGCCGCACGAAGTCCAGGTCGGTGCGCGCCTTGTCCACCGCCGCATGGCAGGCCGCCAGCATGGCCGGCTCCAGCCGCTCGAGTTCGGCGAGGAAGTCGGTCGCGCGGAACAGGAACAGGCCGCTGTTCCACAGGTGGCGACCGCCGTCGACATAGCGCTGCGCGGTCGCCGCGTCGGGCTTCTCGACGAAGCGGGCAACGGAGAGCGCGCCACCGCCGCCCGGCAACTCGTCGCCCGCTTCGATATAGCCGTAGCCGGTCTCCGGCTTGTCGGGCCGGATACCGAAGGTGACAAGCGCTCCGGTCGCGCGCGCGGTCTCGGCCGCCAGGTCAAGCGCCGTCTGGAAGGCCGGCAGGTCGCCGATGACGTGGTCGGACGGCGACAGCAGCACCAGCGCGTCCGGGTCCTGCCGCAGCGCCCACAGCGACGCCACCGCGGCGGCGGGCGCGGTATTGCGCCCTTGCGGCTCAAGGATGATGGCCCCCGGGGTCAGGCCCGCGCCGCGAATCTGCTCGCCGATGATGAACCGGTAGGCTTCGCTGCACAGCGCCACCGGCGGCGCGAAGCGCGCGGGGTCGGCGAACCGGCGCGCGGTCACCTGCAACAGGGTGTGTGGCTCCAGAAGGGACAGCAGCTGCTTGGGGTGGCTGCGGCGCGACAATGGCCACAGCCGGGTGCCCGACCCGCCGCAAAGGATGGCGGGATGGATCTTCTGGTTCATCCGCGTACTCACAATAATGCCGCGGTCAGTTTGGGCCGTTGCCGAGCGGAGGGTCAACCACGGAATGATGACAATGTTGCGGCAAGGTGATTTGGCGGGTGAAGTTAAGGTTTGGCATGAGCGCGAGCGCTAGTATGCTGAGCATGAGCAGGCGGTTGCCCGGGGAAGCATCGCCGGAGACCGTGACGAGTTGAGAGGGGTGCTCGATCGGTGATCAGGGTGTTCGGGCATTATCTGTCACGGGCTGTGCTCGGCTTGGCGCTGTTCGAGACCTTCGTGCTGCTCGCCTCGCTGTACGGCGCCCAGTCGCTTCGCCTGTCGATAAGCGGCCTCACCGAGAGCAGCCTGGACGACCCGGCGCCGGAATACACGATCTTCGTCGTCACCATCCAGACCGTGATGCTGATCCTGGGGCTGTACCAGCGCGACACATGGCGCAGCCTGCGCCAGACCGTTGTGACGCTCACCGCGGCATTCGCGCTCAGTACCCTGGTGATGGCGCTGCTGTTCTTCCTGTATCCGCCGGTGGCGCTGTGGCGCAGCATCTTCGTGGCGGGCATGGCGGTCGCGTTCAGCGCCATCCTGCTGGTCCGGGTGATCTTCCTCGGCGTGCTCGACCTGGACATGTTCAAGAGCCGGCTGCTGGTGCTCGGCGCCGGCCGGCTTGCCGAGCGGATTGTCGAGGTGCAGCGGGGCAGCCGCTCCCGCGGCTTCAGCGAGATCAGCTTCGTGCGCATGGGGCGGGAGTCCGGAAACGTCTCGCCGGTCCATGACCTGGCCGACATGCCGTCGCTGCGCGACTTCGCGCTGGAGAAGCAGGTCGACGAGATCGTCACCGCCATGGAGGAGCGGCGCGGCAACCTGCCGGTCAGGGAGTTGCTAGACTGCCGGCTGGCCGGCATCCGGATCACCGACTACGCGGCGTTCATGGAGCGCGAAACCGGCAAGATCGACCTAGACGGCTTCCTGCCGAGCTGGCTGATCTACTCGCAAGGCTCCACCGAGGCGCAGATCAGGCTGCTCATCAAACGCGGCATCGACCTGTTCGCCAGCCTGGTGCTGGTGACGCTGACCGCGCCCGTGGTGCTGGTCGCGGCGCTGCGGGTGCGGGTGACCAGTCCGGGACCGGTGCTGTTCCGGCAGGAGCGTGTCGGCCAGCATGGCCGGACCTTCATGCTCTACAAATTCCGCAGCATGCGGATGGACGCCGAGGCCGCCGGACCCAAATGGGCCTCGGAGAACGATCCCCGCGTCACGCCGGTCGGCAGGATCATCCGCAAGCTGCGCATCGACGAGTTGCCGCAGATCTTCAACGTGCTGAAGGGCGATATGAGCTTCGTCGGTCCGCGGCCCGAACGGCCGGTGTTCGTCGAGGACCTGGCCCGACAGCTGCCTTACTATGCCGAGCGGCACACGGTGCGGCCGGGCATCACCGGCTGGGCGCAGGTCAATTATCCCTATGGGGCGTCGGTGGAGGATGCTGTCCGTCGTCAGAACATTTGGCGCAACTCGCGGCGTAGATTAGCGGAGTGCGGACCTCGTCTGGGGATTGATGTTAGGCGGCGAGCTTGCGGTGCTGCAAGCGCCGATGGTCGATGGTCTGTTGCTTGATCCTTTCACGCTGTT
>CAMDTB010000128.1 GCA_945907245.1 Rhizobium sp. Q54
GCGGCACCGTTTTCGCGAACGGCTGGAGCGCATCGCCCAGCACTATCCGCCGCGTGTGCCCGTCGACCTCGACGCCATGGCCGACATGGTCGCGACGTTGGTGGAGGGCGGCATCATCCTGAGCCGCACCCTGCGCGAGGGCACCGTAATGCCGGGGCAGATCATGCTCTACCGGGAATTCGTGCGAATGGTGTTCTCGCCGGCCTGACCTACTGCAGGCTGGCGGTGGCCGTGCCCGGCGCGACGATGATGCAACTCACCTTGCCCCGCTTCAGAACGGCGCAGGCGTCCTGAGCCTCGTTGCGGCTGTTGAAGCCGACCAGACGCGAGCGATACAGCGTCTTCTTGCCGCCCGCCGCACTCACCGTTGCGGTGACGTGATCGAGCGTGTCCGACAGCTTGCCGGCAACCTTCTGGGCGAACTCCCGGGCCGCGTCGCGCTTGCTGAACGCGCCGACCTGCAAGGCCCAGCCAGACGGCGACGCCACCGCATCGGTCTCGCTTTCGCCGGTTTCCAGAGCAGCGGAGGTGACGGTCCTGGTCGACGGCTCGACGACGCTGCGGGCCGAAACCTCGACCGGCCCGGCCGAGAGATCATCCTCAGACTGCTGTGGCAGCGGCACGGTGGCCGTGAGCGAGGCCGGCATGACAACGGCGGGTTCCTGAGAGGCCAACTGGCTATTGAGCGTCTGCATGGTGACGGTGCTGGCCTTGGGCGCCGTTTCCTCGGGGAAGCCGGCGACCTTCACCCGCATCACCATGGGCTCGGGCGCCGCGACCGCGACGGTGGTCGGGCTGTTCGGATCGTCTTCCTTGACGTACTCGACGCCCGGCAGGTCGTTGCCGTTGGCGCGAGCGAAGCTGGCGTCCATGATCTCGCCCATATAGCGGTCGCGCGCACTGGCGGTCGATCCGCCGAACACCACGCCGACCAGGCGGGTGCCGTCGCGCTGGGCTGCCGCCAGCAGGTTGAAGCCCGACAGGCCGATGAAGCCGGTCTTGATGCCATCCGCGCCCTTGTAGTTGAGGGCGAAGCGGTTGTGGCTGGTATGGGTCACGCCCTTATAGGTGAAGCTGCGGGTGCCGAAATAGGCGTAGTACTTCGGAAAATCCCGGTGGATCGCGACACCCAGCAGCGCCTGGTCGCGCGGCGTCGACATCTGCGCCTTGTTGGGCAGGCCCGAGGCGTTGCGGTAGATGGTGTTCTTCATGCCCAACTCGCGGGCCTTGGCCGTCATCAGATAGCCGAAGTCGTCCTCGGTGCCGCCGAGGCCTTCGGCCAGCACGGTAGCGGCGTCATTGGCGGAGCGGGTGACGAGGCCGAGAACCGCGTCTTCGACCGAGATGGTCGAACCGGCGGTGAGCCCCAGCTTGCTGGGCGCGCGCCCAGCCGCAAAGCGCGACACCGGCAGCTTGGTGTCCAGGGTCAGCGTCCCGTTTTCCAGGGCTTCGAACGTCAGGTAAAGGGTCATGACCTTGGTCATGGACGCGGGATAAAGCTTCTTGTCGGCGTTCCGCGAATAGAGGACCTCGCCCGTCTTCTCGTTGATGACGATGGCGCCGGTGCCAATCTTGTAGGTGGAGGCCTTCTTGGCCTTGGCCTTTACCGACTTGCTCTTTTGGGTCTTGGCTTCGACCGGGGGCGCGGCAGCGATGCCGACCGTCAGCAGAGCGGCCAGCGCAAGTACGTTTACCTTGATGAGCTTTTGCGCAAAACGCCGCCCGAATGCCTGAAAAAGCACCCAAAACCTCCCTTGGTCCGCCCTACTCCACGAGCACGTTGCCGACAATCAAAAGAGTCTTATTTTTCGCCAAGTTGTGCAAGCTAAAGTTAAAGTGAAGAATCAGGAAGCGTCACATTTTTGCCGGGTTGCATCGCCGGCCACCACGGAAATGGTGTTTGGATACTGAAGCACCCGTGCGGAAGCCTGCCGCACCTATTCGCGGAACGGATGCATGTCGCGGCTCGGCCAAAGGAAATGAATCCGGGTCCGGTGAATCAGCCAGTCGTCACCCTTCTTGCGGTACTCGTCATCGTAAATTCCGAATAAAATCAACGGGTTTTCGGTGCCGACGGCGGTCCGAAGGTCGAGCAGGTACCACCGGCCGATCGCCTGGTCTGAGCCCTTGAGCGTGATCCAGGGATTCGTCACCGCGTGCATGACGTTGAACGTCCCGCCGTAGCGCGAGATGAACTTCCGGTAGTTCTCATGGATGGTATCGCGTCCGACCCAGTCGCCGCCATAGTTCGGGCCGAACTCGCAGACCGCGTCCTCGGTGAACAGCGCGGCCAGCTTGTCGACCTCGCCGCCATCGTAATAATGCGAGTATAGATGGCGCGTCGTCTTGATCTTCTCGATTTCCAGCAGGTCTTCGATGGTCATCGCTTTTCCGTTCCCCATTACCCGATACCCGTTCCCCAATCATCGTGTGACCCAAGCTTACGCCACGGCGCACCCTGCCTCGCAAGCCCTTTCGTTCACGCGTGCTTGTTAATCCTTCACAAGCGCTCGCCGATTTGGCAGGTTGTCGCGCAAAGGAGCCAGCGATGCCTTACGATTTCCTAGATATGCTGCGCGGCACGGTCGCCGCCAACCTGCAAAGCTTCCCACACGAGTTCATCGACGGCGAAGGCTTTCGCCACGCCGCGGTCGCGCTCACCATCGTCGCGGGCGACACACCGGATGCGGGCGCGTCCATGCTGCTGACGCGGCGCACCTCGAAACTGAACAAGCACGCCGGCCAATGGGCCCTCCCCGGCGGCCGCGTCGACGAGGGCGAGGATCCGCTGCAGGCGGCACTTCGCGAGATGCAGGAGGAGGTCAATCTCGTCCTCGACAGCAGGCACTTCCTGGGCCGGCTGGACGACATCTCGTCGCGTTCGGGCTATGTGATCTCGCCCTTCGTGTTCTGGGCCGAGGATACGTCTTCCATGGTTCCCAATCCGGACGAGGTCGCGTCGATCCACCGCATTCCGCTGGGACTGTTCGAGGGCGTCGACGCGGTACAGTTTATCGACGTGGAAGGCCAGACCGAGAAGCTGTTGCGCCTGCAACTTGGCGAGAACCGCATCCATTCACCGACCGGCGCGTTCCTCCTGCAGCTTTGGGAGGTAGGCGTCAACGGCCGGCATACGAGGGTCAAGCAGCACCTGCATCCGGATTGGTCGAAGTAACCGCAGGTTTCGGGGGCGCTTGCGCACCGGTTGAGTATCGTGGTCAGCTTCACCGAGCTTTACTGCGACGCGAGAGCGCCTTGGGACATCGCAGCTACCTGACCATCCTGGGCGTCCTGTTCGCCATACTGTTCGTCGCTCTGGCGATCGATCCGGTGGACCGGGCGGACTGGCTGCTCGAGAACGCGCTGGTCGGCGGCTTTCTGCTGGTCTCGGTGTTGATCCACCGGCACTTCGCGTTCTCCAGGTTGTCTGCCACGTTCATCTTCATCTTCCTCTGCCTGCACGAGGTCGGATCGCACTACACCTATTCCCTTGTGCCGTACGATGCGTGGTTCAAGGCGCTGACGGGCATCACCTTCAACGAGCTGGTCGGGTGGAAGCGCAACAACTACGACCGCGTGGTGCATTTCGGCTACGGCCTTCTGCTGGCCTATCCCGTGCGCGAGATATTCCTGCGCGTCGTCGCCGTCCGCGGCTTCTGGGGCTATTTCCTGCCGCTCGACGTCATGATGTCGACGTCCATGCTCTATGAACTGATCGAATGGGCCGCCGCTTCATTCTTCGGCGGCGACCTGGGCATGGCCTATCTCGGCACCCAAGGCGACGTCTGGGACGCCCACAAGGACATGGCGCTGGCCAGCACCGGCGCGCTGATCGCCATGGCGATCACCATGGCGATCAACTTCGCGTTGCAACGGGACTTCGCGTCGGAATGGGCGGAGAGCTTCCGCGTCAAGAACGACCGTCCGGTCGGCGAGGCCGCCGTCGTCGGCTTGTGGCGAAGCCGCCGGACGGATTAGGCAACTCAAGCAGCGGCCGCCCGGTCCAGCACGTCGTCGCGCACCGAGTTGGCCACGGCGGCCACGTCGACGATGTCCGCGTCGGAAACGCGAAGTTCTTTCAGCGTCGCACCCAGCAACTCGATCACCGCGTCGACATGACTGTCGTCGAGGCCCTGCGCGACCAGATGGCGGTGACCATCGCGCATGTTCTGGCCGGTATAGCCGTTAGGACCGCCGGTCACCATGGTCAGAAAGCCGCGCTGCTTGGCGCGTTGGCGCTCCATGTCGACGCCGTCGAAAAAATGCCGGATGCGGTCGTCGGCCAGCACCTTGCCATAGAACACATCGACTGCCGCCTTGATCGCGGGCGCGCCGCCGAGCCGCTTATAGAGAGAGTCCACGTTTTCCTCCTTATGATGTAAACTAGATACATCTTTAACAGACCGGGGATCGCGCATCAAATGTGTATTCCCGTCGACAACGAAGATTCGGCCATGCGCCTGACGCAACACACCGACTATGCG
>CAMDTB010000129.1 GCA_945907245.1 Rhizobium sp. Q54
TCATGGACGAAGTCCAGATCGTCGAACCGGTCGATCAGCCGCTGGGCGACCGGAATCGACCGGGCGTTGGCCAGGCTGCAATAGTCGAGGCCGGGGCACGCGATGATGTCGGTCAGCGTGTCGACCGTGGCGGTCGCGACGCCGAGCGCCTTCAGCTTGTCCCACAGTTCCGGCAGCCGCGACGTCTCGACATCGGTCAGCACCAGGTTCTGCTTGAAGGTGGTCCGCAGCGTGCCGAGCGAATACTCGTCCGACAGGTCGGCGATGGCGTACATCTGGTCCGTCGTCGCGTCGCCCGGCGCCACGCCCTTCGGCTTCAGCGAGATGGTGACGATGGAATAGCCCGGCACCTTGTGCGCGGTGACGTTGCGCTCGTGCCACATCCGGAACGGCTTGCTGTCGGCCAGCAGCGCGTCGACGGCGGCATCGCCGTCCGGAAGCGTCCGGTAAACCGGCGGCGCGAAGAACGCTCTCATGCGCTCGATCTCGTCGTCTTCCAGCTCCAGCGCACGGCTCATGTTCTGGGCGTAGTCGACATCGACCTGGCGGCGGAATTCCTCGATGCCCAGTTCCTGCACCAGGATCTTGATGCGAGCCTTGAAGATGTTGTCGCGCCGACCGTAGCCGTTGTAGACGCGCATCACCGATTCCGAATAGGACAGCAGGTGCTTCTTCGGAATGAAGTCCTTGATCACCTTGCCGACGATGGGCGTGCGGCCCATGCCGCCGCCGACGATGACCTGGAAGCCGATTTCGCCCGCCTCGTTCTTCACCAGCCGGTAGGCCATGTCGTGGAAGTAGATCGCGGCGCGGTCGCGCTCGGCGCCGGTCAGCGCGATCTTGAACTTGCGCGGCAGGTACGAGAATTCCGGGTGGAAGGTCGACCACTGGCGCAGGATCTCCGCATAGGGCCGCGGATCCTCGAGCTCGTCGCGGGCGACGCCGGCGAACTGGTCCGTCGAGATGTTGCGGATGCAGTTGCCCGAGGTCTGGATGGCATGCATCTCGACCTTGGCCAGGTCGTCGAGCAGATCGGGCATGTCCTCCAGCTTGATCCAGTTGTACTGAAGGTTCTGCCGGGTAGTGAAATGGCCATAGTCGCGGTCGTACTTGCGCGCGATCATGGCGAGCTGGCGCAGCTGGGCCGACGACAGCACACCGTAGGGAATCGCCACGCGCAGCATGTAGGCGTGCAGCTGCAGATAGAGACCGTTCATCAGCCGCAGCGGCCGGAACTCTTCCTCGGTAAGCTCGCCGCGCAGGCGGCGTTCCACCTGGCCTCGGAACTGGGCGTTGCGTTCGGCCAGAATCTGGTGGTCGAACTTGTCGTACTGGTACATGGCATGCCGCTCCTGAGCGCTCCGCGTGACCGCAGGCAGGCGCCTTTTACTCGCCTTCCCCGTCGAGAGCAACCCCTATTTCACATGAAACGTGTGTTATTCAACGTATTTCACATACTATAGGGTGGTTTTGTGCGGATCAACCGTAACCTGCGCATGCCGGATCGGCCCGAGTGTCACAAATCCGAAACCGATCGGTCACCGGATTGTCGCCGGACCGGCCTACTAGAGAACGGAACGATAACGAACCTGGAGGAGACCACCATGCGGGCCATCCGTTCCCTCGCCCTGACCGCGGCAGCCACTGCGCTGTTCGCCGCACAGGATGCCTCGGCGATTACCCTGACCCAGATCCTCCGCCACGAGAGCGGCATCTTCGACAAGAGCGCCGCCGAGATCGTTGCGTTCGACGCCGGCACGCGGCGCTTCTACGTCGTCGACGGCGCCGCGCCGTCCATCGACATCCTGCAACTCGGCGAAGCAACCTCCCCGGACAAGGCATCGTGGACCGAAGCCGGCACGCTCGCGCTGTCCGAGAGCGAATCGCCGACCAGCGTCGCCGTTCATGACGGACTGATCGCCGCGGCGGTGCACGGCTCCAAGGATCAGGGCCGGCCCGGCAAGGTGATATTCTTCGACGGCGCCGGCAAGCGGGTCGCCGAAATCGAGACCGGCTTCCTGCCCGACATGGTCACCTTCACGCCGGACGGCAAATACGTCCTGACCGCCAACGAGGGCGAGCCGACCGACACCATGGATCCGGAAGGCTCCGTGAGCATCATCGACCTCTCTGGTGGTGTCGAGACCGCCAAGGCGGTCACGATCGGCTTCGAAGGTCTGAGCGCCGCCGACATGCGCACGGCGGGCGTGCGCGTGTTCCCCGGCAATGAGCCCAAGACCGACTTCGAGCCGGAATATGTCGCCGTCTCGTCGGACAGCCGCACCGCCTGGGTCTCGCTGCAGGAGAACAACGCGCTGGCCAAGATCGACATCGCCGCGGCGAAGCTGCTGGCCGTACTGCCGCTGGGCACCAAGGACCACAGCAAGGACGGCATGGGTATGGATCCGAACGACAAGGACGGCCAGATCGATATCGGCCCCGTCCCGGTGCGGGGCCTCTACATGCCCGACACGACGGTGGCGTTCGACGTGGGCGGCAGGACCTACATCATCACCGCCAACGAGGGCGACGCCCGCAAGGAGGACGAACGGGTCGAGAAGGCGAACATCGCCACCAAGGCGCTTTCCGGCGATCAGAAGAAGAAGCTGGAGCGTCTGAAAATCTCGACCATCGACGGCGACACCGATGGCGACGGAGACATCGACGTGCTGTACTCCTACGGCGCCCGCTCGGTCACCATCTGGGACGCCGACGGCAAGCTGGTATGGGACAGCGGCGACCAGATCGAAAGGATCACCGCCGACCGACTGGGCAACAACTTCAACAACAATAACGACGAGAACAAGTACGAAAGCCGCAGCGACGACAAGGGTCCGGAACCCGAGGCCGTCGACATCGGCATCATCGACGGCCGCACCTACGCCTTCGTCGGCCTGGAGCGCGTCGGCGGCGTGATGGTGTTCAACGTCTCCAATCCCGCCAAGCCGGTCTATGCAGGCTATGAGAACAACCGGAACTTCACCGGCTCGCTCGACTTCTCGCTGCCCGGCGACTTCAAGGTCGCGGGCGACCTGGGTCCGGAATGCGTCAAGTTCATCGCCGCCGACAAGAACCCCTATGGCGTGCCGTTGCTGGCCGTCGCGTCCGAGGTCAGTGGCACGGTGACGGTCTACACCGTCGGGAAGTAGCCTTCCCGTCCCGCGGAGGACCGATCTACGGCGTCGCCTTGATCGCCGGCTTCAGCCTGTCGCCGGCAATGGCGTAGATCGCGTCCAGCCGCTCGCGGGCCTGGCGGACGGTTTCCGGATCGCGCCCCCATGCCACCACATGCTCGTAGGATCGTACCGCGTCGACGATTTCGCCACGCTTCAGGCGGGTGTGCGCGGCCACCAGCTTGATCTCCTGGTTCATCGGCAGCAGCCGCTCGGCCCGCGCGACCAGCGCCAGAACCTCGTCGGGCGGCCTGCCGGGCTGGATCAGCCAGGTCCGCGCGATGCCCGACAGGGACTGCGCATGATCGGGATCGAGCGCCAACGCCTTGCGATAGGCATCGGTCGCCATCGCGAGAAGCGGTTCCCAGCCGGGCTTGGTGGCGGCGACCAGTTCGGCCGCGCGGCGCAGGCGGAGCTCGCCCCGGAGACTCAGCATGTCGGCGTCGGCGGCAGCGGCGGGTCCGGCCTCGGCCAGGACCTTCTCGGCCTTCGGAATATCCTTGTCAGCTATAGCGACCGCAGCGAGCAGCGCCCGCGCCCGCATGTTGCCGGGATTGAGGGTGATCGCCTCCTCGATCAGCTCGACGCCCTGGTGCCGCTCGGGCGAGAAGTGCAGCAACGTGTAGGCCAGTTGCTCGCGCACCTCATCGGCCGGAGGCATCCGGATGGTGGGCTGGGGAAGCGGCGCGTCCGGCCGGTCGAACCGCTCCACGTCGTATTTCCCCATGCGCCGGTACTGGCGGATTCGACGCGAGAAATCCTGGTCCGACTGGCCGAAGGCCTCCTCGAACACCGGCACCGTGTCGACCACGGGCGTATTGAGCCTGTCCAAGAACGCATACAGCTTGGCGCGACGGTCAGGGTCGGTCATCAGGTAATGCACGACCAGCCATGATTCGGCGTTGAAGTCGCTGTTCTCGTGCCCCGTCTCGTATCCCTTGGCGTTGAGCAGCGAACCAAGCGGAATGCGCCGGGTTTTCTCCAGGGTCAGGACACGGTGCATGGGCGGCGCGCCGATCTTGTAGCGGCCGTCGCTGGAGATATCGAAGGTGGACAGGAACTCGGCGTAGCCTTCGTGGAACCACAGCGGGTAGCGCCTCCTGGCGTCGATCTCCAGCAGGTAGTGGACATATTCGTGGAACACGCCGTCCATGCCGACGGTGCGGGTATTCTGCTTGGCCCGGTAGATCGGCCCGTAGGCGGTGTAGGTGATCTGAAGGCTGTCCGTGCCGTCGGGCGCGCGGGCCGACAGGTTGACCGCCGCCAGCCCACCCCGGTAG
>CAMDTB010000130.1 GCA_945907245.1 Rhizobium sp. Q54
CGGCAGCCTCGACGAGCACGGCACCATCATGTTCCACGGCCGCTTCAAGGACATGCTGAAGGTGGGCGGCGAGAACGTCGCCGCCGCCGAGATCGAGGGCTTGCTGCAGCAGCACCCGGCGGTGAAGCTGGCCCAGGTGGTCGGCGTGCCGGATGCGCGCCTCGTCGAGGTGCCCGCCGCCTTCGTCGAGCTGAAGCCGGGCCAGAGCGTCGGCGAGCCGGACCTGATCGCCTGGTGCAAGGGCCAGATCTCCAGCTTCAAGATCCCGCGCCACATCCGCTTCGTGACCAGCTGGCCCATGTCGACCAGCAAGATCCAGAAGTTCAAGATGCGCACCGAGCTGGTCGAGGAACTGGAAGCCCGGCGCGGCGCGGCGCAATAGGGCTCCCCCGAAAGAGGTATATGAAGGCACGCCCGCCCCGCCTACTTCCAGACAATGGTTTGTGTGGGAGTGGGATCATGAAAGCGGCGTGGATGGTTGTCGTGCTGGCGGCGGGCGTGTTGTCCGGCCAGGCGATCGCGGCGGACGCCCCGTCCGGCTGGAACTGGGATGCGCCGACCAGGACGGACGCACCGCGGCCATTGCCGGCGCCGCCGCTGCATTGCGCCCCCAGGCCCGGCGTCGCGCTGCCGCCGGAATGCGCGCGGCAGGCAGCGCCGCCGGATGTGGAGAACGTGGAGGACGTGCTGAAGCCGCCCGCCGTGCCGGGTCCCAGCGGCGACAACCGCGCCAAGAAGGTCGCGCGGTAGCACGGCCCGTTCCCCAGAGTGCCCGCAAACCATTTCCGCCAAACGGAAAACCGCCCTACAATCGCCCGGCGGCATGCCGCCGCACGACGAGAAGAATGTCCGAACAGCGCGGCCTCGAACGAGCCTTCTTCCTGATCCTGCTGGCCTTCGTGTCGGCGGCGTTCTTCACCGTGCTCTGGCAGTTCTACGGCGCGATCCTGTGGGCCATCGCGGTCACCGTGGTGTTCCGGCCGGTCGAGCGGCGGCTGCTGGCCCGGCTGGGCGGACGCAGGAACCTCTCCGCCCTGCTCACCCTGCTGCTGATCATCGCCATCGTCATCATCCCGGCGATCCTGATCACCATCACGCTGATCCACGAAGCCACCCACCTCTATGCCCGCCTGCAGTCGGGCGACATAAACCCCGGGTCATGGCTGCGCGGCCTCCAGGCGTCGCTGCCCGGCTGGGCCACCGCCCTGCTGGACCGGTTCGGCCTGAACGACATGAGCGCCGTCCGCGAGCGGCTGTCGAGCGGCCTGGCCGACCGCATCCAGACCATCGCCGCCCAGGCGCTCAACCTGGGACAGGGCGCGCTGACCGTGCTGCTCAATCTGGGCGTGATGCTCTACCTCACCAACTTCCTGCTGCGCGACGGTCCCACCATCACCAGGCGGATCGGCGAGGAAACGCCGCTGCCCCCCGAAATCCGTGAATTGCTCTACGGCAAGTTCCTTACCGTGATGCGCGCCACCATGAAGGGAAGCTTCGTCGTCGCCGTGGCGCAGGGCACGGCGGGCGGCCTGATCCTGTGGGGGCTGGGCATCCACGCGCCGATCCTGTGGGGCGTGCTGATGGCGTTCCTTTCGCTGCTGCCCGCGGTCGGCGCCGGCTTCGTCTGGGTGCCTGTGGCGATCTACCTGCTGGTGACGGGCGCGGTGTGGCAGGGCGTGGTGCTGATCCTGTGCGGCGTGTTCATCATCGGCCTGATCGACAATATCCTGCGCCCGATCCTGGTGGGCAGGGACACGCGGATGCCCGACTTCCTGGTGCTGATCACCACCCTGGGCGGCATCGTGCTGTTCGGCTTCAACGGCCTGATCCTGGGGCCGCTGATCGCCGCCATGTTTATCGCCGCCTGGCACATCCTGACCGAGCAGCGCCGCCAGGCGCTGGAGGCCGCCCGGACGGCCGAGCCGCCGCCGCCCTGAGTGCAGACTACTTCCGCCGCGCCGCGTTCTCGGCCAGCCGCTCGCCGATCAGCTGGTCGGCCAGCTGCAGGCTGCCGTCCTGCATGGCGGCGGTGACGTCCTCCAGCGACCGTGTCCCATCGTGCACCTCACGGGTGAACCGGGCCAGCTGCGCGTTGTAGATGTAGCAGGCGTCGGCCGTGGCCGCGCGCACCGCCGCGCGCTCGGCGTCGCCCAGCGTGACCGTTGCCGCGTCCACCCGGCTCGACACCTCGCGGATCAGGCATTCGCTGGACTGCCGCAGCACCCGCTGGAACGCCGCCTCCCGGTCAGCCTGGGCATGGGCCTCCCCGCCCCCGCACAAGACCAGCGCCGCGCCGGCCGCCACCATCCACACTCTCACGCCGCCCCTCCCCGTTTGATGGCGCAGGGTACACCGCGCGGCGGCGACCGCGGGAGAAGATTCATCCGCCGGTCCGGCCGGCCGATTAACCTGCGGCGGACACGCGCGCCCCGTGCTACTCAGGGCGCCGGCGACTCCAACCCCGAAAGGCACGGCGACCATGGCGATTTCCCTCTACGACATCAGCGTGACCAGCTACCTCCAGACCCTCGACGCGGTCGGCGGCTTCCTGGCCAAGGCGCTGGCGCATTTCCGCGACACCGGCACCGATCCCGAGGAGATCGTCGAGGCCCGGCTGGTGCCCGACATGCTGCCGTTCCGCTTCCAGGTCGTGTCGGTCGCCTTCCATTCGGGCGGCGCCATGCAGGCGGTGCTGAGCGGCGCCCTCGCCCTGCCCGGCGAGCAGCCCGCCTACGACTATGCCGGCCTGCAGGCCCTGATCGCCGACACCGCCGCCGGCCTGCGCGCGCTGACGCCGGAGCAGGTCAACGCCCGCGAAGGCGCCGACATGGTGTTCCAGGTGCGCGACACCGCCATGGTGTTCACCTCCGAGGGGTTCGTGACGTCGTTCTCCATGCCCAACCTGCATTTCCACGCCACCACCGCCTACGACATCCTGCGCGTGAAGGGCGCACCGGTCGGCAAGCGCGACTACATCGGCGCGCCAAGGTTGAAGGGGTAACGCGGTCCTTCTCCCCCTCCGCCGTCATCCCCGCGCCTTGTCCGGCGTAGCCTTGGCGAAGCCGGAACGCGGGGACCCATCCACCCCAACGTCGTCATCCCGGCGCATGCCGGGACCCAGTCGGGGCCATCACGTGGCCTATCAACCGCCCGGTCACGAAGAATCCCTTCGTTGTGCCGCACTCAACCAGCCCTACGATCAAATGGGTCCCGGCATGCGCCGGGATGACAGAGCATCAATTTAGAAAAGTGTCACCATAACCGCCGGGCAGGCCGCACTGTCGAAGTGATGCCGCTGCCGCGCGGGCACGGTATTCGCTTCATGAGCGCGCAGTTTTGATCCAGACTGCGGCAGTGTTCCACGGGGAAGCTGCCGCATAACCCTCGAAGACCTCAGTCTGATCGCGCAGATTGCCAGCGTGTTGCTGGTGCCGGCGTCTCTGGTCTTTGTCGGCATGCAGATGCGCCAGACCCATGCGATCGAGCGCGGCAATGCCCAGCGCGACCTGCTCAACCAGACCCGCGACTGGTGGATGACCTGTGTTCGCGACCGTTCGATTACGGCCACCAGTTTGATGCAACAACGTATCGATATCTTAACGGAGCTGATGTCGGCAGGTATCAGCTAGATTGGTCTGGTCAATGGCTCCGGTGGGGGCCCTGGCTTTCCCAGCCGCGAGATATGTCACTTTTTACCGGAGGCCGGGTTCTCATTCGAGAAATTACCGGCGCATATCCCCGTGTATTAATAAGCACTTATGTCAGCGATACCTATCTTAATAATAAGAGTATAATAAATATTTTACCTAAAAATAAGAATTCCGATATGAAATATTTGGTGGGGCCGCTTAATTCCAAACTACTGTCGTTTTTTCACAGCCGTCGCGCTGTGAAATCTAACCGCCTTATGTTTCCCAAGGCGGTGTTATCGGATGTTAATGGCTATCCCATCATTTATGCTGAAAAGGATATTCGCTTATACCAACCTGCATTGATCATGACCCATGCGCCCACTTGCGCCGCCCGATGGTCATGATGTGCCAAGGCTGATCGACGAGCTTGTTCCAAGCCTCGCAGCAGTGGTCGACGATGTTGTCATATGAGGTGAAGACCCGGTTGGAG
>CAMDTB010000131.1 GCA_945907245.1 Rhizobium sp. Q54
AGACGAACGATTCAACGCCATCGTCAGCCTCTACAACAACACACCTCGAAAGTGCCTCGACTTCAAAACCCCTGCAGAACTCTTCTGCAGCCAACTGTTGCACTTCAAATGTGAATCCATCTCCCGGCCTTCGCCGGGATGACGGCTGATGGTGGGGAAACCCGCTTGATCGCCGCCGGCCGGCATGCTGTTGTCAGCCGCGAGCAAACAACGGAGGTTCCCATGGCATTGGTGGCGGTATTCGGCGCGAGCGGGCGCCAGGGCTTGGCGCAGGTGCGCCAGTTGGTGAAGGCGGGCCACGACGTGCGGGCCCTGTCGCGCAGCGCGGACCCGTTCTATGGCGAGGTGTTCGAAGGCACCGGCAGGATCAGCGTCATGCCGGCCGACACCGCCGACGACGCCTCGCTGCAAGCCGCGGTGACCGGCGTCGACGCGGTGTTCTACACCCATCCCGTCCGCGCCGCCGGCGACCGTGTCGTCTGGGTCGAGCGGGTCGGCCAGGCCTGCGCCCGTGCCGGCGTCAAGCGCATGGTCTGGAACACCTCCATGTGGATCCCCGACCGTCCGGGCGATCCGGGCGCGTACGGCGCCAACACCGTCGCCATCAACAAGCTGTGGCGCACCGGCTGCCCGGCGACCGTGTTCGGCTCGGTGCTGTTCATGGACAATCTGCTGACCGGCTGGGCGTTCGAATCCATCGTCCGCGACGGCATCTACACCTATCCGCACAACCCGTTCCTGCAGGCCAACTGGATCAGCCTGGACGACGTGGCCAAGTTCATGATCGCCGCCATCGACCGGCCCGACCTGGAGGGCGCGTGGATGAACATCGGCGGTCCCGAGCGCATGGTCCCCGACGACGTGGCGCAGGTGCTGACGGAGGCAACCGGCCGCCCGATCCAGTTCGTGCCGCGCACGCCCGCCCAGTTCGGCAAGGCGCTGGCCGACGCGTTCGGCGACAGCGTGACGCCTGAGGAGCACGCGGCGATCTCGGCGCGCATCGCCGAGTTCTACATCTACAACAACTTCGCGCCGACCAAGCCGTTCGTGGTCGACATGAAGCCGGTGCTCGACCGCATCCCGATCAAGCTCGAGACCATGCGCGAATGGGCGGCCCGCCAGGAATGGAAGCTGACCAACAAGCCGCGTCCGCCGGCCGGCTGACGTGGGCCGACCGGGCACCATGGATCCGCGGGGGTGCGAACCTCTAGCTGATGCTGGTCTTTCCATGACCACCGGCCGCAACTTCGACTAAATCCTGCGGGTGAACGATTCCATGTAGCTCACGGCGAAGCACTCGGTGGCGACGCCGGTGCACTGGAAGAACGGTTATGACGTGATCATCGCCCCGTCGGTTTCGGACAAGCACGCGAAGGAGACGTACCCGGGCGGCTGGAAGACCATCAAGCCGTACCTGCGCGTCGTGCCGCAGCCGAAATAAGGTGGATTTTCCCCTAATTTTCACGTCATCCCCGCGCACGCGGGGACCCAGTCGGGGCCGTCACGTGGCCTCTCAACCGCTCGGTCACGAAGAACCCCCTTCCCTTAAGGGGCGGTCCCAGGTAACCAGCCCTACGAAGATCTGGGTTCCCGCGTGCGTGGGAATGACGAGGTATTTTAGTGGTTTAGAGCAGCCCCAGCGTCGCCATCACGGCCCTGATATCCGCCGGCCCCTGTACATGGTGCGCGTCCCAGCCGAACGCCCGGGCACCATCGACGATGTGGGCGTTGTCGTCGAAATAGACGATGCGCGCCGGGCCCAGCGCATCCGTTACATGGGCGAAGATCTCAGGGTCCGGCTTCCAGTGGCCGATCTCGTGCGACGCGAAGGTGCGCTCGAACAGGCCGCCCAGGCCGTGGATATCCATCAGCCCCGCCCAGTGCAGCTCGTTGGTGTTGCTGAGGCAAGCGGTGCGATAGCGCGCCCGGACGTCGGCCAGCAGGTCGTCCGCCCCGGGCTTCAGACCGCCCAGCCAGCCGACCCAGCGCTCCAGCAGCTCGGCGGTCGGCATGTCCAGTTCCAGTTCGTCGCGCAGCAGCATGGCGAACTCATTGCCGCCGATCCTGCCGCTCTCGAACAACCGGCAGGCGGGCGAATGCTTCAGCGAGGCATGGATGGTGTCGTAGGAGCGCCCGGTGATCTCGGCCAGCCCGTGCACCCCATGGAAGTCGAACAGCACGCCGCCCAGATCGAACACGAGCCAGAGACCGGGTTGTTTCATGGGGATGCCTCCTGAAAGGCGCGCCATGATGCCGGAAAGGACACCGTCTCTCTACCGTGTCTGTGCGAGCGCAGCGAAGCAATCCAGCACAACCGTTACACACCCATCACCGGCACGGGCTGGATTGCTTCGCTGCGCTCGCAAAATCACAAGAAGAGCGACTTAGGCCGCCTTGTCCTGCGCCCTATCCACCAGATCCACGATATCACTCATGATCTCGCTGATCTGGTAGTCCTTCGGCGTATACACCGCAGCCGCCCCCGCAGCCTTCAGGGTGCGCTCGTCCTCGGGCGGGATGATACCGCCGACCACGACGGGGACGTCGCCCATGCCGGCGGCGCGCATGCGGTCCATCACGTCGGTGACCAGCGCCACGTGGCTGCCGGACAGGATCGACAGGCCGACCACGTGCACGCCTTCCTCGAGCGCCGCGTTTACGATCTGGGCCGGCGTCAGGCGAATGCCCTCGTAGACCACCTCCATGCCGGAATCGCGGGCCTTCACGGCGATCTGTTCTGCGCCGTTGGAATGGCCGTCGAGGCCGGGCTTGCCGACCAGGATCTTCAGCCGGCGGCCCAGCTTGCGCGAGACCGCGTCGACCTTTGCCTGCACCGCCGACAGGTCCGCGCCACGGTCGCTGGAGGCGCGGCCGACGCCGGTGGGCGCACGGTATTCGCCGAAAATCTCGCGCAGCGCCTGGCCCCATTCGCCGGTGGTGACGCCGGCCTTCGCCGCCTCGATCGATGGCGGCATCATGTTGCGGCCTTCCTTCGCGGCGGCGGCCAGGTTGGCGATGGCGGCCTTGACCGCCGACTCGTCGCGCTGGGCGCGCCACGCGTTCAGATGCCCGATCTGGTCGCGTTCGGCCGAATCGTCGACCGTGAGGATCGACCCGTCGCCGCCGGTCAGCGGCGAGGGCGCGGTTTCGGCGAACATGTTGACGCCGATCAGCGGCAACTCGCCGGCCTCGATGGCGTTCATCCGCAGGCTGTTCGACTGCACCAGCGCCTGCTTCATGTAGGACGACTCGATGGCCGCGACCGCGCCGCCCATGGCCTCGATGCGCTCGAACTCCTCGCGGATCTCCTCCTTCAACGCCGTCACCTTCTTCTCGATGGCGACAGAGCCATCGAAGATGTCGGCGTATTCCAGCAGGTCGGTCTCATAGGCGACGATCTGCTGCAGCCGCAGGCTCCACTGCTGGTCCCACGGGCGCGGCAGGCCCAGCGCCTCGTTCCAGGCCGGCAGCTGCACCGCGCGGGCGCGGGCGTTCTTCGACAGGGTGACCGCCAGCATCGACAGCAGGATGCGGTAGACGTTGTTCTCGGGCTGCTGCTCGGTGAGTCCGAGGGAATTCACCTGCACGCCATAGCGGAAGCGGCGCAGGCTC
>CAMDTB010000132.1 GCA_945907245.1 Rhizobium sp. Q54
CCGGCGCTGCGCATCGAGGGCCAGAAGGCCAATGCCGAATACCATGCCTATCTGGACCCGCTGATCGACGAGCGGACGAAGAACCCCGGCGACGACCTGCTGTCGCGGCTCGCCAACGCCGAGGTCGACGGCGCGCGCATGACCAAGCAGGAGATCAAGTCGTTCGCCAGCCTGATCCTGGTGGCCGGCGCCGAGACCACCGACAAGGCGATCGCCAACCTCTGGTACCAGCTGCTCGCCAATCCCGAGCAGTGGGCGGCCGTGCAGAAGGACCCGGAACTGCTCGAGCGCGCCTTCGCCGAAATGATGCGGGTCCACGGCCCCGCGGGTCTGCAAACCCGCCGCGTGACCAACGACGTAACCCTGCACGGCGTGACGATGCGGGTCGGCGACTATGTGCACCTGTCGCTCTACGGCGCCAACCGGGACGACCGCGTGTTCTCGAACCCGGACAAGTTCGACATCTTCCGCGACGACTTCTACTTCGGCAAGGAACTGCGCTCCGGCTATCACCAGGCTGGCGTTGCCGGCCATCTCAGCTTCGGTCTCGGCGCCCACTTCTGCGTCGGCTACCAGCTCGCCCGGGCCGAATCGGTGATCGGCACGAAGATGCTGATGGAGGTGATCAGGAACCCGCGCTTCAAGCCCGGCTCCAACCCGGTGCCGATCGCCATCCGCATCGAACCCTGGCACCTGCCGCTGGAGTTCGACGCGGCGTGAGACAGGCGCCCGCTACGGCATGATCCGGCCGCCGTTCAGGATGAATGTCATGCCCGTCAGTGAAGCGGATCGGGCGCGCTGATTAAACAGAAGCTCCAGTTGACCTCACGCGCCGCGCGCTCCAGTTCTCCAGTAAAAGCCCTGGAATATCGCGGAAATCCGCTTCGTTATCGGTCACCAGGATGGAGCCTGTAGCTATAGCATGAGCAGCGATCATACGGTCGAAGTCCCGCCCTCGCACCCATCCACACCGTGCGATGATCTGCCCATAGGTGCTGGCCGCCACTGCGTCGAACGATACTACCGGAAGGGACGCGAGCATCGTATCGAGCCGAGAGCGCCTGAATGCGATGACTTCCGAGCGCCAATAAACACCGCGTTCCAGCTCAGCGAGGCTGAGGGCCGAGAGCAGCACCTGCCCTTCATACTCGGCCACCTTGGCAAGTACCTCGTCCGTTCCATCGCGCACATGGATGGCAATGCTGGTGTCCAGAAGATAGGCCATGGGTCAGTCGCCCGGGCGTAGAGGCACCTCGATCGGTTCGCGCTCCTCCACTTCCGGGGGCCTGGGCATTTGGCGAAGCGCGGCGACCATGTCCTTGAGACTGGTGCGCGCGGGATAGATCGTAATCACGTCACCCACGCGCGTAATCTCCAGGTCGACCTGCGTGTCAGTAAAGGCCAACTCCGCCGGAATGCGGACGGCTTGGCTGTTGCCTGATTTGAACGCCCGGGTCTTTGCCATGCGGAACTCTCCCGTCCAACGAGACATCTCGCTGGACAAGATAGGCGCCGGCGCACCAACGTCAATCCCCGTATATACTATGCTTAAGCTGTGATCTCAGACCTGCGGCAGGCGCATGATCTCCGGTGCGCCGTCCATGAACTCGCCCATGGCGCGGCCCAGTTCCTTGAAATGGGGATAGCCGCGGTGGGCCTTCATGGCGTCCTCGCTCTCATAGCGCTCGACGAACACGAACTGCAGCGGGTCGTCGGTGCTGTGCAGCTCGTAGAACAGGCAGCCCGGCTCGTTGGCGTTCACCGCCGCCGACAGCGCCTTGGCGGCCTTCACGAAGTCCTCGGCCTTGCCGTCCTTCGCCTTGATCTTGGCGACGATGCACCACGTGGTCATAGGTCTCTCCCCATCAGTCAGTCGTTCTTGACGCCCCGAGTCTTATACGAAGACAGGGCGACGATGATACCCCGAAGCGTGCGCACATCCTGCTCGCGCAGGTCGGCGCGCTGCCACATGTTGCGCAGGTTGAGGATCATGCTGGGACGCTTGGCCGGCGGGAACAGGAAGCCGGCCTGGTCCAGCGCCTGCTCCATATGCTCCATGAAGCCGACCAGTTCTTCCTTGGTCGCCGGCCGCGAGCGGTCGTCCACGGCTGGCTCGGCAACCTTGCCGCCGATCGCCATCATCCATTCATAGCCCAGCAGCAGCACCGCCTGGGCGATATTGATGGAGGCGTAGTCGGGATTGGTCGGGATGGTGACGACGGCGTCGGCCAGCGCCACATCCTCGTTGGCCAAACCCGATCGCTCGCCACCAAACAGAATGCCGGTCTTCTGCCCCTGCCCGCTCCGCGACCAGAGGTCCTCGGCGGTGGCGCGCGGGGTCAGCACCGGCTTGATCATGCCCCGCTGGCGCGCCGTGGTCGCGACCACGTAGTTGAGGTCGGCGATGGCGTCCTCGGTGGTCCGGAACACTGTGGCGTTGTCGAGAATGTCCGTCGACCCGGCCGCCATGGGCACGGCGTCGGGATTGGGCCAGCCGTCACGGGGGCGGACGAGACGCAGGTCGGTCAGGCCGAAATTGTTCATCGCCCGCGCGGCGGCGCCGATGTTCTCGCCCATCTGCGGGACGACGAGGATCACCGCCGGCCGGTTCACCGGAAGATTTGGCAAGGCCGGGCCTAGCCCCGGCGCCGCCAGAGCGGCTGGCTTTCGTCGGCCGACGGCTGGTAGGTGACCGTGAAGTCGTCGAACGCCTTGAGCGCGTCCTCGATGCTGCGGTCGCCGCGCACCTCGTAGGCGTCGAAACCGACCCGGTGCATGAAGAAGATCTGGTCGCGCAGCACGTCGCCCGTTGCCCGCAGCTCGCCCTTGAAGCCGTAGCGGTCACGCAGCAGCCGCGCCGTGGTATAGGCGCGGCCGTCGCGGAAGATCGGGAAATTCAGCGCCACCACCTCGAAACTGTCGAGGTCGGCGGCGATGTCCTCGGCATGCTCGCTGGAGGCGAGCTGGATTCCGAGGCCGCTGTTGCGGCGGCCGATCAGCGCCTCGCGCTCGGCGCGCCAGCGCGACAGCGTCACAATGACCTTGCCCTCGGGGAGCGGCGCGCCGTCCTCGACGTACTGCCAGTCGTCCTCGACGATTTCCCGCTGCTTAATGATCCGCATAGACGCGTTCCTTGAAGGGTTCCATGCCGATGCGCCGATAGCAGTCGATGAACCGCTCCTCGGGCTCGCGCCTGGCGACGAAGACCTCGATGACCTTTTCGATGGCGGCGACGATGTCGTGCTCGGAGAACGCCGGGCCCATGATCTTGCCGATCGAGGCGTCGTCCTCGGGCGATCCGCCGAGGGTGACCTGATAGAACTCCTCGCCCTTCTTGTCGACGCCCAGGATGCCGATATTGCCGGCATGGTGGTGGCCGCAGGCGTTGATACAGCCCGAGATGTTGATCTTGAGCTTGCCGATCTCGTCCTGCTTCTTCGAGTCCGCAAACTTGCGCGAGATCGACTGCGCGACGGGGATCGAGCGCGCCGTTGCCAGCGCGCAATAGTCGAGGCCGGGACAGGCAATGATGTCGCCCGCCAGCCCATAGTTCGCGGCGGCGAGGTCGGCCTTTTCCAGCGCCTGATAG
>CAMDTB010000133.1 GCA_945907245.1 Rhizobium sp. Q54
CGGGCCAGACGAACCGTGCACTATCGGCTGCCGCGATCCCGCCAGGCCCGCGCAGCAACTTGGCGGCGATCCCAGGGGGTGAACCCGTGTTGTACTCGACGACCGGCGCCGGTCTGACCTCATCACGCCGGTGCCGAAGCCGAGGCGCCGCCGGACCACGCCCGCACAGGCGTCAATGGTCCTCGGCGGGGAGGACGGCCTTTCCACCGAGAGCCAGGAGTACAACCCCACCCCGATCATCAACGAGGTCCGCAGCTACGTCGAAGCCTGGCGGCAGTTGCCGAACCCCGATCAGTGGAAAGTGACGCCGGCCACCGCCCAGTTGCTTCGCCACTGGCGGCATCACCAGTTCCAGGGGATCAAGCCGTTCTTCTGCCAGGTCGAGGCCGTCGAGACCGCCATCTGGCTGGCCGAGGTCGCGCCGAAATTCAGCACGGCCACGGCTAAATTCGGCGCCCACCTGAAGGGCGCCAATGCGCAAGCTAACCCGGAGTTGATGCGGGTCGCGCTCAAGCTTGCCACCGGCGCCGGTAAGACGACGGTCATGGCGATGCTGATCGCGTGGCAAACTGTCAACGCCGTTCGGCACCACAGCAGCAAGCAGTTCTCGCGCGGGTTCCTGGTCGTCGCTCCCGGCATCACCATCAAGGACCGGCTGCGCGTTCTCCAGCCGAACGACCCCGAGAGCTACTACCGGCACCGCGAACTGGTGCCGCCGGAGATGCTGGCCGATATCGACAAGGCCAAGATCGTCATCACCAACTACCACGCGTTCAAGCTGCGCGAGCGGATCGACATCGCCAAGGGCACCCGATCCGCCCTGGAAGGCTGGCGCGAGGAAAAGCTGGAGACGCTGGAAACCGAAGGCCAGATGCTCCAACGCGTCATGCCCGAACTGATGGGGCTGAAGAACTTGGTGGTGCTGAACGACGAGGCCCACCACTGCTACCGCGAGCGCGTCGCCGACGACAGCGTCGAGGACCTGAAAGGCGAGGAAAAGGACGAGGCCAAGGAAAACAACGAGGCCGCCCGCATGTGGATCAGCGGCCTGGAAACGGTGAAGCGCAAGCTGGGTCTGGCCCACCTCTACGACCTGTCCGCCACGCCATTCTTCCTGCGCGGCTCGGGTTACGCCGAGGGCACCCTTTTCCCCTGGACCATGAGCGACTTCTCGCTGATGGACGCCATTGAATGCGGCAGCGCCCAACTCGAATCCGGCGACGCCCTCGACAAGAACTTCCGCGAGATGGCCGCCGATGAGATCGAACAGTTCCGCAAGGAGATGGTCGAACGCACCGGCGACGCCCGTGCCGGCGAGACCATCGACGACGCCACCCTGTTGCGCGAGGTGATGAACACCATCGGTAAAAAGGGCCGGCTGGGCGAGCAGGTCCGCTGCGTGGTCTCCGTCTCCATGCTTACCGAGGGCTGGGACGCCAACACCGTCACCCACGTCCTCGGCGTCCGCGCCTTCGGCACCCAGTTGCTGTGCGAGCAGGTAGTTGGCCGTGGCCTGCGCCGCCAATCCTACGAACTGAACGACCAGGGCCTGTTCAACGTGGAATACGCCGACGTGTTGGGCATCCCGTTCGACTTCGCCGCCAAGCCGGTCATCGCCCCGCCGGCCAAGCCGCGCGAGACGGTCCGCGTCCATGCAGTCCGGCCAGACCGCGATGCACTGTCGCAATCATCGCCGTCGCCGGCTTTGCCTATATCGCGTATCAGAACCGCGAAGCTGAGCGACGGCTGGACGAGATCATTGCAAACCTAGGCTGGGTAAAGGCGGGCCTGGACACGCTTGTCGCCAATGACTTCGCCCGTGCCAAGCATGCGGTAGAAGTCGCCCTGGAGACAATACAGATGGAGGAAGACAGGGCAGGCTTCGATGCCCTGCAGACGCCCATCACCGACCTGCGCAAAGCCCAGAAGTTCTATGCCGAGCAGATGCGGCGGCTCTTGAATGGACCGACGCCCCTGGCCTTCGCGCCCACCTTCGTCGAACTCGGCACCCTGTTCGTCGTCGCGGCCCAGGCCAAGGTCCGGGCCTTGATGCTCTACGCCGGTGAGGCAGCCGCCGAGGCCGATGCGGCCGACGACAAGGCGACCTTCGCTATGCTGCGCGCTGCCTACCTCGCGCCGCTGGCCGCGCCCGAAGCGCATCTGGCGCAATTCGCTGTCCTGACGGAGCAGCAGGATGCCGAGATGCGGCAACACCTGCCGCTGCTGCCGCGGCCCGAGGCGCTTGAGTTCATCCGCATGCCCGGGATGACTCGTGACCCGGTATTGCTGAAGGCTCTGCGCGAAGTTGCGACACCCCGCCCCGGTGAGCCGACCGCTGGCGTCATCCCAGCAGAGATGGCGCCGGCCGGTTGGGCGCCGGATCGCATGGCATGAACGGCCGCCATCGGCGAACCCGCGGCTGCACTGCCAAGCGCTGGATCCTGTTGCCGCTCGACCATGGAAAGTACGCCCGCTGATGACCACGAAGCTGAGCGAGGTCTCCTCCAGCGAGCCGAATGGAACGCCGCCGTTCGAGTTCGGCAACCTGACGGGCCAAGTGTGCGCGGCCCAGCCCGCGACCGTGGCGTAGTAAGGAGCACCGATGAACCACACCGCCTTCAAGACCAATCCGGTCAGCCTCGAAGAGCTCCTGCGCCACTGCGGCAGTGGAAAGATTCAACTTCCGGATTTCCAGCGCAGCTGGGTTTGGGACGAGGACCGCATCAAGAGTCTCATCGCCTCGATCTCCCAAGCATTCCCTGTCGGCGCGCTGATGACCCTTGAGATGAAGTCGGGCGCTGCAGACACCTTCGCCCGCCGGCCAGTGCAGGGCGCGCCGCCCGAAGCCGCTGGCCAGGCGCCGGAGCAATTGCTGCTCGATGGTCAACAGCGCATGACGTCGCTCTACCAGACTTGCATGCGGCGCCAAGTAGTCGAGACGATCACGCCGCGGCTGAAGCGCGTTAAGCGCTGGTTCTACCTCGACATTCAGGCGGCGCTCCAACCGGATGTCGATCGCGAGGATGCCATCATAGGCGTTCCGGAGGACCGGATCATCAAGTCCGACTTCGATCGAAAGGTGGAACTCGATCTGTCCACGCTGGAGTTGGAATATGAACAGCTCATGTTTCCGTTGAACCGGGCGTTCGATCAGACGGATTGGATGCAGGGATACTGGAAGTTCTGGTCCGCGCGTGGCGATAGCACAAAGATCGACGTATTTTTCCGATTTCAGAATGAGGTGCTGCAGAGCTTCAAGGGTTACCAGGTCCCTGTCATCGCGCTGGCGCCGGAGACGTCCCACGCCGCGGTGTGCCTCGTGTTCGAGAAGGTCAACACCGGCGGCAAGCCGCTGGACGCGTTCGAGTTAGTAACCGCCATGTACGCGGCTCAAGGGTTCCGTCTCCGCGACGACTGGCTGGGCAGGGACGGCCAGCCTGGCATGCAGCAGCGGCTCCAGATCTTCGGCCGGGCG
>CAMDTB010000134.1 GCA_945907245.1 Rhizobium sp. Q54
GGAAGGACCGATGAAGCTCCAGAGATCAGGGTATTGCCTTCTCCCTATGCGCTGAGATGGGACTACGTGCGGATCAGGTCGAGGAAAGTTGTGAACGGGGAGTTGGTGCTGAATATTACAGCCGAAGCGACGACTTTGGCTGGCACCGAGGCGCGGGATATGACCTTCAAGACCTTAATTCCCTAGTCCATTCCGCTCACTTGTCGTCGGACGATTATGTGCTTATATAATTGTAGTTACATGAGGCGCTAATGCAGTGGGATTGGGATCCGGAAAAGAACCGTACCAACCTCATCAAGCATCGCATCAGCTTCGAGACGGCGACGCGAGTGTTCCTCGATCCCTTCGCGATCACTGAACAGGATCGTTACGAAAATGGCGAGGAGCGCTGGAAGACAGTGGGGATGATCAGCGGACTCGTGGTCATCGTCGTCGCCCACACCGTCGCCGATGACGAAGATGGCATTGAAGGCCGGATTATTTCCGCTCGGCATGCCACCCAAGGGGAAAGGAAACGGTATGAGCAAGAAAGGCTACGTGACATGTAGACTTGATCCGGAGAATCCACCGCCGCTTACCGAATCTCAGAAGCGTGAGTTGGAGGCGCTCGCGGCCATGAAAGACGAGGACATCGATACCTCGGACATCCCGGAGCTTTCGGAGGATTTCTTCAGGAACGGGCAGATCGGCCGCTTCTACCGGCCCGTCAAGCAGCAATTGACATTGCGGGTGGATGCGGACGTCGTGGACTGGTTCAAGCGCCACGCGCCCGATGGAAAGGGATATCAGACCCGGATCAATCTCGCCCTTCGCGAATACGTCCAGGCGCAGGAAAAGAAGGCCGGCTGAGCGCTGCACGCTGTATTGTCGGCGAGTGGCGGGTAAAGTGGCGCCATGAATCTCCCCGCCACCAACCTCGACCCCAAACACCAGGTCCTGAAGGACGTTTTCGGCTTCGACGGCTTCCGGCCGGGGCAGGAGGAGGCGGTCGACGCCATCCTGTCCGGGCGGCACGTGCTGACAGTCATGCCGACCGGATCGGGCAAGTCGCTGTGCTTCCAGGTGCCGGCGCTTGTCATGGGCGGGTTGACCATCGTGGTCTCGCCGCTGGTGGCGCTGATGCAGGACCAGGTGGCGGCGCTGCGGCTGGCCGGCGTGGCGGCCGAGAGCATCAATTCGTCGCGCCACCGCGACGACAACGTGATGGCGTGGAAGCGTGCGGCTTCGGGCCAGACGCGGCTGCTCTACATGGCGCCCGAGCGGCTGATGACCGAGCGCATGCTGGCCGCGCTGCAGAAACTGCCGGTCAGCCTGCTCGCCGTCGACGAGGCGCACTGCATCTCGCAATGGGGACCGGCGTTCCGGCCGGAATACGAGGCGCTGTCCCGGCTGCGCGACGTGTTCCCGGGCGTGCCGGTCGCCGCGCTTACCGCGACCGCCGACGAGGTGACCCGCGCCGATATCGCACAGCGGCTGTTCGGCGGCAAGGTCGAGACGCTGGTGCTCGGTTTCGACCGGCCGAACATCCGGCTCACCGTCGAGCCCAAGCACGAGTGGAAGCGTCAGTTGCTGGCGTTCGTGAAGGGCCACGCCGGCAAGAGCGGCATCGTCTATTGCCTGTCGCGCAAGAAGACCGAGGAGACCGCACGGTTCCTGACCGAGAATGGCATCCGCGCCCGCGCCTATCACGCCGGCATGGACAAGGACGGGCGCGAGAGCAACCAGAACGCGTTCATGACCGAGCCCGGTCTGGTGATGACGGCGACCATCGCCTTCGGCATGGGTATCGACAAGTCGGACGTGCGCTACGTCTTTCATGCCGACCTGCCGGGCAGCCTCGAGGCCTACTATCAGGAAATCGGCCGCGCCGGCCGCGACGGCGAGGCAGCCGAGGCGCACATGCTGTTCGGCCTGGGCGATATCCGGATGCGCCGGATGTTCATCGATCAGGAGGAAGCGGGCGACGAGCGCAAGCGCCGCGAGCACCAGCGGCTCGACGCGCTGCTCGGCTATTGCGAGGCGCCGGCCTGCCGCCGCCAGATCCTGCTGTCCTATTTCGGCGAGGCGTCCGAACCCTGCGGCAATTGCGACGTGTGCCTGTCGCCGGTGGCGCTAGAGGACCGGAGCGACGACGCGCGCAAGGCGCTGGCGGCGGTATACCGGACCGGTGAACGCTACGGCGTGGCGCACATCGTCGACGTGCTGCGCGGCGCGCAGACCGAGAAGGTGATGATGGCCGATCATCACCGCCTGCCGGTGTTCGGCACCGGCGAGTCGGTCAAGAAGGAAGAGTGGCGGTCGCTGATCCGCCAGCTCGTCGGCGCCGGCCATCTGAAGATCGACATCGGCGGCTTTGGCGGCATGCAGCTGACGCCGAAGGGCAGGGCGCTGCTGACGGGCGAGGACACCTTCCAGTTCCGGCCGGAGATGCTGAAGCCCGCGTCGCGCAGGAAGGCCCGCGGGACGGCTGAACCCGTCGACATGACCGGTGAAGACCACTCGCTGCTCGACACACTGAAGGAGCTGCGCCTGCGGCTGGCGAAGGAGCGGCAGGTGCCGGCCTATGTGATCTTCTCCGACCGGACGCTGACCGACATGGCCCAGCGCCGCCCGCGCAATGCCGACGAGTTCGCCGAGGTGAACGGCGTCGGCGCCGCCAAGCTGCGTGAGTTCGCCGAAATATTCCTGCAGACCATCCGCGATCGCCGCGGCTGATCCGGCGAGACGCCGTTCGCCGCCTCGGCCGGGGCGGAGGTCAGGTCAGGCGCTCTTGCGGGCGACCGCCGCCCAGATGACACAGAGCACGACCGCGCCGACCAGCGCGCCGAAGAAGCCGGCTGTCTCGCCCGGCATGTACCAGCCGAAATACCGGCCCGCATAGGTCGCCAGGAAAGCGCCGGCGACGCCGAGCACGGTCGTTAGGATGAATCCCTTCGGCTCGTTGCTCCCTGGCGTGATGAACTTGGCGATCACGCCGACGATGAAACCGATGATGATGGTCCAGAGAATTTCCATGACCCGATCTCCCCCCTTTTCAGGCACGACATGAACCGTGACGCAGCAGGGTATCAGAGCGACCCGGGGGACGCTATCGGCGGCGGGGAGCGGGGCTACCCCGTGCAGAGGGAAACGATGGTGCGACGCCCACGGCCAAGTGGGCAGCAATTTCCGGATAAAGACACATGTTGTACAACGGCTGACTTAAAAAATTGTGCGGTGGACGCAAACCGTGGAAGATGCGGCTCGAGATTAGGGGAGCCGGGATCGTGTCCCACCGCGTGGTGTAACTGCGGCGATGTGGTCACCGCGCTCTCCGGCGGGGCCGGGTTGATCAGACGGCCACGGCGGGCAGGCTGACGAGGGGATCATCGCTCAACGGCGCGAGCGTTTCCACTGTCATGTAGCGCG
>CAMDTB010000135.1 GCA_945907245.1 Rhizobium sp. Q54
CCAGCAACGCTATCGTCGACCATGGCGGGCGTGGCACTTTCTGTCCGGTGTTCGAGAGTGGTCTAAGCACCTATTCTCTACACCAAATCAGTAGGTTAAGCTACGTTCGCCGACCCGGAATAGCCCGGCTGATGAATAATTCGGGCTAGGCGCATCACGAGGATTCTTATGCGATCATTCACCGCGGCTGCGGCAAAAAACAAATTTGGAGAACTGGTGGATATGGCTCGGTCAGCGCCTGTCGCCATTACCAAATACGACCGTACCGTGCTCGTGATCATCGCCGTCGAAGAATATGAGCAATTGGCAAAGCTGGATGCGGCCCATGGCCCTTCGGCATCACCCGTTGACGAACCGGATCAGTGGCGATGGTCGTCATGGAATCGAGCATCAATGACCTATCTTGCGCGAGTTGGTCGCGCTGCACCCACCACAACAGTTTCAACTGCGCCGTCGAATATTCTCGGGGCCTCAAGAGGGTCGACCACCTATGACCCTTCAGACCCATTGTAAGCCCAGACCCTCGGTATTCGCCGCTGACCGGCGCGCGACGGTTTTGAGCTTGGATACCTTCCTGAAGGGGCAGGTGCACGGCGCAGATTTCTTCCGCGAAAACTACTTCACTGCCGGCATGGAGACTCTGGTCGACCGATCTTTCCGTCACCTGTCGGGTAACCGTAAGGAAACGGCATGAGCCAAGGCATAGCCGCAAGCGCCGACAGTGAAATAGTCACGTCGCACGCCAAGGTCATCGTCGCCAGTTCGCTGGGCACGATGTTCGAGTGGTACGACTTCTTCCTGTACGGACTGCTTGCCTCGAACATTTCGGCACAGTTTTTTTCCGGCGTCAACGAAACGACCTCGTTCATCCTTGCACTTGCCGCCTTTGCCGCGGGCTTCGCGGTGCGGCCGTTCGGCGCATTGGTGTTCGGCCGGGTGGGCGACATCGTCGGGCGCAAGAACACCTTCCTCGTCACCATGACGATCATGGGCGCGGCGACATTCTGCGTCGGCTTGCTGCCGTCCTATGCCTCGATCGGCGTAGCCGCGCCGCTGCTGCTCGTCGCGCTGCGGCTGCTGCAGGGTCTGGCGATCGGCGGAGAATACGGCGGCGCGGCAATCTATGTTGCCGAGCACGCTCCGCACGACCGGCGCGGACTGTTCACCAGCTTCATTCAGACCAATAGCACGCTTGGTCTGTTCGCCGCGCTGCTATTGGTCATCGGGATGCGCGCGATCATGCCGCCCGACACCTTCGCCGACTGGGGCTGGCGCGTGCCATTCCTGCTGTCGGCGGTGCTACTGGCAATCTCGCTGTGGATCCGGTTGCAATTGCGCGAAAGCCCGGTCTTCCAGAAGATGAAGGACGAAGGGCACACGTCCGATGCCCCGCTGACGGAGGCATTCGGCACCTGGGGTAACCTGCGGATCGGTCTGATCGCCCTGTTCGGCGCGGTCGCCGGTCAGGCGGTGATCTGGTACGCGGCGCAGTTCTATGCGCTTTTCTACCTCGAACGCGTACTCAAGGTAGATGCCGAGACAACAAACATCCTAATCGCCGCGGGCTTGGCCATCGGCACCCCGCTCTACCTGTTCTTCGGATGGTTGAGCGACAAGATCGGGCGCAAGAAGGTGATCATGACGGGCATGGCGCTGGGCGTACTGGCACTACATCCGCTGTTCGTGGCGCTGACATCCGCAGCGAACCCTGCACTGGCGGAAGCACAGACCAAAGCCCCGGTGACAATCTTTGCCGATCCGGCCAGTTGTTCGGTGCAGTTTGATCCTATCGGCAAGACGAAGTTCGACACGACCGGGTGCGATATCGCCAAGTCCGCGCTTGCCAAGGCGGGCATCCCCTATGAAAACGAGGACGGAGCCGCTGGCATTCACGCAATCGTGACGATTGGCCAGCAATCGCTCGACGTATCGACCGACAACCCGCCCGATCTCGCGGCCGCGCTGGCTGCTGCGGGCTATCCCGAGAAGGCCGACCCGGCCCGGCTCAATATCCCGCTGGTGATCGCGATCCTGGTGGCATTGCTGGTTCCGGTGACGATGACTTACGGCCCGCTCGCCGCCCTGCTGGTCGAATTGTTTCCGGCGCGCATCCGCTATTCGGCGCTCAGCCTGCCCTACCACATCGGCAACGGCTGGTTTGGCGGCTTCCTGCCAACCATCGCCTTTGCCACCGTGGCTGCAACGGGCAACATCTATGCCGGGCTGTGGTATCCCATCGGGGTTGCGATAATGACGCTGGTCGTCGGCCTGCTGTTCCTGCCCGAAACATTCCGCCGAAAGGTGAGCCACACGCCCCACTCAGCGGGACACGCCCCACTCACCGGGAAATGAATAGGTAACAGTATTTAGCCTCTTGTCGAATAGATGGGAGTGTTCCGGATGGCAGGTCGACAGTCGGATATAGTTATATTCTGCCGTGAGGAGCGGTCTTTTTCTCGAAGCACAGATCCGGCGGCACAAGGCGCCTCGTTCGCTCTGAGACCGGTACCGGATGATCCTGCAATGTGCCGAATATGTCCAGATCACGGAAGGTGCCGAACGCATTTGTGTGCACGAAAAAATCAATGTTTGCAGTGCACCCTCACCGGGACTGTCAGGAATTCCGTGTTGGGGCGGCATAATGGGCAAGAAGAAGTTTTCCTATGGCCCGACGCAAGGAGCCGGTGATTCCGGCTGATTTACTCGATCGGCTTCAGGCAGCGCCCAGAACCCTCGGGGCGCTCTGAGCGCGTCGCCTTCAAGCTCCAGAAGTCCGGGTCACGGCTATGCCGCTGGTAGACCGAAGCTGCACATAACCTCCCTGCACGCCCGGCTTCGCAGCCCGCAACGGCTACACCGGGCGCGCTACCGTTGGCGCAACGGCCGACAATAAACTAACATTTAAACTGGTGCACCATTCAGGGGCAGGCCAATACCCACTACCAAGCGTCCGCCGATTAATTGATGGCGATCACGCACCGGGCTAAGCGGAAGGGATCAGTGATGAAATTTCGCTCGCGTTTCCGTACGGCTTCCCTTATCTCCGCCCTGCTGGTGTTGGGGCTGCTCGGTTGCCTTTCCGAACTCCAGGACGGCAACCATGCGCAGCGCGAAGCCAGTGATCGCGAGCGGGAATCGCTAGCCCTTTCCGCTGAACTGCGGAACAGTTCAGATGAACTCACCCGCCTCGCCCGGACTTACGTGGTTACCGGGAATTCCCGCTATGAGAAGCAATACTGGAGCGTGTTATACCAACCTGCGGTGAGGCTGACTCGCGTCAGGGATTCCCAAACTGACGAAAGTCTGAATCAATGGCGTCCTGCATTTGGAGGGCGTGACCATGGGATCAGCGATCGGCTTGCGGGATGATTTTGACGGGGTGGCGTTGC
>CAMDTB010000136.1 GCA_945907245.1 Rhizobium sp. Q54
TGTACTCTACGCGCCGCTTCTCCATACAAGGAGCAGCTACCCTTACCCCTGGGCGGGTTCAGGACACGGATTCATCAGCCCGTCCTGCTGCGCCAGCGGCGCGTCGATGTGGACCGTGTTGCCCTCGACCCGCAGCTTGCCCTCGGCCATCAGCCTGAGGGCGAGGGGATAGAGCCTGTGCTCCCAGGCCAGCACGCGGCCGGCGAGGCTGTCCTCGGTGTCGCCCTCGCGCACCGGCACGCAGGCCTGGAACACGATGGGGCCTTCGTCCATCTCGGGACGGACGAAATGCACCGTGCAGCCGGAGAACCGCACGCCGTCCTCCAAAACTCTCTGATGCGTGTGCAGACCGCGATAGGCGGGCAGCAGGGACGGGTGAATGTTGAGGATGCGGTCGCGCCAGCGGTTGACGAAATCCGCCTCCAGAAGCCGCATGAATCCCGCGAGGCAGATCAATTCCGCGCCGCTGTCGACGATGGCCCCATGCAGCGCCTCATCGAAATCGCGGCGCGACGGATAATCCTTGTGGCTGATGACCCTGGTTGGCACGCCGTGCGACCTGGCAACGTCGAGGCCGGCGGCGTCCGCCTTGTTGGAGATGACGATGGCAGGCTTCGCGGGATGGCCCGGCTCGGCGCAGGCCTCGAGCAGCGCCTGCATGTTGCTGCCCCGGCCGGAGATCAGGGTGGCGAAGCGCACGGCGGCTAGATCAGGCTGACGGCGGGTTCGCCGTCCTTGCGCTCGCGGATGCGGCCGATGCGGAACACGGTCTCGCCATTGGCCTCGAAGATCGCGGCGGCTGCATCCGCCTTGTCCGCGGGCACGACGACGGCCATGCCGATGCCGCAGTTGAAGGTGCGCACCATGTCGTCCTCGGGCACGTTGCCCTCGTGCTGCAGCCAGCCGAACACGGCGGGACGACTCCAGCTGTTCTGGTCCAGCTCGGCGCAGACGCCCTTGGGCAGCACGCGCGGCAGGTTTTCCACCAGCCCACCGCCGGTGATGTGGGCGAGGGCGTGCACAACCCCGTCGCGCAGGGCGGCGAGGCAGCTCGGCACGTAGATGCGGGTCGGCGTCAGCAGCGCCTCGCCCAGCGAGCGCGAGGGGTCGAACGGCGCCGGGTCCGCATAGGACAGGCCGCTGCGCTCGACAACCTTGCGTGCGAGAGAAAAGCCGTTTGAATGCAATCCAGTGGAGGCCAGTCCTAACACGATGTCTCCGGCCGATACCGCCACGCCGGTGAGCTGCTGGCCACGCTCGACGGCGCCGACCGCGAAGCCCGCCAGGTCGTAGTCGTCGCCCGCATACATGCCGGGCATCTCGGCGGTCTCGCCGCCGATCAGGGCGCAGCCGGCCTGACGGCAGCCCTCGGCGATGCCGGCGATGACCGCGGCAGCCGCGTCAACGTCCAGCTTGTCGGTGGCGAAATAGTCGAGGAATAGCAGCGGCTCGGCGCCCTGGACCACCAGGTCGTTGACGCTCATGGCCACGAGGTCGATGCCGACCGTGTCGTGACGGTTGCTGTCGATGGCCACCTTCAGCTTGGTGCCGACACCGTCATTGCAGGCGACCAGGATCGGGTCCTTGTAGCCTGCCGCCTTGAGGTCGAAAAACGCGCCGAAGCCGCCCAGGTCCGCGTTCGAGCCGGCGCGGCGCGTCGAAGCGGCCAGCGGCTTGATGCGGTCGACCAGCGCGTTGCCCGCGTCGATGTCGACGCCGGCGGTCTTGTAGCTGAGTGGCTTGGTGTTGCGGGTCACGTTGGATCCGAGGGGGCTTGGGGTTCCGGGGCGGTTTCGGCGCGAACTTACGGATTTGTCGGCGCGAAATCGACTCCCATATTGTGTGGGGCGCGTCCGCCAGCCTTGGTATAGTACGCCCATGAGAATTTTCGGAGGGGGCATGCGCCCGAAATCACTCGCCGTCGCCGCGATCCTGCTGTGCGTGGGTGTCATCGCAGGAGGCGCGTCCGTCCGGGCCGCCCCCTATTTCAATTCGTTCGAGGTCAGGGAAGTCCCGGTCGACGTCACCGCAGCCACAGCCGCCGCCGCCCGCAACGTCGCCATCGGCGAGGCCCAGTCCCGCGCGCTCGACCTGCTGCTGCGGCGCATGACGCTGAAGGAAGACCGGGGCAGGTTGCCGAGACTTGACGGCAACAGCGTGTCGCGGCTGGTGCAAAGCCTGCAGTTCGACGAGGAGCGCTATTCCAGCACGCGCTATATCGGCAAGGTGACCGTTGCGTTCAGCCCGGGCGGCATCCGCTCGCTGCTCGGCCGCTACAACATCCCGTTCGCCGAAGCGCCGGCCAACCCGATCATCGTGCTGCCGGTGTTCGACAATGGCGGGCCGCAGCTCAGTGCGTCGAACGCCTGGTGGAACGCCTGGGCGCGCCAGGACTGGCAGGAAAACCTGCTGTCGCTGACGCTTCCGCGCGCGGGCGAACTCGGCATGGGTCCCAGCATCGGCGAGGTGATGCAGGGCGGCGGACCCTGGGTCGAGGCGCTGGGCAGCCGTTACGGCACCAGTGAGATTATCGTCCCCATCGCGACACTGCGTGGTGGTGGCGGCCAGGCCAAGCTGATGGTGAGCATCCGGCAATACGGTGTCGCCGGCGAGCAGAGCAGCAGCATCGAGATCGCCCAGCTGCCGGGCGAGACCGTGGATGCCATGCTGATCCGGGCCGCCCGCGACGTCGGCGACAACCTCACCTACAGCTGGAAGCGCAACGCCATGGCCGGTCAGGTGAAAACGCCGATCATCGCGATCCTCGACCTGTCCTCGCTGAATCAGCTGATCACGGTGAAGGAACGGCTCAGGCAGGCATCCATCATCAAGGATCCGCTCGTCGTCAGCCTCGCCAGCCACCGGGCGGTCCTGACTATGACTGCCGCCGTGCCTCCGGAGCAACTGACCGCCGCAATGGTGCAGTACGGCATCGACCTGACCCAGCGAGACGGGGACTGGTACGTCTCTCCCCGCCGCTGACCATGCAGCTTGCCTTCGATCTTCCGGCCCGGCCGGCGATGGGCCGCGAGGACTTTCTTGTCGCGTCGTGCAACCGCGATGCGGTCGGCTGGATCG